>CAMCHO010000264.1 GCA_945874455.1 Opitutus sp. GAS368 | reverse complement strand
GATCCCGTAAACGCACATCAGACCGAGTAGCGCGTAGTGCCGCCGCTCGAAGTCAGACTTGCCGTATTTGAGTTCCACGGCGGCGAGTTTGCGCCGCAGAATCTGCACGAGAAAGTTACCGTCCCCGCACGCCGGCTCGAGGAAACGCGCATCAATGCGCTCCGTCTCGCCCTTCACCAAGTCGAGCATCGCCTCGACCATCCACGCCGGCGTGAAGACCTCCCCGTGATCGGCGACACGCTGCTTCGATTTGACCAAGGTCATGCGCGAAAATGGTCAAAGTCTTTTAGACCCGGATGAGCAGACGTGGGGCGCATGAAGACCGCACTACGCACTGCCGTTAGTAGGGTGTCCAGCTCGCACTGCCGTTACCAAGGTGTATGATCAAGCGGGCTGCCGCTAAAGTTAAATGTGGCAAACGACACGGCTAAGCGCCTGCTGGCGCGCGTAAAACAACTCCGGGAGGGCCGTGGCCTGACCCAGGAGGCGTTCGCCGAAAAGTCTGGTCTCGGCTACAAATACTACCAGTCGGTCGAGGCCGGCCGAAAGCGCGACATCCGCCTCTCCACCATCGAAAAACTCGCCAAAGCCTGCGGGTTGGAGCTGTGGGAATTACTCAATCTCGATGCCACGCCCGTGGCCCTGACCAAGGACCCGGCGAAAACTGAGTCTCGCATCACTCCCCGCAGGGCTGCGCGCCAGTCACCCAAATCTAAGCCCGGCAAAAAGTCCGACTGAGGTTTCCCCTCCGCGCCGGCCGGCGCCTTCCTCGTCTGCTCGCACCCTCGATTTCGGCTCGCTGGCGCTCGCCGCTACCGATCCCTGAACCGCCCTCGCCCCTTAGCCGCGAGCACCAGCAAGTGGATTCACCGTCAATGCGAGCGACGCTCAAGAATCTAAAATTACCTCATTGATCCACTGGCCTTAATTCGGCTCGCTGGCGCTCGCCGCTACCACCTCTAGCACGACGCATGCGCACCATCACCCTTACCCAATTTCGCCGACGGACGAGCTTCTGGGTTTATGCCTCTCGGGCCGAACCCATCGTCATCACCATCCGCGGCCAACCATCCGCCCTTCTCAAAAAAGAACGCGTTCCCGTAGCGGCGAGCGCCAGCAAGCCGACCCGCTTCCCGTAGCGGCGAGCGCCAGCAAGCCGAAATCTCCCTCTCCCAAATCCACATGAAAATCATCCGCCACCTCACCCCCACCGGACCCGCCTACGCCTCGCTCCAACCCGACGGCTCCGCTCGCGAAATCACCGGCGATATCTACGGCGACTTCCGTGTCACCGACCGCGTCGTCACCCCCGGCAAGCTCCTCGCCCCCGTCGTGCCCGTCTTCCTCCCGTGCATCGGCCTCAACTACAAACGCCACGCCGCCGAGAGCAACCTGCCGCCTCCGCCGTATCCCGTGCTCTTCGTGAAGAATCCCGCCTGCACGCAAAACCCCGGCGACCCCATCGAAATCCCCGTCAAGCTCCCGAGCACGTCCGTGGACTACGAGTGCGAACTCGCCGTCGTCATTGGCAAGCGTTGCAAAAACGTCTCCCGCGCCGACGCCCTCACCTACGTCCTCGGCTACACCTGCGCCAACGATGTCTCCGCCCGCGACTGGCAGCGCAACGGCGGCGGTGGCCAGTGGTGCCGCGGCAAGACCTTCGATACCTTCGCGCCGCTCGGCCCCGTGCTCGTCACCCGCGACGAAATTCCCAATCCGAATTCCCTCCGAATCCGCACGATCCTCAACGGCGACACCCTGCAGGATTGGAATACCGACGACATGATCTTCGATGTCCCTGCGATCATCGAATTCCTGAGCGCCAGCACGACGCTCCTCCCCGGCACCGTGATTCTCACCGGCACGCCGCACGGCGTCGGCTTCGCCCGCACGCCGCCCGTTTTCCTGAAAGCCGGCGACACCGTGAGCATCGAAATCGAAAACATCGGCACGCTCACGAACCCCGTCATCAACGAACCCCTTTGATTTTCCCGCCAGCGCCCCCGCAGCCGCGAGCGTGAGCGAGTGCTCCGCCCTCCCTCGTAGCCGCGAGCGCCAGCAAGTGGTCCGACCCTCACGAAGATTGCAAACCCCGCGCCGGTAACCACAAAATCCCCCTCCCCAGTCTCCCCCTCTCCTCCTCTCCTAGTCTCCCCCTCTCCCCCTCTCCCCGCCTCTCCCTCTCCCCGTCTCCCCGTCTCCCCCTCTCTCCCTCTCCCCGCCTCCCCCGTCTCCCCCAGCCCCCCTCTCATGAAATCCCCCCAACTCCCCCGCCGCACTTTCCTCAAGACCCTCGGCACTGGCGCCGCCGCCGGCCTCGCGATTCCCTTCTTCGCCCGCAACGCCCACGCCGCCGCCCCCAGCAAAGTTCTCCGTCACGCGAGCTTCGGTGCGTCCGGCATGGCGTGGTCCGACATCCAGGCCATCATGGGCAATCCCTTCGTAAAACTCGTCGCGGTCGCCGATGTCGATCTCAACAAAGTCGCCAACGTCAAAGCCGCCTATCCCGACATCCGTATCTATCAGGACTGGCGCCAACTCCTCGACAAAGAGGCCAAGAACATCGACTCCGTTAACGTCTCCGTGCCCGACCACATGCACGCGCCCATCGGCTACTCCGCGATGCAGCTCGGCAAACACGTCTACGGCCAAAAGCCGCTCGCACATAATATCTACGAGACGCGTATGCTCACCACCATCGCGCGCGAAAAAGGCCTCGTCACGCAGATGGGCATCCAGATTCACTCGCAAAAAGTTTACCGCCAAGCCGTCGCCATCGTGCAGGGCGGCGCGATCGGAAAAGTGAAAGAGGTGCACACGTGGAGTAATAAAAAATGGGGCGACGTCGGAGCCCCGCCCTCCCGCACCGATCCCCTCCCCGCCAACTTCGATTGGAATCTCTGGCTCGGCACCGCCGCCGAGCGCCCGTACGTCACTGGCCACTATCACCCCGGCAATTGGCGCAAACGCCTCGACTTCGGCACCGGCACCTTCGGCGACATGGGCTGCCACATCTTTGACCCCGTCTTCAAAGCCCTCGCCCTCACCGCCCCGCTCTCCCTGCGCTCAATCGGGCCGGCCCCTGACCAATGGAACTGGGCCATCAACGCCAACATCCGCTACGTCTTTCCCGGCACCGCCTTCACCGCCGATAAAACCGTCGCAGTCACGTGGTATGACGGCGACGCCCGCCCACCGGCGGAGATTCGCGCCCTCATCGCTTCCACCAAACCGCTCTCCTCGACCACCGTCGACGACACCGGCCGCCCCGGAAAAAAACAGCGGCAAAGCGAGCCCGACCAGGGTTCGATTATCATTGGCACCGAAGGCATCTTGCTCATCCCGCACATCGCGACCCCGAAGCTCTTCCCCGAAGTGAAGTTCGCCGACTACAAGCTGCCCGACGTCGCCGGCACCCACCATTGGACCGATTGGGCCGAAGCAATCGTCGGTGGCCCCGGCAAGCCGTCCGCACATTTCGGGTACGCCGGCCCGCTCACGGAAGCGGTGCTCCTCGGCAGCATCGCGGCCCGCTTCCCGCAGACCAACCTCAACTGGAACGCGGCCAAGCTGACCTTCGAAAACGAAAAGTCCGCCAACCAATACGTCCGCCGCACCTACCGAAAGGGCTTCGAAGTGGCCGGACTGTAGTCAGACCCGCAGCCGCCCTCCGCCCGTCGCCGCCCTTTCGCTCGTAGCCGCGAGCGCGAGCGAGTGGACCTCACGTCCGCCGCATCCACGCCCGTAGCGGCGAGCGCCAGCAAGCCGATCAACACCGAGTGGACCTCACGTCCGCCGCATCCTCCCCCGTAGCGGCGAGCGCCAGCAAGCCGATCAACAGCGAGTGGACCTCACGTCCGCCGCATCAGCCCCCGTAGCGACGAGCGCCAGCGAGTGGTCATCCGTCCACTCGCTGGCGCTCGCGGCTACCGAAAAGTCCAGATTTCAAAGGACTTTGATATCATCCGCTGGTTTCCGCCCCTTAAATCTACCCCAGCCCTGAGCGCGCCGTCACCCATCGCGCGCCGATTCAAGCTTGGAACGACGCCTGCGTCTGCGCGAAGCTGTCGCATGCCCCACCCCGCACGTCACCCTCTCCCGCCTACCGCGCCCCTCGCCCTCGCGCCCCTCGCCCTCGGCGTCCTCGCTACCCTCGCTCTCTCAACCTTCGCCCTCGCCGCCGAGCCCGCGCGCCTCCCGCGCGAAAATCTCCTGCTCCGCCGCGACGCCTCGGGTGCCACCGTGCCCGTGCGCACCACCGCCGAGTGGCCACAGCGTCGCGCTGAAATCGTTCGCGGCATGGAGACCGTGATGGGCACCTACCCGGAAGCCACGTCACTCAAACGCGTCCCCCTCGATGTACGCGTCGAAGAGGAAATCGACCGCGGCGCTTATGTGCTCCGCCGGATCACCTACCAATCCGAACCCGGCAGCCGCACCCCCGCCTTTCTCTGCATCCCCAAAGCCGCACTTGCCGACAACACCGCCACGTCCGCCTCCGCCCGCCCATTTCCCGCCGTCCTCTGTCTCCACCCCACCGACCAAACCACCGGTGCCGGCGTCGTCGTCGGACTCGGCGGAAAACCCAATCGCCAGTACGCCAGCGAACTCGCCACGCGCGGCTACGTCACCATCGCGCCCGCCTATCCGCACCTCGCCGGCTACGCGCCCGACCTCAAAGCCCTCGGCTACGCGAGCGGCACCATGAAGGCCATCTGGGATAACACCCGCGCCCTCGATGTCCTCGAGTCGCTCTCGTTTGTGAAACGCACCACCGGCTTCGGCGCCGTCGGCCACTCCCTCGGCGGCCACAATTCCCTCTACACCGCCGTGTTCGATCCGCGTATCACCGTTGTTGCGACAAGTTGTGGTTTCGACTCCTACCTCGACTACTACGGCGGCAACCCGGCCGTCTGGGCCCCGGCCAAAGGCTGGTGCCAGGAGCGCTACATGCCGCGCCTGCTAAACTACACGGGCCGCCTCACCGCCATCCCCTTCGACTTCCACGAAATCCTCGGCGCCCTCGCCCCGCGCCCCGTCTTCGTCAACGCCCCGCTCCGCGATACCAACTTCCAGTGGCAATCCGTCGACCGCGTCATCGCCGCCGCCCGCGAGGTCTACACGCTCTATGGTGTCCCCACCCAACTCTCGGTGGCCCACCCCGACAGCGAGCACGACTTCCCCGACGCCCAGCGCGAAACCGCCTACCGTCTGCTCGACGCCGTCCTCAAATAAATCTGGTTCTCCCTCCATCAAGGGCTGGGCGGCGTCCCATTCGGTCACGCGCCCAGTCATCGTTCTCGTTCCTCGTTCTCTTAATCTTTCTCTCCGGCCGACAAGCCTCTCCGCGCCGGAGGCCTGACGAATGTCGAATGAGAACGATCAAGAGAAAGAGGGAAAGATTGGCGGGACGACTTGGACACGGCCCTCCATCAAGGGCCTCGCAAAGCCGTTTCCGTGCACGCCAATCCGTCATCACGAATCAACCATCAGCACCAAGCGGTGTAGGGCTGGCGCTTATCGCCATGCCGCCGGGCGGACCACCCGGTCCGCCCATTTTCGTAGCCACGGACTTTCCAGCCCGTGGTTGCGTGCAGCCCTCTGCCAACAGGTCTGCCCGGATCAGTTTCTGCCATCGTCGGAGCCCTGAATCTGTGGGAACGTTCCGGGTAGTGTCGGGCGCCGCGGAGCCGGACATGGTCGCTGATTTTTTCCCGCAGATTCAGGACTCCACCGAGCATGAGGGCAGCCACCCGCGCCATCGAAAACTCGCGACGCTAAGGCCCTCCCCGTTGAATGCGGCCAATAAACACCCCCGCGTAGCCATGGCGCTTTTCGCCAGGCCGTATTTTCCCGTCGCGAAGGGCACGTCGGCGAGCGCCGTCCCTCAACTCACAGGTTACGGTTTGGTCCCGAGCACTGTGATTTGATTTTTAGCGACCGTCGCGAGCTGCCCGGGCGGCAGCGCCTTCACCACGGAGTCCAACAACTCACGCGCGCCGGTGACATTCCG
>CAMCHO010000263.1 GCA_945874455.1 Opitutus sp. GAS368 | reverse complement strand
AAGCCCTACCAGCAACGTGACATTGAGGAAGCCATCCGCACCGTCACCAAAGAAGGAAACCACCCATGAAAGCCGCCGAACGAAAAGCCAAAGCCGCACGCTACCTCAAGATTGTCACTTGGTCCGACGAAGATAACTGCTTCGTGGGTCGTTGCCCGGGATTATTTCACGGTGGATGCCACGGTAATGACGAGGCGGAGGTCTATCAGAAGCTGTGCAAAATTGCCGAGGAGTGGGTTGAGATTTTGGAGGGCGACGGAAAGCCACTGCCGGCGGCGACGGCGGGCAAATCCTATAGCGGTAAGTTTGTCGTGCGCGTGTCGCCCGAACTGCACCAACGTGCTGCATTGAAGGCGATGTCGCGGGGCGAAAGTCTGAACCAGTTCGTCATCGCGGCGATTGCGAGTGCGTGAGGTTGGCGGGGCTGCCCCGATTGGAACCGGACGTTCGTGGTGATGAGACGTTCGCTTGTTTCGCTGCTGGTCAGACCACTCGCTGGCGCTCGCGGCTACGGGGCCTGGCGCGGCGGATGGGCGCAAAAAAAAGCCCGGGCGGTGGGCCCGGGCTTGGTTGCGCTGGAAATACGGCGGAAGGGAAACTGCCGCTCTGTTCGGAGGCGGACTGAAGTCTGGCTTACTTGAACATTTTGTCGGACTCGTTGCCGCCGCTGAGGACGTAGGCGACGAGGTCTTTGAGTTCCTCAGGATTCAAGGCGTTGATCAGGCCGGGGGGCATCATCGAGACGGGATAGTCTTTGCGGGATTTTACTTTCGCGACTTCGACGCGCGTCACTTCATCGGGGGCGAACGGGTTGGTCATGATGGAGAGCCGGCCAGCCGCTTCGCCGACGATGCGGCCGATGACAGGGTCGCCTTCGGTGAGGGTGAAGTGCTCGGTGCCATACTGGTCGCTGATAACTTTCGAGGGTTCGACGATGTTTTCCATGAGGTCTTTGATACTGTAACGGCTGCCCGCGCCCGTCAGGTCGGGGCCGATACCGGTGCCCTCGCTGCCGAAGCGGTGGCAGACGATGCAGGCGGTGGCACCGAACATGGCTTTGCCCTGCGCGAAATTGCGGCCGGTGAGGTTGCCGGAAATCAGCGCGGTGGCCTCCGCTACGGTGTAGGCGCGGCCCGGTCCTTGGGGGCTGACGGCACCGGCGACGATGGAGTGGACGGGGGCCCGCGAGCGTTCGTCGAGGGCGCTACGTTCGGCGGAGTCGGCCACGTGGGCGAGGGACTCGGAGCGGATGTTGCGGATGAAGCCGGTGAAGCTGTTGCCGCCTTTCCAGTCGGAGGTGCGGGGGAACCACGAGAAGTATTCGCGGCGGAGCGCGGGCGTCCAACCGACGGTGGCGTGGCGGAGGTTGTAGGCGTAGATGATCTGCTGGCGATCGGAACGGCTGGCGGTGACGCTGTTGACGACCTTGCCGTAGTTGTCGTTGCGGGCGAGGAGGGCTTGGGTGGCCTGTTCCTCAGGCGCGGTGCCGGGCTTTTCCGCGACGCGGAGGAGGGGGACGGTCTTCGCGACGACGGTGGGGGAATCAAGATAGATCAGGAGGGAAACGAGTTCGCGGTTTACGAGGGTGTCAGCGTGCGGGAAGAGCGGATCGAGTTGGGCGGCGAGGCGGGCACAGGTGGCGGCATCCGGTTTACCCATCCGGGCGAAGGCGAGCTGCCACGCGCGGAGGAGCGGGAGTTGGAGGGCGGCGGGCTGTTTCGCGAAGTCGAGCCGGGAGAGGGAATCGATCAGGCGAGGCTGGAGATATTTTGGTCCGACGCGGGCGAGCGCAATGAGGGCTTCGACGGAGGCGGTGGGATTTTTTTCGGCGAGGGCGCGCTCGGCCCAGTTTTCCGAGAGCTGGTGTTCGAGGGCGATGCGGGCGGCAGTGCGCACGAAGCGGTCAGCGTGCGAGAGGTGCGGCCAGAGGGTCGCGATGGCTTCGGGGCGGGTGCCTGCGGCGTGAAGGACTTCGAGGGAGCGGCGGAGTTTGGCCTCGGGAGTCGGCGCGGCGGGCTTGGTGGGAGCGGTGTTTTCGGTGCCGGTGTAGGTGACGCGGTAGAGGGCGGCCTGAGTGCGGCGACCGCCGACGGCGAAATACATGGCGCCGTCGTTCGGGTTGATGATCAGCTCGGTGAGCGGGAGGGGTTTTCCTGATACGAACTCTTCTTTCTCGCCGATGAAGGTGGCGCCAGCAGGGCGGTGGTGGATGGCGTAGAGGGTGCCGTAGGTCCAGTCGGCGGCGAAGAGGGCGTGTTGATACTTGGCGGGGAATTTTGCCCCGGTGCCGAAAACAGTGCCGGTGGGCGAGCCGGGTCCGATGTCCAGGGTCGCGGGCAGGCTGTCGGCGTAGTAGTCGGGCCAGCGACCGGCACCGGAGCGCCAACCGTAGTCGGCGCCGTCGACGACGTGATTGATGCGGTTCGGAATATACCAAGGGGAGCCCTGGTCCCACTCCATGTCGGAGTCGTAGGTGAAGAGTTCGCCGTTTTGATCGAAGGAGAGGTCGAACTGATTGCGGAAGCCGAGGGCGAAGAGTTCCATGGTTTTACCTTCGGGATCGGTGCGGCCGATGTAGCCGCCGGGGGCGAATTTGTTTTTGGCGTGGCCGCGGGCGTCCCACATGCGCGGGAGGAGGTGGTCCTCGTCCCAACGGACGGCGCGGGATTTTTCCATGCGGGTGGGGAGGTCGGTGTGGTTGCCGTTGGCGAAATAGATGGACTTGCCGTCGGGCGAGAGGGCGAGGGAGTGGGGGCCGTGTTCGCCGCCGCCTTTCATCTCGCGAAGGAATTCGAATTTATCGAACTGATCGTCGCCGTCGGTGTCGCGCAAGCGCCAGAGGCCGCGTTTGTTTGGCGTTTCACCGACCATGACGTAGAGACTGTCGAAGGCGTAGAGGAGGCCGTGGGCACCGATGGTGGGGCCGGCGCCGTCGGCGGTTTGGGCGCGTTTGGGCGTGGAAGCGGGCGGAGAATCCGGCGAGGGCGCGACGGCCGGGAGGGTGACGGCGAGTTTCTCGACCTTGGTGCCGGCCGCGGTGCCGAGGGCCGGGAGGGTGATACGATAAAGGCTCCCATATTGGTCGGCGGCGAGAAGGCGGCCTTTGTGGTCGAGGGTGAGCCCGACCCAGGAGCCCTGCTCTTCTTTGGGAACGGTGTAGAGGAGCTCGACCTTGAAGCCGGGAGCGACCTTGAGCTGGGAGGGATCGGTGGCGACGGTGAGGGCGGCCATGGCGGCGCGGGCGGATTTGCCGGGAGGCTCGGAGGCCGGAGCTGCCGCTTTTTTATTTTCGGCGGCGTGGCCGACGAAGACGAACGCGGTGGCGCCGAGGAGGAGCAGCGCGCCGAGGCGGGCGAGCCCGGTGGGGAACGAGTGGGAGGGTGTCATAGTTTTGGAAATACGGGATGAGTTCGGCGGTGAACCGCTAATCTTCGCTCAATTTTCGGAGGCGGGAGGGCGTGGTGGGAGTGTGCGGGCATCGCCTAATCGGCGATGCGGGGGTGTTGGTTGCGCGGATCAGATGAGCGGGGATGAGCGTTTGAAGAATTTGGGTAGGGGCGAGGCTCAGAATTTGTAGGTGGAGGAGAGGAAGTAGGCGCGGGGTTGGACGGGGACGTATTGGAGCATGGTGTCTTTGCCGGTGGTGGGGAGGGAGGTGTAGCTCTGGCGGTCGCCGGGGTTTACGCCCCAGCCGCGCCACGTCATCACGCCCTCGCTGTCGAGGAGGTTGTTGACGTTGAGATTAACGGACCAGCGGCGGGAGACGGTGTAACCGGTGCCGAAATCGAATTGGTTGAAGCGGGGAAGGATGATCACGTTGGCGACGTTGCCGGCGCGTTCGCCCATGTGTTTCCACGAGATATTTGCGAAGACCTTTGGCGTCCGGTAGCTGAGGGTTTGATTGAGAATGAAGTCGGGATTGTTATCGGATTTTCTGCCGGTGAAATCGAGGTAGCTGTCGTCGTCGCGGCCGTTGACGCCGGCGACGAAGATTTTCCACACGGTGTTGGTTGAATATTGTTTCGTGAAGACGGACCGGAGGCGCCAGCGATCCGTGATTTTTAGCTCGGCTTCGAGTTCGAGGCCGTAGGACGTGACGGCGTTGTAGATCGGGTCGGGGTAGTAGGCGGTGACGCCGTCGGCTTCGATCGCCTGCGGGTTGCTGTTGACGTTATTGAGCTGGGTCCAGAACGGGGTGGCGGTGAGGGTGAGGTCTTTGCGTTTCCAGCGGTAGCCGAGCTCGGCCTGCATGATTGATTGGGGGCGGGGTTTCAGATTGTTGATACGAAACTGCGTCGTGTAGTTGCGGAAGAAACCGTAGTCGGGCGCCTTCTCGCCGTCGGCGAAGCGGACGTAGAACGAGTTTTCGTTATTGATGACGTAATTGGCGGCCGAGGACCACGAGAAGCTGTGGACGTCTTTGTCGAAGTCCCACTTGCCGGTGGGATTGGGGCCGGTAAAGCGGTTGTCGGCCATCGTGAACACATTGCCGTCCGGACCGCCGTAGGTCGGGTCCCAATTACCGCGGGCGTTTTGCGTGCCGGTTTGGTTGAAGCCTTTGACGGCGTAGCGTTCGCCGCGGAAACCCCAGTCGAAGCCGAGGCGCTGGCTGAGTTCCCATTTGTGACCGAAGAAGACTGCGACTTGGCGGGCGAGGGCCTTGTCGCGGGTGTAGCCGACGCCGAGGGCGGTGAAGCCCTCGGGGTTGGTGAGGAGCACGGGCTTGCCTTCGAAACCGGCGACGGCGGTGAGGACGGCGGCAGGCGTGCCGGCGGGGGCGTTCGCGGCGGTGGCGGGAATCCACGTGAGGGCGAGCGGCTGCGGTTGCTCGACGAGCGGCGAAGCGGTGCGACCGCCGCTCGTCTGGCGGTCAGAGATGCCGGCGTAACCGAAGTAACTGCCGGCGGTGAACGAGTGGCTACGCCACTTTTTCGTGATGGAGAGATTCTCCATGATTTCGTTGACGTGTTCGTTGGCGACGCGGCCGGTGTTGGTCCACAGCGCGTTCGGGAGGATCTGGTTGTTGGGGAGATTCGAGAAGCGCAAGACGAGTCCGGGATTGGAGAGCGCGTTGGCGGCGACGGTGAAGGCGCCGTTGGAGGTGACCTCGGCGAGGACGGCGCCGGTCGAGCGATCGGTGAAACGGTAGAGGCCGGCCGGGATGCGACCGTTGATAGCGGTACCGCCGCCGCTGAACTGAATCGCCATGGTGCTGTAGAAATTCGGCCAATCGATCGAACGCGGGGTGATGCCGGCGCTGGAATTCCAGTCGGCCCAATTGCGGGAGAATTTCACGTTGTGGTTGACGGACCAGCCGTCGCCGAACTCGTGTTTCCACTCGGCGCCGACGTAGCGCTGGCGTGAGCGGACAGCGTCCGTGGTGTCGAAGGTGGAGAACTGGGTGTCGGTTTCGCGCGGGAATTGGTGCGAACTTTTTGGGAGCAGATTGGTGCTGTAGCGGCTGAGGCCGGGGTATTGTTTGGGGTCCTCGGGATTGCGCGCGAGGAGGTATTCATACCAGTGGTTTCGATCGTCGAGGAATTTGCCGTAGAGTTTGATCGAGCCGTGGCCGTAGTCTTTGAAGATGTTGCCGCGGAGATTGAAGCCGTCGTTCATCGGCCAGCCGGAGGGCGGGCGGTGGCCCTCGGCGTAGCGGTAGAAGCCGCCGACGTTGTAGACCCAGCCCTTCGCGCCGAGCGCGCCGGGGAGAGGGCCGCCCACGGTGAGATCGCTGCGGTATTGTGGGGAGCCCTGGCCTTCGAGACCGAGGCGGGTGCGAATTTCGCCGCCGAAGCGGTCGGGGCCGTGGCGCGAGATGTAGTTGAAGACACCGCCGGGAGAATTGGACGAGGTGATGGAGGCGCTGCCGCCGCGGACGGCTTCGACGCGTTGGAGCGTGGCGTCGGGGCGGTTGAAGTAGCCGGCGCCGTAGTTGCCGAAACTGGCGTTGGTGATGGGCAGGCCGTCCTCCTGCATGGAGACATAGTAGGTGCCGTTGGCGCCATCGGAGCTATCGGCGGAGATGCC
>CAMCHO010000262.1 GCA_945874455.1 Opitutus sp. GAS368 | reverse complement strand
GCGGCAGCGGCGTGCGCTCCAGCGCGGTCAATTCCGCGATGCGCGCGAGGGCCGGGCGTTCGTCCAGCGCGAGCAGAAAGGCCCACGCCGCCAGCGTGCGGCGGTAGAACAACACGCGCTCGGCCGCCGTCTTTCGACTCAAAGGCCGCGTGGACTCATTTGTGGCCGGGGCTGTTCTCGCCCCGTCCTGTGACACTCCACCCCGCCGACTCGCGGGCTGACGTTTCGTGATTTCCTCGGCCGCCGCGCGCACGGTCGGTTGGTCCGACGCCTTGGCCCAGGCGAGCATCTGGAGCCGCCGGTCTAAGCCCCAACGCACCACCGCCTCCGCCTTCGCCCGATCCAGCGTCGAGGGATCAGCGTATCCCGATTTCCAATATACTTCGTCCGCCAGCGCCCGCGCATTCGCGAACAGAAAATCTTTCCCGTTCGCCTCCTGCGCCAACAGATATTTCTTAAACCCCCGCGCCCCCACCGGCAGCACCGTCACGCGATCAGTCAGCACCGCCGCTTTCCACGCTGGGCGCACCGCCTCGTTCCAAAGTTTCAAGACTTCTGGCGACGGCGCGTTTCGGCCACGGCCACGTCCGCCGCCCTCGGTCGGTGCCGGCGCGGGTACGGGTTGCGCCGCCGGCGCCTGCGACGCGGGACCGGACTGTGCCTGACCGCGTCCCGCGCGCGCCGGTGGGGCCATCGCGGCCTCCAACTGGGCACGGGAGCCTCCGAAAACTAGGTTTTTCAACGCAGGATTCTCGTCGGCTATCCGCTGCGTGAAACGCCCGAATAACTCCTGCCGCTCGCGTAAAGCTGCGTCCGCCGCCGATATTTTCCAGCCACCGTCCACCGCCCGCTGATACACCGCTACCTGTCGCTTCACCGCCTCGCTCAGATTTGCTTCCGTCGCGAGCCGAGTCTCGATCAGATGGGCCCAGCGTTCGAGGTATTGCTCGGAAGTGGAATAAGGCTTGTCGATCGTGCGGTCGACGAGCGTGGCCGCCACATGCGCCTCGTAAAACGACGCGCGGCGCTCCCCGGCCGGCTGGAGCGTGAACAGATCGAGCCCCAACAAACTTTCCGGCATGAACCGTTCGTAGCCCGCCCATTTCTCCGGATCGGGATCGGGATCGCAACCGGCCGCGAGATTAAATTCATCCGTGGCCGTAAACCCGGCCGCCCGCACATCCGCCGGCGCCCCTTTGGCCGCTGCGGGTTTCCACCAACCGGGCACCCGCGTAAACCAGCGCGGATTCGCCGTCAGCTCCCGCGGCACCGCGAGGTGATGAAAGCCTCCACTGTGGCACTGCGTCATACAGAAAACGACCCGACCGCGTCCCAAACCCTCGGCGAGCACCTTGCGCAGGTCGGACACGCCGAGTACTTCGCCGCGCTCCGTCTTCCAGCCGCGCTCGCTGGTGGCGTCGCGCGCCAAGGTCCACAGATCGATAATACTCTCTCGGTCACCCGTGCCGCGCTGGGAGCCGTGGTCACCGACAAACAGATACACCGTACCCCCGTCGCGCACGCGCGGAAGAATTTCCTCGCGGAAGGCGCGCAAGACCACCTCGCGCTTCGCCGGTCGGTTGCGGCTGATCGTGCCGGGGAGCCAGGTGTTCACCGGGCGGCCGTCGCGCTCTTGGCTACGGCGCACATCGCCGAGCAGCGGAGGCTGGCCCTCGATGTTACCCGCTCCGAAAAACGTCCACACCGTATCGAGCGGATAGTTACGTTCCCAAAACGTCGTGACGGCCTTCGCCTGCAAATATTGCGAATAGTTGTTCGAGCTGGGATTCACCCCGCCGGACAACATCACAAACACATTCTGCGCCCGCGCCGGATCCACCGGCCGCGTGTCCGGCACGACGACACCGACCGATCCCGGCGAACTCCCGTCGTAAGCCGGCGGCGCCACCGTTGGCCCCGCACAACCCGCGAGCGCGACCAGCACGCACGCCCATACCGTGACGAGACGAGGGAGACCGAGCGACACCAAGCGACGTAAGATCATGCAGAAGGGGCGAAGTGTGCGCAGCCCAACACTCGACCGACCCGCGGTCAACGCACGCCGCGCTGCACCCGTCGTCGGCGACGTTGCATCCCCTCACTCGCGCGGAGCAACCCCCACTCCGCGTGCGCCCCCATCAGGGCCTCTCCGGCAGGGCAACCGAACCAGTCCGGCACGAGGTCACGGCGGCCTACACCGGGAAAGCCGGCATCGGCCATGACCTCGAGGCCACCTGAACCACACCGCACACGCCCTTCTCCCGCGAAGACGCGGGCCTATTTGAGGGCCTCGCGCTTCTGTTGATCGACGACTGCTTTCGCCAAAATCGCGGGATCGACCTTGATGCCGGCTTGAGCGAGCGCGGCGTCGAGGAGGACTTCGCCCGGCAAGTAGCCGTTGACGAGCGCGGCAATCTTGCCCTCGCGGTCGATCACAAATTGCTGCGGGATACCGGTGACGCCGTAGAGCTTCTGCGAGGCTCTGGTCGGCAGACGTTCCGCCGGATCGTGCGAGAAAATGAAGCCCGAGTATTTTTCCTGATTCGCCTTCACCCATTTCTCAAAGGCCGCGCGCGTGTCGCTGGTGCAGGAGCCCCAGACGACGACACCCTGATCTTTGTAACGGTTGGCCACATCGTTGGTGTGCGGCATCGAGGCGATGCACGGTCCGCACCACGTGGCCCAGAAATCGAGCACGACGACTTTGCCGCGGAAATCGGAAAGTTTCACCGGTTTGCCGGCCAGATCGATCGTCGTGAAATCCGGGGCGACCGACCCGACCGCGATTTTTTCCGTAGGCGCTACCGCCGGGGCCGGGGTGGCCGCGATCTTACTTTCCTCACGCGTATAGACGCGCTCTGGGATGTCTTCCGGAGCGAGCTTCACCCCGGCGCGCAGCAACAGATTGCCGAGGGCGGTATTGTGGGTGGGCTGCGTGCCGGAGAACCAACCCACGAGTTTGCGTTGGGCATCGACGACAAAGGTCGTCGGATAAGGGGCGATCACCCCGCCGAGCTGCTGCGAAATCGACCGAGAGAAAAACTCCCGGCTGCGCGCGACTTCGGCTTTCAGTTCTTCGGGCGTCATCTCCGCCCGCGTCTTCGCTGCCAGCGGATATTTCCCGAGGGGATCGAAGGCCAATGGGAAGGAAATCGGTTCGCCCGCCTTGGCACGCCATTGGTCAAATTCTTCGCGGCTGCCGTAGCCGCCAATGCCGAGAAAAACGACGCCCGCCGCCGCATATTTTTTCGAGAGTTTTTCCCATTGCGCCGTGATCTGGGGTGCCGCTCCGGTGCTCGCGCCCCAGAGGCCAAACACCGTGATCTTGCCCGCCGCGTAATCGCTAAACTTCGCCGACTGACCCGCGATCGTTTGCACGGAAAAATCCGGGACCACTTCACCGGCCTTGAGCTTGGCGAAGTCTTCGCGGAACGGCACGGCGACCTTCGCCGGCGCGGCCGCGGGGGTAGCTACCGCCGCTGCGACTTTGGCAGCTGGCGCGGCCGCGGGAGCTGCGGTCTGCGCCCAGCCACCGGCTGAGAGCAGCAGACCGACCGCAGCGAGGCGGAAAACACGAGAGGATATTTTCTTCATAAAAATCGGAGGAGGCTGGGTGCCATGAAGGCCTTAGAAAGGCTGCGAGAAAGAAAACTCATAGGTGCGGCCAAAGGCCCAGCGGCCATAGACGCCCCCATTGAAACCATAGATGTTATTCGTGAACGGTGGATTTTGATCCGTGACGTTGGCGATACCGGCACCGACCCGCAGACCGCGACCGTATTTCCGCCACACCCCGTCCTTGAATTCATACGACGCGCGCAGATCGATCATGCGCATGGCGGGGAGATTCGACAGCGGGTTCGACGAAATGCTCGCGCGATCAGAGCGGAAACCGCTCAGGTAGCTCAGCGTCGACGAAGCTGTCCACGGCCCGTTGCTCCAGTAAAGCGTCGAAACAATGTTCCAGCGCGGGCTGGAATAGGTGTCGCCGACATCGTTGGTCGGCGGCTGGCCGATGGTGAGCTGGCGCGATTGCCTAATGGTCTTCGCAGCATTGGTGCTGAGCCGCCAACGACCGAGCCTTTCCCACGGGAGCCGATACTCGGCGCCGAAGTCGATACTCTCGTTCAGGATCACGCCGTAGTTGATGTATTGTACGTAGAGCGTGTTGACCTGCCCCTTGAAACCGGACGCGAGGTCAGCCGCAGTCGGAGCGTTGCGCACAATATTTCCGGGAAACAGCGACTCATTGTTCAGCAGCGTGGAGGTGGCCGTCGACTGGATCGCGTTCTCTTGCTGGGTGCGATAATAGTTCACCTGCAGCGAGAGACCTTTCGCAAACGGCGGCTCAAACACCGCGCCGTAGAATTCGTTGGTTGAGGTCTCAGCCTGCAAATTCGGATTGGAGCGATTCACGACCGTCATCAGATAGGACTGATTGCCCCGCGACGGATCTGCCAGGGAGGACGTCGAGCTCGTCGTCACGCGGCGATCTTCGGTGAGGCTCGGCGGACGGTAACCTTCGGAGTAGCTGCCGCGGATCAACAGCCACCGAAACGCCGACCAGGTCGCGCCATACTTCGGCACGCCGTGGCTTTCCGCATCGCTGCGGCTCTCGTAGCGACCGGCAAAATTAGCCTCGAGCCGATACACGAGCGGCAAACGATTCGGTTTCCCGACGAGCGGCACCTGCAACTCGCCAAACGCCGCCCGGCTGATGCGCTCGTCCCGATAGCTCGCCGGCGTCGCCACCACCGGAAAGCCGGCAAACGCCACGGCGGTGTTCTTGCTGTCCTCTTTTTCGTAGGACGCGCCGAACGCCGCACGAATCGGCCCGCCCCAGATTGTGTAGACGTCGCCGTTGGCCGTGAGATCGACGCTGTCGAGCAGCGAGCGACCGTCCACCGTCGGATAAAGCGCAGTCTGCTCCAGCAACGCGCCCTGATTCACCGCGCCCACTACCCGCTCGTCGATGAAGGGATTGAAGCGCTGGGTCGCGTCGTTGTTATTCGCGAGGGCGTTGAACGCCGTCGCGTTGAACGTGCGGGAAATCGAATGATATTTTTGATCCTGCCAGCGGTAGCCCGTATCCCAGCGCCACGTCTCGCCGAGCTTGCCGCGTACGCCGGCGGTCAGGCTGTGCGTCTGGGTTTTCGTCTGCTGCGAGAGCTGCCCCCACTGCGGGAGCATCATGCCGAACTGGATCGCTTCGCCGAACGGATTGTTGGCCGCCGCGACCGGGACATTGGCGACATAGACCGGCAACGTCTTCGCGAAACCGCGCGAGTCGCTGAATCCGTAGGTGCCATAGGCCTCGATCTGTTTGGTCACTTCGTAGGAGCCCGTAGCCGTCAGACCGCGGCGCTCCGCGGCGGCAACGAGCTCGAGGGAAGAGGCGGGATTGGTGATGCGCTGGCCTTGGGCCAGAATCGCGGTGCCGATTTGGCCGGGGTCATTAGTCGTGCGGCGCTCAAACGCCGAGATCGCCGGCGTCGTGGCGGATCCGGCCGGCGCGAGCAACACGCGCACGCCGGGAATCGCCACAAAGCCCGTCGCCGCCGTCGCCTGCACCGAAGCGGGATAGCCCCATTGGATGCGTTGATCGGTGCCCCACACCGGCGCACCCGTGGTGGCGTTGTAACCTTGGACGGTGGTGCGGAAGTCGGGATTTTTAGAGAACGAGCGCTGTGAGGCAAAGAGCGGCTCGCGGTCGTAATAGTTAAACGCCAGCGTGCCGCGGAATCGGCCGCCCAGACCCGCGACGCCGGTGGTGACGGTCGTTTGCCGCTCACGCGCGCCGCCGTGCGCGGTCATTTTGACGGAGCCGTTTACCTCGGTGCCGACCCAGGATTTTTTCAGCACGATATTGATGACTCCGGCGACCGCATCGGAACCGTAGAGCGCCGACGCCCCGTCGGTGATGATTTCCACGCGTTCGACGAGTCCGAGTGGGATCGTGTTCAAGTCGACGAAGCCTTGGCCAGAGTTGGAACCGCGGTTGCGCTCACCCGATTGAGCGACGCGCCGACCATCGACGAGCACCAGGGTCGAGCCGGCACCGAGACCGCGCAGACTCACGCCGGACGAGCCGGTTTGCAC
>CAMCHO010000261.1 GCA_945874455.1 Opitutus sp. GAS368 | reverse complement strand
AGAACGAGCCTTTGACGCCAAAAGTCCAGAGGGCGCCGAAGTCGGTGGATTGGCGGAAACGGGCGCTGGCGGGCGTTTGCGGACCGTAGATCACGATGCGCTCGGTCTGGTCGTTCACGTTGCGGAGGTTGAAAAAGAACGCGAGGTTGCGGCGCAGGGAAAGCTCGCCGAGGACGTCGATGTAAAGGCGCTCGTCGCGCCAGGTGTAGATGGCGGGGCCGATGCGATCGGTGCCGGTCGCGGTGACCGGGCCCTGACGCCGCTGGCCCTGGTAGTTAAAATTTACGCGGAGGTTGTAGCGGGCGCGCGTGAGGCTGATGCCCCCGTTGGCGCCTTTCGGTTGATAGCCGGAGAAGAAATCGGCGGCGGCGCCGGTGACGCGCTGGCGGCTGAGGTTGCCGAAGACTTGGATGCCGCGCGCCCAGTGAGGGAGAAACGTGAGGGCTTGTTTGTAGTTGAGATCGAAGCCCTCGACGCGCGTGGACGTGGAGAGATTATACTGCGTGGCGACGTCGTATTTGCCGTAAACGGCGGGATCGAGGCCGTAGAGCGAGAGAAATTCGGGCGTCGCGGCGGCGTTGTTTTGGGCGAAGAAATTTTCGAAGTCGCGGCGGAAAGCGCCGGCTGAGAGGACGCCGACGCCGGGGAAGTAATATTCGAAGCGGACCATTGTGGTGCGCGCGGACCAGGGCTTGATGCCGATGTTGGCGACGGTGGTGACATTGGTTGGGGAGGCGGGCGACTCAGTGTCGGGGAGCGTGACGCCGCCGGTGTAGAGATCGAAATTGGGGCGGCCGATGGAGTGGTAGTAGGCGGCGCGAGCGGTGAGATTTTCGCGCAGCGCGTAGCTGGCGTTGAGACTCGGGAAGAGCGTGAGGTATTCCTTTCTCGCCTGCGTGCCGCGGAAGACGCGCGTGAGCTGGGCGGAGGCGAGGGCGTCGGAGGTGATGGCCAGCGGGCGGCCGTTGGTGCCGGCGAGAATCTTGCCGGAGGCGTCGCGCTGGTAGTTGCGGGTGGGGTCGTTGAGCGGGCCAGCGCCGTCGAGGTTGGTCTGCTCGGCGCGGAGTCCGCCGACCAGCTTGAGGCGATTTTCGAGGAAGCTGACATCGCCGCGGACGAATCCGGCGACGATCCGTTCGCGGGCGAAGCGCGAGTTATTGACGTTGGAAATGTAGGTGGTGGCGGGGACCGTGGTGAACTGCGCGGGCGTGGACTGGAAAAACTGATACAGGCGGTCGTTGCCGATTCTTTGGGTGAGTGGAAAGCCGAACGGTGCGGTCTCCTGCGAGACGGACGAGTCGAAAAAGCGCGCAGCGGAATCGTCGTTGCCGACGGGCGTAGTGCTGGCGCGGCCATCAGCGCCGACGAAGGTGTAGGTCGGCTGGTTGAACGCGTTGTCGCGCTGGGAGACGAGCCCGTTGACGCCGCTTTTTAGGGAGAACGGAACCGGGCCGCGGAAATCGCGGCTGGCGGTGACGTAGGCGTTGCGGCGGAGATCGGCGATGACGCTCTCGGTGCTGTTGGCGGTGGCGAGCGAGTAAGAGGCGAGGCTGTAAGGATCGCCGGTGGCGCCGGTGGTGCCATCGGTGATGGTGAGGCGAGCGGGGCGGCCGGGGTCGTCGGGCTGGATTTCGTCGAACGCCATGGTGAGTCCGGTGCGGCGGGAAGTGGCGTTGAAGAAGCGTCCGACCTGGACGTCGACGTGGTTGTTGACGTTGGAGGAGGAGGTGCCGGCGGCCTCGAATTTCCAGACGGGGCCGCGGTGATACCAGAAGAGGGTGGGCATGGCGGTCTTGTTGACGCGCTCGCGGCCCTCGGTAGCGAGGATGAGTTCGGCGGCGCCGGTGCGACTGCGCGTGGACGTGAGTGAGAACCCGGCGGGATCGACCTGGTTGATCTGGAAGGCGAGGGATTTGTTGTAGTAACCGATGGTCGTGCGGGCGGCGTGGAAACCGAGGGAGATGCGGTCGTGAGGGGAGACCCGGAAGTCCAGCGTAATGCCGAGGGAGAGACGCGTCGTGAATTTTCCACCGTCCTCGTACGAGAAGCGCGAGAGGTAGGGCAGGTCGGGCGTGGTGTGGGGAAACGCGACGCCGTTGGTGATGGCGCTGGCTCCGCGCCAGAGTGCGACGGGCGTATCCTGCGGGGAGAATTGAGATGCGGAGCCGGCCGACACGGTGTAACCGAAGGATTTACTGACCGGTGCGGAGTAGCTGAAATCGGCGCCGGGGCGGATCTTATTCGTCGCGTGGCCGCGCGGACCGGGCGTGGCGCGAAGGCTCTTATGGTTGTCCCGCATGAGCGCGGAGACGGAGTAGTTGAAAAGCGGCTTGGTGCGTTCGAAGGCGCTGCGCGGGACGAGATTCACGGTGCCGGCGAGGGCGGAGCCGGGAGACTCGGGGGTGGGCGAATATTCGATTTCGACGCGCGAAAGATTGTTGGTGGAAAAGAAATCCATGTTGAACGAGCGACCGCGACCACCGTCGCCGCTGGAGCTAGCCATGCTGAGGCCGCCGAGGGTGACGGGCACGTTGTCGGGTGGGACGCCGTTGATGGAGATCGAGCGGGCGTTGCCGCCGACGTAGTCGACGGAGACGCCGGGCAGGAATTTGAGGAACTCACCCACATTGCCCTCGGCGACGGCGCCGAATTCGTCGGTGGAGACGACGTTTTTCACGTTGGCGGCGAAGCGTTGCTCATTGATCGCGAGCGCGGCGGCGTCCAGCTCGCGCGTGGTGGCCACGACGAAGGCGGCGAGTTTGAGGGCTTCGGTGGCGGAGGGGGCGGTGGGGGACGAAGTGGTGGGGGAAGTCGGAGCAAGGCGGAGGGAATCGAGCGTCACGTCGTGCGTCGCAGTTTGCCAGGCGACCACGATGATGGTTGTGCGGGAAGGAGTGAGGCCGGTGAAAAAGGCGATGAGTGTGACGCTGCCGGCGGGGATCTCGGCGAAGCGATAGGCGCCGAGTTCGTCGGTGAACGTTTCCAGTGCGGTGCCCTCGACGGTGACGCGGACGTTGACGAGGTAACGTCCCGTGGTGGCGTGGACGACCCGGCCCGCGATGGCACCGGTGGCGGGCTGCGCAGCGAGCGGGACGGTGAGGAACGACAGGATGACGAGGAGAAGGAGAGACGAAAAGAAGGGGAGGCGGAAAGAGGAGCGCATGGGGTGGAGGCGTAGAGGGGGGCGATGCGGGGGCGGGTCGGAGACCCTGCCCGACTTTTAGAATTTGCCCTTGAGGCCGAAAGTCCAGAGGGCGGCGAAGTCGGTGCGCTGGCGGAATTGGGCGTGGGCGGGCGTGCTGGGGCCGGCGATTTCGAAGTCTTCGGTGGCGTCGTTGAGATTGCGGAGATTGGCGAAGAGGGCGAAGCGGCGGGAGAGATTATACTCGCCGAGCACGTCGATATAGAGGCGCTTGTTGCCCCAGTTGTAAGTACCGGGCTCGATGGAACTGCCGGTGGCGACGAGGCCGCGCCGTTGGCGGCCGCGATAATTCCAGTGCATCCGGACGTTGTATTTTTCGCGGGTGAGACTGACGCCCCAGCTCGCGGTGCGCGGGATGAAGCCGGCGAAGTTGTCGGCGCCCTCGCCGGTGGCGCGCACGGAGGAGGCGTTGGCGAAGACCTGCACGCCGCGGGCCCAGGGCGGGAGAAACGTCAGGGCCTGGCGGTAGTCGAATTCGAGTCCGGTCATCGTGAGAATGCCGGGGACGTTGTATTGCGTGGAGACTTCGAAGCCCCCGTAGGTGGCGGGATCGAGTTCGTAAAGGGCGAGCTGCTCAGGCGTGGCGGCGGCGGCGCGGGTGTTCCAGAAATTCGTGAAGTCGCGGCGGAAGGCGCCGAGGGAAATCTGGCCGACGCGCTCGAAGTAATATTCGAGGCGGACCTTGGTGGTCTTGGCGGTCCACGCCTTCACACCGGGGTTGTTGACGGCGATGCGGTTGTTGACGCTGGCAACGGCGGAGGTGTCGGGGAGCGTGACGCCGCCGGCGTATTGATTGAAATCGGGGCGACCGACGGACCAGTAGTAGGCACTGCGGGCGATGAGATTTTCGCGGAGCGTATAGCTCGCGTTGATACTGGGGAACAGGCGGAGGTATTCCTTTTCGGCGAGGAGGCCGCGCTCGAGGAAGGTGAGGCGCGAGATGGCTAGGGCGTCGGTCGCGATGGCCGCGGGGCGACCATTGGCGCCGAGGACGAAGCCTCCGGCGGAGTTGCGCTGGAAGTTGAGTGTGGGATCGCTGCGCGGGCCGGCGGCCTCGACGTTGGTCTGCTCAGCACGCAGGCCGGTGACGATTTTGAGGCGACGGTCGAGGAAGGCGGCGTCGCCGCGGAGGAAGGCGGAGGAGATCGTTTCCTCGGCGTATTTGGAATTGTTTACGGTGGAGCGATACTGGGCGTTGGAATCGACGGTGAAATGCGTGGGCGCGGCGACGGAGTGGGCGTAGAGTTGGGTGTTGCTGACCCAGTCGATCTTGGGAAAGCCGAACGGCGGGATGCGCTGGGAGAAATCGCGGTCGATGAACTGCGCAGCGCTCTCGGTGCCGGTGTGCGTAAACGTGGTGGACATGCCGCGGGTGTCGCGCTCGGAGACGCGCACATCGAGGCCGGCCTTGAGCGTGAAGGGCACTCGCCACGTGAAATCGCGGGCGGCGTTGACGTAGGCGGTTTGGCGGCGGTCGCTGGAATCGCGGGGATTCGACGTGGTGTTGGCGACGGTCTTGGTGTCGAGGCGGTAGGGGTCGAGCGGTGCGCCGGTGACGCCGTCGGCGACGGTGATGCGACCGGGGCGGAGGTAGAAGATATCGTCGAACGCGATCGTGAGATTGCTGCGCACGGCGGTCATGTTGTTGAAGAAACCGAAATCGATATCGCGGTCCGAGTTGGTGGAGCGCGAGAAGCCGAGGCCGCCCTCGGCTTTCCACACGGGGCCGGTGTGGCGCCACGTGAAGGTCGGCATGGTGGTGCGATTGGTGCGGTTGATGGCGTTGTTGAGCGTCGTGACGTTCCCGGCGCCGGTGCCGCGGTCGCCGTGCGTGAAGGTCGGCGAGAAGTTGCCGGGGAGAACGCGGCCGATGGTGAACGTCAGCGTACGGGCGAAGAAATCGACGTAGTTTTGCGTGGCTTGAAAAGCAAACGAGAGGCGGTCGCGGTCTGTGAGACGGTAGTCGACGCTCGCGCCGAAGGACGTGCGACCGGTTTCCTTGAGGTCGTCGCGCACGGCGAAATCGCTGAGGTAGGGTTTGTCGGGAGTGGTGTTGGGGAAGGCAGCGCCATTGGTCGCCGAGCCGGCACCGCGCCACGTGAGCTGCACAAAATCTTGAGGGGAAAATTGCGTGGCGTGGTTGGCGGAGAGGGCGAAGCCGAAGCGTTTGTTGACGGGGACGGAGTAGGAGAAATCGAAACCCGGGTGGACCTTGCGGCGCGGCTCGTGGGTGGGGCCGGGGGTTTTGTTGAAGTGGCGGTCGTTGTCGCGCGTCATGAGGAAGACGCTGCCCTGGAGCTCGGCGCGGGCGCGTTCGAAAGCGGAGCGCGGGACCATGTTCACGGAGCCAGCGAGGGCAGCGCCGGGCGATTCGGGGGTGGGCGAGTGGAGGACCTCGACGCGCGAGACGTTATTGATGGAGACGAAGTCGAGGGCGGTGGCGCGACCGGTGCCGCCGACGCCGGCGCTCGAGAGATCGAAGCCGCCGACGGTGACGGGGACGTTGCCGCTCGGGGCGCCGCCGATGGAGATGTTGCGGGCATTGCCGCCACCGTAGTCGATGGAGACGCCGGGCATGAATTTGAGCAACTCGGCGACGTTGCCCTCGGCGACTTGGCCGAATTCCTGGGCGGAAACGACGTTTTTTATTTCAGCGGCGAAGCGCTGCTCGTTGATGGCGAGTGCGGAGCCGTCCATACTCGTCATGCCGACCACAAACGCATCGAGCTTGACCACGCCCGGGCCCGGCGCCGCGGCGCCGGATTTCCCTGACGTTACGGCGTCGGCTGCGGCCAAGTTGATCGTGTGCTGGGCGATGCCGCCCGCGGCGATGGTGACAGTCGTCGTGCTCGGCGACAGGCCGGTGCGAAACGCGAGCACCTGCGCCGTGCCCGCGGGCACGCCGGCGAGTCGATAGTTCCCGTCGGCATCGGTGAACGTTTCCAACGTCGTGCCGGCGACGGTGAGCCG
>CAMCHO010000260.1 GCA_945874455.1 Opitutus sp. GAS368 | reverse complement strand
AACCTAAATCCTGCCATGCCTTCATTATTCCTCCTCGCGCTGATCGGCGTGCCCGCGCTGATCATCGGTTTTATCGTCATCGCTTTCATCAACACTTGGCTGAAGGCCAAGCTCAACGGCGCGCCCGTGGGCTTTGCCAACTTGCTCGGCATGCGCCTCGGTGGCGTGCCCTACAATCTCGTCGTCGACGCCCGCATCACCGCGGTGAAGGCCGGCATCGAGCTATCCACCGACACGATCGCCGCGCACTTTCTCGCCGGGGGCAATGTGGTGCCGACGATCCAAGCGCTGATCGCCGCCCGCAAGGCCGGCATCGAGCTGGACTGGGACCGCGCCTGTGCAATCGATCTCGCGACCAAGGGATCGGGCAAATCCGTGCTCGAAGCGGTGCGCACTTCCGTCGATCCAAAAGTGATTGATTGCCCGAATCCCGCGAGCGGCCGCACGACCATCGACGGCGTGGCCAAGGACGGTATCCAGGTGAAAGTAAAAGCCCGGGTGACCGTGCGCACCCACCTCGACCGCTTTGTGGGTGGCGCCAAAGAAGAGACGATTATCGCGCGCGTCGGCGAAGGTATCGTCTCCACCATCGGCACGTCGGAAACCTACAAGATCGTGCTTGAGTCGCCGGATAGAATTTCAAAAACAGTGCTGGCGCGCGGCCTCGATGTCGGCACGGCGTTCGAGATTCTTTCGATCGACATCGCCGACGTGGACGTCGGCGAGAACGTGGGCGCGAAGCTCCAGGAAGCGCAGGCCGAGGCGAACAAAAGCATCGCGCAGGCGCAGGCGGAAATTCGCCGGGCGGCAGCCGTGGCCGTCGAGCAGGAAATGAAAGCGCGCGTACAGGAGATGCAGGCCGAAGTCGTGCGCGCCCAGGCCGAAGTGCCGAAAGCCATGGCTGAAGCGTTTCGCTCCGGTCGGCTGGGCGTCATGGATTACTACAAGATGGAAAATGTGCAGGCCGACTCCGCGATGCGCCAAAGTATCGCCACGCCCGAGGGCAAAAAATGATCGGACGGGCGCGTCGCTCCCGAGGTTCGCTTCGGCGAACGGGGGGTGATCCGTTCAACTTTTTCCCGACATGAAATGGATCATCGATAATATTCAGGTCATTATCGCCGTCGCTGGGGCGATTGCCTTCTGGCTGAATTCCCAGCGGGAGGCCGCGGCCAAGGCGGCAGAGGAGCAAGCGGCCGCGCAGCGCCGAGCCCAACAACCGGCCGCGCTGTCGGCGGCTGATACCGACGCCGAAAGCGAGATCCGGAATGAACAGGTGCGTGAAAAGGTTCGGAGGTTGATCGCCGAGCGGCGTGGCGACGCGGTCCCGCCGGAGTTGAGCGCCCCCACCACCCTACCGGAGCCGGAAGAGGAGCGGTCATTCCGATCGCCGCCGCTTGCAGAACCGCCCGAATTGGAAATGCCGCCGCCTTTGCAGCCGCCCGGGCCGTCGCAGCAGGCCGAGACCGCCCACTCCAGCGCGACCAAGACGAGGGAGGCTTCGTTGGTGCGGCAAGAGCAGCTCGCGCTGGAGCTGCAATCGTTGAACGAGCAGCGTGTGTTTGCGGAGCGTCGTGCGGCGGTGGTCGCCGAGGGCGAAGCTGTCGTCGCCCGCCGTGATCTGGTGAGTAACGAACTGCACCATGATTTGCGTGATCCGCGCAGCTTGCGGCGCGCGATGGTGCTGCGTGAGGTATTGGGGCCACCCGTGGCGCTGCGGTCGTAGCCGATTTAAGAGCAGGGGTCGCGGGGGGATCAAAATCCTGCGGCGCCTAAATTTGCGGGAATGAGGGTCCCTTTAGGTCCAAGAAATCGCAACCCACCGATCGAAATTGAAAATGCGCAATCTAGGTCCGGCTGAAACAAGCGTGGGCGAGTATTTGGCAAAGAATCTCAAGCGGACGCCGGAACTCGACGCCAACGCCGCGAAAGCCACCTTCCAGAAAAATGCCCATCCGCCGGCGCCCGCCGACACCGGCAATGCGCTCTGGAACAGGCACCACTCTTCCTTACCCTGCACCGCGGCACGATCAACGTATCCGACCGTTAACTACGCGAACAACTCCCGCACCGCTTTTCCTTTGCCGTCGCTCGTCACGTAGAAGGGCCGCTTTTCCACGTCATAGCCGTGGTTGGGCGGAATGCCCATCGCGCGATAGATCGTCGCGTGCAGGTCGGAGATCGTCACCGGATCCTTAATCGTCCGACACGGCCGCTCGTCAGCCGTCACGCCGTGGACGTGCCCACGTTTCATCCCGCCGCCAAACAGCAACACGCTGCCCGCCGCCGTAAAATGCCGGTGCATACCGTAGAATTTTTCGTCGTTGATCACCGTTGGTACCACGACCTGGTCCTTCACCGCTTTCTCCGGTTTCCCTTCCAACATCATGTCGCGGCTGAACTCGCTCGCAACGACGACGAGTGTGCGGTCGAGCAACCCGCGCTCGTCGAGGTCGCGCACCAGCTGCGCGATGGGCGCGTCGATCATCTGCTTCATTCCCACGAGGCGAGCGTGGCCGTTTTCGTGCGTGTCCCAATTGAGAAAGGGAATGTATTCCGTCGTCACCTCGATAAAACGCGCGCCGGCTTCGCATAAGCGCCGCGCGAGGAGACAGCCGAGGCCAAAACGACCGACCATGCTCTCTTCGTACTTTGCCCCGAAGCGGTCGCGCGGCGCGTCGAAGCGCATGCCGGGTTCAAACGCGGGGAAATATTTACGCGTGCGGTCGAGGGGTTCCAACGCGAGGTCGAAGGCCTTCGCCGACGGCGAGCTCAGCAACCGGTGCGCATTGTCCATCGCCCGCAGGAGCGACTCCTTTTGGTAACCGCTCCCGTCGCGCCCCAGCGGACTCGCCTCGAGCAGCTTGCGGTAAAATGCGTCGCGGTTCTCAAACCGCCCCGGGCTCATCCCCGCCGGCGGGCGCACGGCGTCGGCGGCCTGCTCCGGAAACGCGACGTTGAAGGGGCCATATTCGCTGCCGAGAAATCCGGCCGTCGTGAACGCCTTCAGCTCCTCCCCTTCCCCGAGGTCGAAACGTTGCCCGATGTTAATGAACGCCGGCATCGCCGGATCGAGCGGGCCGCGGGTGCGCGCGATCCACGCGCCGAGGTGCGGTGCCGCCACCGTCTGCGGCGGCACGTAGCCCGTGTGCCAGTTGAACTGGTGACGCGAGTGCAAGATAAACCCAAGGTCCGCCGCCTGCATCCCGCGCACGAGCGTCCCGCGGTCCATCACCGACGCGAGATTTTCAAGGCCCGCCGAAAACCGGACGCCATCAACCGCCGTGGGAATCGAGGGAAACGTGCTCAGCACTTCATTCGGATCAAGGCCGGCCGCGTAAGGGGTGTAGCGCTTCGGGTCGAAGGTCTCGGTGTGCGCCATACCGCCGCCCATCCAGAGGACGATCACGCGGTCCGCCGTCGGCGCGATTTTCTCCAATACCTGTTCGGCGAACAGCGAGCGCGGAGCACCCGCAGCGAGCGCAGCCAGCGTGGCCGTCGAGGCCGTTTTCAAAAAATCCCGTCGCGAACGGAGTGCGGGGTTGGCCCGGCGGAAATCATGCTGCGCGGTGAGTCGGTGGAGGTTCATGGCGGAGGGACGCTAGTTTGTGAGCGCGAGAAGCAACGCGGCGTGGCGATCCAGGTGAATGTCATTTCACTTGATCAGTTGGAACTCGGGCAGCATCGCCAGCGCCCACAGTAAATCCTGCACGCCTTCGGAACTCGCCGGCGAACCCACCAGCGGCGCGGCTGCCGACAGCTCGACCGTCGTCGGCGGTCGACTCAACGCGTGCCGGTAGAGCCCCGTGACGAGCATCGCAGGGCTCGTTCGCACCGGAGCATCGGCCAGAATTTTTTCCGCCGCTTTTTTCAACAGCACCGCCAGCGTGCTTCCGTTCGTCAGCTCGAGCGCCTGCAACGTCGTGGCCGTGCCCTGCCGCACGGTCATGATTTGCTCGCGATTCGGACGGCCGAGTGCCGCCATCAGCGGATCAGCCGCGACCAGCGAGGCGCGCTCCACCGCCAGCGTGTCCTTGTGCGAAGCCGCGAGCTCGAGGAAGTGTCCGCCGACGCGCCACGGCGCGAGGTCCACTCCGCCGAGTTCACACGCGGCCGTCGGCGCCGCCTTCCCGACCGCCGCCGTCCAGGCGTCATCCGAAACAAAATCCATCACGGCGCCCTCCGCCCTGACGCGGGCGTAGAGAATCAAGCCCGCGGGATTGTCGGCGTCTGGCGGGAGCGGCACCGGCGTGCCAGCCTCGGCCTCGCGTGGAATCGGCGACGTACCTTCCGGGAGAAAATTCAGCGCCGTCACCGTGATCGTATTGTCGCCTTTTTTCAGATGCGCCCGAATGTCGTAAATATCGGCACCGGTGCTCGACCGCTTCGAAGCCGAGGCGGCATTCTTGCCGTTGATCGAAACCGCGTAGCTGTTGTCCGCCGCGATCGTGAGCCACGCTTCGGTCGGCGCCGCAGCCAGTGGCACGACACGCTTAAACAGCACCGATGCCGGCGTCGCCTTCACGTGCGCATTGGCCGTCGCCCAGATCCATTTTGGCGTCAGCGGCAAGACCTCCAGCTTGCCCCGCTGGAGCGCGAGGTCGCGGTTCAATTTAGCATCGGCCTTCGGATAATTCATCCCCGCGAGGGTCATGATCGCGTCGGAAAATTGCTCGGCACTCAGCCGCCGCACCGCCGGACCGCGAAAAATAAAATGCTCCTCTGTCTCGCCGACATTCACCGCCGGGAGTTGGTAGGCGCGCGAGGTCAGAATGCGGGCCATCGTATGCTTCAAATCGTAACGATGCGCGGCGAGATCCTCCGCGAGCCAGTCCATCAGCGCCGGCGACCACGCGGGCCGGTCCATCTCGTCGATGGGCTCGACGAGGCCGTAACCCATGAAGCGCTGCCACACGCGGTTGACGATGGTGCGCGGCAGGCGGCCGTTCGTGCGACCCGTGATCACGTCAGCGAGCTGGCGTTTGCGCGTGGCCGAGTCGGCCCGCGCGTCGATCAAACCGATTTCCTCATAGAGAAATTTCACCTTGCCGATCTGCCCGGTGGGTTTGTCGCACTCGGCGATTTCCAGCGGGCCATTGGCGTAGATGCTCGCGAGACCGTACGCATCTTTGAGCGTGTATTCGTTGATAAAACTGTCGTGGCACGAGGCACACTTCAGATTCACGCCGAGAAACACCTGCGCGACGCTGTGCGCCGCTTGCATCGGCGGCACCATGCTGGCGTTGACGGTGCCCCGCCACGTAATGCCGTTGGCAAAGCCCTCGGACTCGGTGCCGGGATTGACGAGCTCCGCGACGAACACGTTGTAGGGCAGATTCCGCGCGAGCGCCGTGTAGAGCCAATCGGTGATCGGTTTGCGCCCGCCATCGATGTAGCCGGTGCCTTTATAATCGTTTCGCAGGAGGTCATTCCAAAACGACAACCAGTGCTCGGCGTAGCGCTGGTGGTCGGCGAGCAGACGTTGCACCAGTCGCGCGCGCTTGTCGGGGGCGACCTCGGCGACAAACGCTTCCAGCTCCGCCGTCGGCGGCAGCAGTCCGATCGTGTCGAGCCAGACGCGCCGGGCATAGGTGCGATCATCAACCCTCTTCGGCCACGCGATCTGGTTTTTCGAGAAACTCGCGTCCACGAAGCGGTCGATCGGGTTTTCCAATGTCGCCGACGGCGGCACCACAATCTCCGCCAGCTCCCGCGAGCGCAGATTCGCCGGCTCGTGTTTGCGGAATGTGATCTCGTTCGGCCAGAGCATGCCTTGATCGATCCACGCGCGAAAAATCGCCACCTGCTCGGTCGTCAGCTGCTTACCCTTCTTCGGCATCACACTGTCGGGGTTGAGTCCGGAGATCATCGCCACGACGAGACTCTCGGCGCTTTTCCCCGCAACGGCCGCCACGCCAGTCTCCCCGCCCTCCACAAAGTCCTGCCGCGTTTCGACGCTGAACAAACCCTTGTTCTTCCCGCGACCATGGCACTGCACGCAACTCGCCTCAAAGATCGGCTGGATGTCCCGCGCGAAATCCACCGGCGCAGTCGACGCTCGTGGGAGGAGCGCGAGCTTTTCCGGAGGCAGGGCGGCCTGCGCCACCGTCGCACCAACGGTCACCACCATGACGACAACCGGCGCAAGGGCGCGGCAGACTAACGAGCGTAAGTAAATCGGTTGCACAGAAAGTGGGTTGAGGTGGCC
>CAMCHO010000259.1 GCA_945874455.1 Opitutus sp. GAS368 | reverse complement strand
CTCCTCGAAGTGCTCAATCAGGACTTCATCCGCACCGCCCGCGCCAAGGGCGCCTCCGAATTCCGCGTCGTCACCCGCCATGCCCTGCGCGGCGGACTCCTCCCGGTCGTCTCCTTCCTCGGCCCCGCCGTCGCCGGCATCCTCACCGGCTCGTTCGTCATCGAAACAATTTTCCAAATCCCCGGCATCGGCCGCGAATTCGTCAACAGCGCCTTCAATCGAGACTATACCCTCGTACTCGGAACCGTGATACTCTACGCCGTCCTCATCATGGCCCTCAACCTCGCCGTCGACATCGCCCAGGCTTGGATGAACCCCAAAGTCCGTCTCGAATCCTGAGTCCGCCATGACGTCCTTCACCAGCCCCGCGCCCGTCGCCCCGCGGCCCACCCCCGTCGACGAACCCGTCGAACAGGGCAACTCCCTCTGGCACGACGCTTGGCTCCGCCTCCGGAAAAACAAACTCGCCACCTTCGGACTCGCATCCCTCGCCGTCATCGCCTTCGCTTGCCTCCTCGGCCCGCTCCTTTCCCCGTACGGCTACGAAGCACAAAACCTCGATCTCGGCGCGTCGGCCCCCAGTGGTGCACATTGGCTTGGCACCGACACCCTCGGCCGCGATCTCCTCGTCCGCCTTCTTTTCGGCGGTCGCATCTCACTCGCCGTCGGTCTCGCCGCCACCTTTGTCGCCCTGACCATCGGCGTCGTCTACGGCGCCGTCGCCGGTTTCTTCGGCGGTAAGCTCGACGCCTTGATGATGCGCTCCGTCGACATCATGTATTCAATGCCTTTCCCCATTTTCGTCATCCTCCTGATGGTGCTCTTCGGGCGGAATATCATTCTTCTCTTCGTCGCCATCGGCGCCGTCGAGTGGCTCACCATGGCCCGCATCGTCCGCGGCCAGGTCATGTCGATCAAGAAAATGGAGTTCATCGAAGCCGCCCGCTCCCTCGGCCTCGGCCGACGCCGTATCATCTTTCGCCACATTCTCCCCAACATGCTCGGCCCAATCATCGTCTACACGACGCTCACGATTCCGGGCGTTATGTTACTCGAGGCCTTCCTCAGTTTTCTCGGCCTCGGCGTGCAACCACCCATGAGTTCCTGGGGCGTGCTGATCAAAGACGGTGCAGAAAAAATGGAAGAATTCCCGTGGCTCCTCGTTTTCCCCGGCACGGTTTTCTCACTCACGCTCTTCTCGCTCAACTTCCTCGGCGACGGTCTCCGCGACGCCCTCGACGTCAGGTCCTCGAAAGATTGAGGTGGAACGGTGGGCGCCCGCTGCGTTCTATCACCGGCCGATGATCCGCCGTTTCCGCCCCTATATCCGTTATCTGCAACCCCACCGCGGCCTGCTCGGTCTCGCCATTCTCTGCGGCATCATCGCCGGTGTGGCGTCCGGAGCCGGCCTGCCCCTGATGATCGACCAGGTGTTTCCCGTGATTTTCTCCGGGAGCGCCCACGTCCTTTCCGGGTGGCAGCTTGCCGGGGTCATGCTGTGGATCCCGTCCGTGTTCCTCCTGCGTGGCGTCGCGGGCTACCTCAACACCTATTTCATCCAACTCGTCGGCACGCGCGTGCTGGAAAACATCCGCCTGGATTTCTTCCGTAAACTCCAAGTGCTCCCACTCTCGTTCTTTCAGAAAAATTCCTCCGGCGATCTCCTCTCCCGCGGGCTCGCCGACGCCAACCAACTCCAGGTCACCCTCACCACCGTCGCCAACGAGATCATCCGCAGCCCCGCTACGCTGATCGGCGCAATCAGCGTCATCATTTGGCAAGCCTACCAAATTGAAGGCGTCGCCTTGGTCCTCGTCACGCTCGCGGTGGTTCCACTCTCCGTCTTGCCCATCCGCTACATCGGAAAAAAACTCATCAAGCGCGCCGGCCAGATCCAAGCCGAACTCGGCGGTGTTACCTCTATCTTCAGCGAAAATCTCAGCGCAACCAAAGAGGTCCGCGCCTTCAGCCTCGAAGAACGCGAGGTCGCTCGCTTCGGCCGAGCTTCCCAGACCCTCATCCGCGCGCAAATGAAGTTCCTCAAATACGAGAAGGCGCTCACCCCGCTCATCGAAATCGTCTCCGCCGTCGGTATTTCCTTCACGCTGCTTTACGCGTATAAGGTCCAGCTGGACCAAAAAACGTTCACCACCCTCCTCCTCGCCCTCTACGCCAGCTACGAGCCCATCAAAAAACTCGGCAGCCTGAACAACGAGCTCAAGCGCGGCCTGGGCGCCCTCGACCGTCTCGAAGAAATCCTCCAAGCCCCCGTCGCGATCATCGACTCGGCCGACGCCCGTCCGCTCCCCCGCGCCCACGGCGCACTCGCCTTCACAGACGTCTCCTTCGCCTACGCCACGGACGAACCCGTCCTCCAAAAAATCTCCGTCCTCATCCCCGCCGGCACCGTCTGCGCACTCGTCGGCCCGAGCGGCGCCGGCAAGTCCACCTTCGCCAATCTCGTCCCACGCTTCTTCGATCCCGTGTCCGGTCACGTCACCCTCGACGGCCACGATCTCCGCGCGATCCGCCTCGCCGACCTCCGCCGCAATATCGCGGTCGTCTCCCAAGACCCCGTCCTCTTCAACGACACGATTTACCACAATCTCCTCATCGCGCGCCCCGAGGCCACGCGCGCCGAGATCGAGACCGCCGCCCGCGCCGCCTACGCGCACGAGTTTATCCTCAGTTTTCCCGGCGGCTACGAAACCCTCGTCGGCGAACGCGGCGCACGTCTCTCGGGCGGACAAAAACAGCGCCTCGCCCTCGCCCGCGCCTTCCTCCGCAACGCCCCCATTCTCATCCTCGACGAGGCCACCAGCGCCCTCGACAGCGACAGCGAGGCCGCCATCCAACTCGCGCTCAAGCAGCTCGTCGTCGGCAAAACCGTCCTGATCATCGCGCACCGTTTTTCCACGATCCGCGACGCCACGACGATCATCGTTTTCGATCACGGCAACATCGTCGCGACCGGCACGCACCCCCACCTCTACGCCGCGAATCCCCTCTACCGCTCCCTCTACGACCGCCAACAGGGCGTCACCTAATTCCCGCCCCGTAGCGGCCGAGCGCCAGCCAGCCGACCCTCCCCGTAGCGGCGAGCGCCAGCAAGCCGACCTCATCCATCCGTGTTAATCCGTGTAATCCGTGGTTAACTCGTTTTCTATTTTACCTCCGATGCCCGCCCACCCGCCCGCCGACGCCCCGCGCGTCCTCATCATCCGCCGCCGCTACCTCGGCGATATCGTTTTGCTCGGCAGCGTCCTCCGCAACCTGCGCCTTCACTGGCCCGACGCACAGCTCACTGTTCTCACCGAACCCGCCTACGCCGCCATCCTCGCACTCAACCCCGACGTCACGACGGCCAGCGCCTTTCCCCGCTCGGCCCTCGCATGGCCCCCGTTCCTCGCTGCCCTTCGCCGCGCCCGCTTCACACACGTCCTCGACTTCGACAACACGGACAAGACCGCGCTCCTCACCCGCTTCACCGGTGCCCTCCAGCGCGTCTGCTTCAACCGCGAATTGATTACCTTCCGCTACCGTTCGTTCTACACCCACTCCGCGGACGTCACCAACGCGTTCTACGACTCGCATCACATCACTGACACCTACCTCGAACTCCTCCGGCCTCTCGGCGTCCCCGTCGTCACTCGCGAAGTCCGCCTCGTCCCACTCGCCGCCGACCTCGCCACGATTGCTCCGCTCCTCGGACCCACACCCCAGACCCTCCCCCCCCGACCCCAGACCGCATCCCCCCGACCCCGGCGAATTCTCCTCCATCCCGGCAGTCGCAGCACCCACCGCATCTGGCCCGCCGCCCGCTTCGCCGCCGTCTGCGACCGTCTCCAAGACGAACTTAACGCCCAGGTCTTCGTCGTCGCCGGCCCTGCGGAACAGGCACTCGTCCAAGAAATCCGCGTACACGCCAAGACCCACCTCGTGGCCCTCGACCGCGCACTCACCGTCGGCCAATTCGCCGCGCTCCTCGCGCAATTCGATCTCTTCCTCTGCCACGACAGCGGCCCCATGCACGTCGCCGCCGCCGTCGGCACACCCGTCGTCGCACTCTTTAGTTCCCAGAACGCCACGATCTGGCGCCCCCTCGGCGAGCGCCACACCGTCCTCCAAACCTCGCTCCCGTGCGCCTGCTTCCCCGCCGCCCAACTTCCCGGGCCGTGCACCCCCGGCGACTCCTACCAGAGCTACTGCGTCCGCCAACTCACGACCGACCACGTCTTCGCCGCCACCCGCGCCGCACTGCGCACCGTTGTCTGACTCCGAACGGAACGGCGGTTTCCTACCGCCGTCGAGGCGCGCCCGCCTACAGCCGGCTTCCACCCGCCCCAGTCCCTGCGCCCCCGCCTCAAATCTCCTGAGCTTCGTTCCGTGTATTCCGTGTGTTCCGTGGGCCGATCATCCGTGTCCATCCGTGGTTAAAAAATTCCGGTCTCTCACCACCGCGAACCCCAATCCTCACATCCGAAACGCAATAATCGTATTGGCCACGCCCACGATCTCCGCGAACCGCCCCGCCTTCGTCGCTTCGAAAATCGCCCGCGTCACTCCATCCGCTCGACTCCCAAAGTCGTGAAACGCGATCACTCCGCCTCGCTTCACAAAGGGCGCCCACGCTGCGATGTCCGCCTTGCAGGCGTCATACGAATGGTCCCCGTCGATGAAAATAAAATCGACTTCACCCACCAACCCCTTGGTCCCTTGCGCCCCTCCCGCGCCAGCCGCCCCCAGCGTCTTCGCCGCCGCGAGTGAATCACTCACCACCGGCTCCGCCCGCTCCGCGAAACCCAACTCCGAGAAATTCCGCTGGAAAATCTCCAGCGTGCTCGCCTTCCCCAGCGACTGAAAGTGCCGGTGATACCACGCCGCATCCTCACCGCACGTCGAGAGCCCCTGAAAATTATCCACCGCGTAAATCTTCGCCGCCCCCTTCAATCCGCCCGCGATAAAACACGTCGAAGCCCCCATCCACGAGCCCACTTCGATCACCGTCGCGCTAGCAGGCAAATCACTCGCGAGCTGAAATAGATAACCACGCTCCGGAAAACTCCCCATATCGTCCGTCTTAAAGTGACGCGCAATCCGCAAAAATTCACCCCACTGCAAATCCGACCGCCGCTTCCGTGCCCCGCGCAGAAACCGCCCGCATTTTTGCGCGAAACGAACATCCCGAACGAGGGGCCAGTGCTTAAACGCCATCTGGTGAGCGAACCCTCCGCCCCTTCTCGCGGGAAGCTTTTTCTTTGCCGAGACCCGCTCTCCCAAAAATCGCGTCCACCCCGAAAAAAGGAATTCCGCTTTGTGCGTTCCGTGTATTCCGTGTGTTCCGTGGGCACCTCCTCCGCCACCCTCAAAGTCACCGTCGCGATTCCCACCTACAATCGCGCCGATTTTCTGCGCCAAACCTTGACCGGTCTCGTCACCCAACAATTCCCGCGCGATCACTACGAAATTATCGTCCTCGATAACAATTCCACCGACCATACCCGCGCCGTCGTCGCCGAATTCGCCTCCGCCCATCCCGCCCCCCGCTACCTCCTCGAAACGCACCAAGGCCTCGACTACGCGCGCAACCGCGCCATCGCCGAAGCCCGCGGCGACATCATCGTCTTCGGCGACGATGATATCCTCGTACCACCCCACTGGCTCGCTCGAATGACCGCCCCACTCCTGGCCGATTCCTCCCACCGCATCGGCGCCGTCGGCGGCGAGGTCATCCCCATTTTCCCCGACGGCCTCCCTCCTTGGGTCGCCGAGTGGCACGCGCCCCTCGCCTTCCGCCCCGACCTCGGCCCCCTCGAAGCCCGCCACTCACCCATGGGCGCCAACCTCGCCTTTCCTCGCCGCATCTTCGCCCAGCTCGGCCTCTTTCACACCGCTCTCGACCGTGCCGCCGGCAACTATTTCTCTGGCGGTGACAGCGAGATGATCCGCCGCGTGCGCGCCGCCGGCCTCGAAGTCTGGTTCGCCCCCGGCGCCGCCGTGCAGCATCAGATGCCGGCGAGCCGCACGACCTTCCGCTACGCCTCGCGCCACGCCTTCGACTCCGCCCGCTCGCGCGTGATCGACCGCGCCGGCCAACCCGGTGCCACCGGCTATCTCGCCGGCCGCTTCATCGGCAATATCTTCAAGGCCCTCGGTTTTGCCGTGCTCGCTCTCCTCAACACCCTCATCCTCCGCGCCGGCACCGCGAAAAAAGCCCTCGTTCGCGCCTGGCGTTCCTGCGGCTACCTCTACCAAATCCCGCGCTCGCTG
>CAMCHO010000258.1 GCA_945874455.1 Opitutus sp. GAS368 | reverse complement strand
CTCTTGCAGACCGCGTCGATATTTTTTCGCACGCACGCCACCGCCCGTGGATTCTGCTCCACAAACACCCCGCCCGCCGCGCCGCGACTCAAGGCCTCGAGGCCATACGCGCCGCTGCCCGCAAATAAATCCAGAAACCGCGCGCCCGGCACCACCGCCGCGAGACTGGAAAACACCGACTGGCGCATCCCGTCCGTCGCCGGCCGAGTCACCTCGCCCTTCGGCGCGAGCAGCGTAATCCCCCGCGCCGCACCGCCACTTATGCGCACGACGCAGCCTCCTGCGCGGTATTCGCTGGTTGGGTTGCACCGACATTCACGTGTTTAGCCACCACGCCGCGATCACACCGCTGCCCGCAGACCAACTCAACGGGAAAACCGTTTCGCCCCCCCAGCGAGGCAACGGAGGCCGCCGTGGCGACCGGCTTTCGGGAACATTCACGGCCCATCGTTGTAACGTCGCCGCAACCGGAATGTTTAACCGGAAATCCGCACATAACCGTTGCACCCAACCAAAATCTTTTTTTGGTTAGGAGCCTAACTATCCACCAATCAGGGCTCCGCTGACCCGTTGCCCTGAGCTGCCTCCACCGGGCCGCGCCGCTTGTCTACCGTAACGACCATCTTCCGCCACAGCCTCTTGCTCGGTCTCGCGACCGCGTGGGTGGAGCCTGTCCGCGCCCAAGAGAGCGCGCCCCCCGCGCGGGCGCTCGGCGGCGATCGTGCCGACCCGGCTGGTCGGGTCACGGCGTGGGCTGCCGCCGGCCCCTGGGTGTTCGCAAAACCCGCACCCGACGCCGGTACGACCAGCGGGTTTCGGCCCTTTTGGGTGCAAACGACGGAAGCGAACGGCGCGGTGCGCACCGCCACCGCCCTGTACCCACTATTCACTTACCGCGCCGACGCGGACACCTATGCGTGGAGTTTTCTCGAGCTGATCAAGCGCTCCGGCCGCAAAGACGGCGCTCCCGCCCCCCGGAGCACCTTGGAAAACAGCGCGGCCTTCGAGGTGTGGCCGTTCTGGTTCTCCCGCCGCACCGACGATCCCGCCGAGAGCTACCGCGCCCTCTTTCCCGTGGCCGGCACCCTAAAACGCCGCCTCGGTTTCGAAGCGCTCTCGTGGAAATTATTTCCCCTCCACGTCAAAGCTCAGCGCCGCGGTGCCACGACGACGTGGACCCCGTGGCCCATCATCCGCAAAACCCACGGTGCCGCGCACGGCTTCGCGCTCTGGCCGCTCTTCGGTTGGCAGGAGCGCCCCGGCGTCTCCCGCGATGAATTTCTGCTTTGGCCGCTCGGCTCCCATCACACCCAAGCGCCCGCCCCCGATGCGCCCGCGGGCACGCCGCCCGCGCGTCAATCCGCCGCCCTGCCCTTCTACGCCCGCCAGCAAGGACCCGGTTTCGTGACCGAAACGTTTCTCTGGCCCTTCTTCGGCTATACCGACCGCACCGCACCGTGGCGCTACCACGAGACGCGTTATCTCTGGCCGTTTTTCGTGCAAGGCCGCGGCGCTGACCGCGCCGTCAATCGCTGGGGTCCGTTTTACACGCACTCGGTCATCAAGGGCCTTGAAAAAACGTGGATCGGTTGGCCGCTCTACCGCGAGCAGCGCTGGACCGAGCAGGGTCTCACGCAAACGCAGACCCAGTTTCTTTGGCGGCTCTACTGGTCACTTGAACAACGCAGCGCGACCAATCCCGCGCTCGCGCCGGCCACGCTCCGTCACGTGTGGCCCCTCTTCAGCACGTGGGACAACGGTGCGGGTCGCCGCCAAATCCAAGCCCTCAGCCCCTTCGAAGTATTTTTTCCCGGCAACACTCCCCTGCGTGAAGTCTGGGCACCCCTCTTCTCGCTCTACCGCTACGACCAACGCGCCCCCGGCCACGAGCGACACGCACTGCTCTGGGATCTCATCGTGTGGGAAAATCACGCGCCTGCCTCGTCTGCGGCAACGCCACCGGCCGAACCTCCCCGGAGCACCCAGCGCACCGACGTACCGCGTGCAGGCGGGCACGAAGAACGCCTGGCCCTCGCCCGCGGCTTCGTCGGCCTCCGCCGGCCTCTCGGCGCACGCGCCTGGCGCCTCTTCTGGTTAGATTTTTCCGAGGAACCAGCCGTCGTTTCCGGCGCTCACAGCGCGGTCGCCTCCGTCCGCTGATATGAACCCACTCACCGCCATCCTCGAAGGTATTGGCAGCACGCTCCAGCTGCTGGTCAGCGCGGCTGGCTACACTCCGACGCTCTGGCGCCAACGCGCACGCTTCATCGAGCAGTGCTACCTGATTGGATACACGACGCTCCCCATCGTTGCGATCCTCAGTTTTTTCATCGGCAGTGTGCTCGCGCTGCAGGCTGGTTACTCCATGTCGAACTTCGGCGCGAAACAGTTCATCGGCTCCCTCGTCGGCCTCTCGATGGCGCGCGAACTCGGCCCCGTGATGGCCGCCATTCTGCTCACCGGGCGCGTGGGCTCCGCCATCGCCGCCGAACTCGCGTCGATGAAAGTTTACCAGGAAATCGACGCACTGGAGACCATGAACATCCCGCCCGCCAAGGTGCTCGTGCTCCCGCGGCTCGCCGCCGTGCTCGTGATGATGCCCGTGCTGGCGATCATCGCCGACCTCGTCGGCTGGTTCGGTGGCGCCATCGTTTCGAAATATACCCAGTCCATCGCCATCGAACCCGAGGCTTATTTCTCCGTGCTCCGCCGGTTCATGGTCTTCGAAGACGTCCTCAACGGTCTCATCAAAGCCGAGGTCTTCGGTTTCGCGATCGTCCTCGTCTGCTGCAATATCGGTCTCAACACCCGCGGCGGCCCGCGGGAAATCGGCGCCGCGGTCACCCGGGCCGTGGTCGTCTCACTCATTCTCATCCTCGTGCTCGATTACTTCGTCACGAAAGCACTGATGTAACCATGGCCTGCTCACCCACCCGCAATCCGTTTACCGACGCGGAGACCGCCGCTGTCGGGGTGTCTATTGAAGGCCTGTCGAAAAGTTTCGGCCGCTCCGAGGTGCTGAAAAACGTCACGTTCTCCGTCGCGCCCGGTGAAATCTTCGTGCTCATGGGCCCCAGCGGCTCCGGCAAGAGCGTCCTCCTGAAACACATTGTCGGCCTCGAACAACCGAGCGCCGGTCGCGTGACCGTCGCCGGCCGCGACGCCTCGGCCGAAGCCACGCGGCAACAGGTCCGCATGGCCCTCGTGTTCCAATCCGGCGCCCTCTTCAACTCCCTCAGCGTCTACGACAACCTCGCCCTCTACCCGCGCGAGCATCAGATCGCCGACGAAGCCGCCATCCGCGAAAAAGTCATGCGCGCGCTGCAGATTTTGTCCCTCGAGGGCAGCGCCCACAAAGCTCCCTCCGAACTTTCCGGTGGCATGAAAAAACGCGTCGCCATCGCCCGCGGCCTCGTGATGGAGCCGCAGCTCATGCTCTACGACGAGCCCACCAGCGAGCTCGACCCCGTGATGGCCGCCACCATCAGCGAAATCATCGCCACCCTGAAGGACGAGTACCGCGTCACTAGCATCGTCGTGTCGCACGACCGCGAGCTCGCCCTCGGCATCGCCGACCGCGTCGGCATTTTGATGGGCGGCGAGCTCGTCAGCCTCGGCACGCCCGCCGACTTGCGCACCCCGGCGGATCCGCGGGTCGCCGAATTTCTTTACCCCAAAATCGATCTGAAGAATCCCCGTTTCAAGAAACTGGAGACTTAACACCATGAACAATGCCCAACACACCGCCCGCGTCGGTCTTTTCTTCCTCCTCGGTCTCGCCCTCATCTGGGTCACCTTCGAGACCCTCAGTGACGGTAAAATTTTCAAAGACCGCGGCTACACGCTCGTCGCCGGCTTCGAGAGTCTGAAGGAGCTCAAGCAGGGCGACGAAGTACGTATGGCCGGCGTAAAAATCGGCTCCGTCGAACAGACCAACCTCGCGCCCTCCGGCCGGCGCGCCGAAGCCGTCCTCCGCATCGACCCGAAGATCACCATCAAAAGTGACGCCACCGCCGCCATCGTCATGGCCGGCCTGATCGGCACGAACTACGTCGGCATCGATCTCGGATCCACCACCGCCGCCGCGCTCAAAGACGGGGCCGAAATCCAGACCCGGGTCACGCCCGACATCAACGCCATCATGAGCGAACTCGGCAATCTCGGCAAAAAACTCGAAGGCGCTCTCGGCAGCATCACCGGTGCCGTCAACGGCGACGGCAAGACCCCCGGCCTCTTCCAGAAACTCGACAAAATCGTCACCGATAATTCCGAAAAGATCACTGCGACGATGGCTAACCTCCAAGAGGTCACCGCGAAGCTCAACCAAGGCGAAGGCACCCTCGGTCGCCTGATCAACGATCCAAAAATGCACGACGAGCTGATCGCCAGCGTCCGCGAAATCAAGAGCGTCGCCACCGATGCCCGCACCTTCGTCGCCAACGCCCAGGCGATCATCGATCACGTCAAACTCGGCCAAGGCGCCCTCGGCGCGCTCGTCTTCGACGAGAAAACCGCGACCGATCTCAAGAGCTCGGTCGCGAATCTTCGCGCGGTCTCCGATCAACTCGCCAAAGGCGAAGGCACGCTCGGCAAGCTGCTCCACGACGACAGCATCCTCCGCGACGCGCAGGCGGTCCTGAAAAAAGCGAACACGGCGATCGACAGCCTCGGTGATTCCGGCCCCATCTCCGCCCTCGGCGCCGTCGCGAATTCGCTGTTCTGACGGAGCGGCGGTTTCGCGACCGCCGTGGCTTCCCGCTGCCTGTCCGGGATCACACGCACTCTGGCCCTGCGCTTGGCCCACACGTTTGCGCCGACAAATCCGCCTTTCCAGAGGGGTTCCGAGCGAGGGTGGGGCCGCTCCGAGCCGCCGAAGAAAGCGGCCGGGACTTCAGTCCCTGCACGAGCGAAAGAGGGACGGAAGTCCCTCCCTCTTTCTTCGCACCCTCACGCACCAATCCTCCGAATCGCGGAGAGATTCGCGGCGGTTCATCAGCCCTCCGGCTCAGACCTTCGGGCCGCCCTGCGCGAGCTTGCGCGCGCGGAGCCGCAGACCATTCAAACGAATAAAGCCCGTCGCGTCGCTCTGGTTATACCAGCTCTTCACGCCTTCCATCGACGCGATCTTGTCATCGTAGAGCGAGTATTTCGACTTCCGTCCGCACGTGATGATATTGCCCTTGTAGAGCTTGAGGCGAACCGTGCCGCTCACGAAGCGCTGACTCTCGTCGACCATCGCCTGCAGCATCTCCCGCTCCGGTGCGAACCAGAACCCGTTGTAAACCAGCTCGGCGTATTTCGGGATAAAGCCGTCACGCAGGTGCAACACCTCGCGGTCGAGCGTGAGCGACTCCACTTGACGATGAGCCTGCATCAAAATCGTGCCGCCCGGGGTCTCGTAGACGCCGCGGGACTTCATGCCGACAAAGCGATTCTCGACCAAGTCAACGCGACCGATGCCATGTTTGCCGCCAAGTTTATTGAGCGCCTTGAGCACGCCACCGGGGGTGAGCTGTTTACCGTTCACGGCGACGCAATCGCCCTTCACGAAATCGAGCTCAACATATTCGGCCTTGTCCGGCGCGTCCTCGGGAGCCACGGAAAGTTTAAACATCGGCTTGTTTGCCGTGGTCGTGGGATCGAACCACGGATCCTCCAGAATCCCGGCCTCGTAGGAAATATGCAGAAGGTTCCGATCCATCGAATACGGCTTCTTGAGCGACGCCTCGACTGGGATTTTGTGCTCGGCGCAGTAGGCGATCATCTCGGCGCGACCGGGAAACAGCGCGCGATATTCCTCCATCTTCCACGGCGCGATGATCTGCAGCTCGGGCGCGAGCGCCATGTAGGTCAGCTCAAAACGGCATTGGTCGTTGCCCTTCCCGGTGGCCCCGTGCGCGACCGTGTCGGCCTTCTCCTGCTTCGCGATATCGACCTGCGCCTTCGCGATTAACGGGCGGGCGATCGAGGTGCCGAGGTAATACTGCCCCTCGTAAATCGCATTGGCCCGGATCATCGGGTAAATGAAGTCGCGAGCGAACTCCTCGACGAGGTCGAGCGTGTAGTGCTTCGAAGCGCCGGTCTTGAGCGCCTTCTTATCGAGGCCCTTCAATTCTTCCTCTTGGCCGACGTCGGCGGCAAACGTGACGATCTCAGCGTCGTAAGTTTCCTTGAGCCATTTGACGATGACGGACGTGTCGAGGCCGCCAGAGTATGCGAGGACGATTTTCATGGGAGGCGGAGTGTGGAGAAAATTTTCGCCGCCGCGCAAAATAAAAAGCGC
>CAMCHO010000257.1 GCA_945874455.1 Opitutus sp. GAS368 | reverse complement strand
CTCTGGACCCTGAGACCTCCCGCTGGTTCGCGACTGAGTTGCAGCCGCACACCGGCATGCTGCGCGCTTGGCTCCTGAGTCAGTTTCCCGACACCTCGGAGGTCGACGACCTCGTGCAGGATTCTTCCCGCTTATTCTTGTTGAACGGCACCACGAGGATGGCCTTGGGTGCTCGCACCATCGACTGGAAGATAAACCGCGATTCCAACGTCAGCGGTGCAGTTGCCGAAAATGAGCCCGGACCTGAGGAGCGGTCGACAACGATTCGTTCTTTCAAGTCTTCGGCCAAACGATCGAAATGGAATCTGCCAACGGCGTGGATTATCAATAAGAAAACCCGAACTAAACTCCCGACTCGTATAACCGATGAGTTCCGTGACACATTTAAGGCCTAGGATTTCATCCCGGTCGTTAAACGATCCGAACTAAGTTCGGATACTTTCAGAAAATGGTCGGGGCGATAGGATTCGAACCTACGACCTCCTGGTCCCAAACCAGGCGCTCTACCAGACTAAGCTACACCCCGAGAGTTCAAGAGAGGACGGGTTAAGGGTTGGCGTGTCAATGGCGACGTTGGGTTATTGTTCTAAATTTTCCCAAGGGGTAGGGTGCGGGACACGTTGGCGATAAATCTCCGAGAGGGGTGGGGCTGGTTTCCGTCCTAGGGCTGGTTAAAGCTCGGGCTCAAAACGGCCGGATCTTCCGGATTCGTTTCCGAGGGAGAGCGTAAATAATCTCTGCTTGCCTCGTTCTGCGATAGTCCTTCTTCTGCGTTTTACATTTCAACCATGGATACCATTTCTCGCGAAAATAATAGCATGCTTCCTGTAGGCGGCATCGTCGTCGGCGTTATCGGTTTGCTGCTCGGCGGCATCGCCCTTCTGCAAATTTCGAAGGTCAACAAGACCCTTGCTGAGCACCAGGCAAAAGTTGATCTAGTGGATACCGTTAAAGGGCAGGCTGAAACCGCGGCGGCAGTTTCCGAAAAAACCTCCAAGGAAGTCGCGGGGCTTACCCGTTCGACGCAGGACGCTTTCAATCAGGTCGGTGGTGAGCTCGGAAATCTCCGCGGCTCTATCACCAAACTCGAGGAAGCGGCCAAGAAGCCCGCTCCGGTGGCTGCCGACAAAAAAGGTGGCAAGAGCGGTCCTGCGGTTGCTGGTAGCGGTGAATACGTCGTCAAGGCTGGTGATGGTGGCGCCAAAATCGCGAAAGCGAGTGGGGTCTCGCTCAGTGATCTTCAGGCCGTCAACCCTGGCGTTGACTGGACCAAGTTGAAGGTTGGTCAGAAGGTTAAGCTTCCCAAGAAATAATTTCCGCGCCTGCCGCGCGATGTCCTGATGCCTCCTCGCCCCGCGGCTGGGAGGCATTTTTATTTCCCGGCTGTCACCCCATGACTATTGCTGCCGCTTCCGCTGGCCCCTCGCGCTGGGAAAAACTCGGTTCAACGACGGTGGCGCAGACGCGCGTGCTCGATTTACTTAGTGTGCGCTACCGGCATCCGGTGCGCGGAACCGAGAAGGACTTTGTCGTCGTGGCGCCGTCCGATTGGTGTAATGTCCTCGCCCTTACGCCCGACGGTCGGCTCGTGCTGGTGCGGCAGTTCCGCTTCGGGATCGATGGATTTTCCTTGGAGATTCCGGGCGGTGTGATGGAGGCGGGCGAGAATCCGATCGAGGCAGGATTGCGCGAATTGCGCGAAGAAACGGGCTTCACGGGTGAGCGGGCGCGTCTGCTTGGGAGCGTGCATCCGAATCCGGCGATTCAGTCGAACCGCTGCCACTTTGTGCTGGTCGAGGATGCGGTGCAGTCCGCCTCGCTGGCCTGGGATGCCGACGAAGAAATCGCAGTCGTGACGATGCCCGTGGACGCGGTGTTCGCGCACGCGCGGGTTGGCGGTCTCACCCACGCACTCGTGCTCAACGCGCTTTTTTTATTGGAACCGCATTGGCGCGCACGAGCGCACGCTTCCGAGGCGGCCGTTTGACTTGCGGACCTCGCCCGATTACTTCAGCCCACTTTCGATCAATTTGATGTCTGCTCACCTTTTCGCCAACGCTCCCGACACGCTGGGCTCCGCACCGGCGGGTTATTTGCCTGAGCGGCTGGAGTGGGAAGTGCGAAAAATTTACGAACGCAGTCCCGTTTACGTGCAGCGTTTCCCTCTGCACTCCGAGCGCTTGAAATGGTCGTGTTTTCGTGAGATTCCGGCTCTGTCGAAAAAAGAAATCGTGGAGCTCGGACACCAAGCGTTTTTCGCTGACTACGAACAGATCGAACGCGGGTTGACGGAGAAAAAATTTGAATACGAAAGCACCGGCGGCACCACGCAATCGCCGATGACGGTGATTATGGAAGCGGGCTGGTGGAATGCGCAGACCGAGCGGGCTTACCGCGCGTCGCCGATTTTGGGCGAATTCGTCGGTCGGCCGTATCGCAAGTGCGTCCTCGCTCCGGTGGGCTGCTCGAGCAATCTCTGCCCTTTCGAGGATCATCCGTTTCCGCACCGGTATTTTGACGGGGTGGTTTACCTCAATCTTTCGAGTGATCCGTTTGCCTTTCCGGAGGGAGAGTGGGACCGGATTGTGCGCGAATTGCAGGCGACGAAACCTGACGTCATCGAGGGCGAGCCCGTGTATCTTTCGCTCTTGGCGCGCGCGGCTAAGAAGCGTGGCGTCACCGTGCCAAGCGTGCGTGCGGTGATCCTCACTTATGGGAAGGCGAGCACCCAGCACGGCCGGCGCATAGCGGAGACTTTTCCGGCGGCGCAGGTCGATCTCTACGGTTCGACGGAGGCGGGTTACTTGTTCGTCGGCGAGGCGTTCAAGGAAAACTCGCAGGCCGTCGACGCGAACGCTTTTATCGAACTCGTGCCTTGGCGTCCCAATCTGCCGGACGTGTTTCAGATTTACGTCACCACGCGTGACCGCGAGGCGATGCCGCTGTTGCGTTATCACACCGGCGACATTGTGCAGAAATTCGCCGGCGGATTTCGTCTGTTGGGCCGTGAGGGCAACCTGTTCTTCCGCGCCGACGGATCGTTGGTCTCGCCGACTGAGGTCGACGCGGCGCTGCCACCGGACTTCGCGTGCTGGCACTACTCGCTCGTGCAGACCGGAGAGACGCGATGGGACTTTCACTATGTGGCCGATGAGACGGCCGCGCACCGTGAAGTCGAAGCTGCGCTTGCGCAGATGCTCGGAGGCGGGGCCCGCGTAAACGCCTTCCGCCGCAAATTTATCGCACCGGCGGCGAGTGGTAAGTTTTCATTGTTGAAGCCCTTGGCGCGGTAACGGGCTGGGTCGGGTCGGGTTGGGCGAAGGTGGGGCTCCTTCTTGAAAAGGTTAGGCTCGCTAATTCTGCGTGGATGTTATCACGCGCCCCTTTACTTCGAGCGGTTTGGTGAGCAGCTTTCCCAAGTCTTGCGCCTCCACTCCCCCTGCAACTCTTTGCGATGAACCTCGTTGGCTCCCTCTTCGGCTCCTCTATCGGCCGGAAAATAATCATGGCCCTCACTGGCCTGATTCTGATCGGCTTCGTGGTCGTTCATCTGGTGGGTAACCTCCAGATTTTCCAGGACCCTGATCACCTGAACGGCTACGCACAATTTCTCCATCAGCTCGGACCGCTCCTGTGGGTCGCGCGCATTAGTCTCATTGTCTCCGTGGTGCTGCACATTTGGGCGGCGACCGTGTTGACGCTTGAAAACAAGCAGGCCCGCGGCACCGAGTATGGCTTCAAGCACACGATCCAGGCGACGTTCGCCTCCCGCGCGATGCGCTGGACGGGCGTCATCGTCCTCGCGTTCGTGATCTATCATTTGGCCCACTTCACTTGGGGTGTTGTGCAAACCGAGACTTTTAAGGAAACGCCTCCGTTGAATCACTATACGATGGCCAAAGACTACCGGGTGGCTGGATTCACGGTCGTGAAGGCCGGCGCTGATGTCGCCAATGTCTACAACATGGTGGTCCTTGGATTTCAGAAAAAAGTCGTCGCGCTCTTTTATATTATCGCCGTCGGTTTGCTGAGCATTCACCTCCTGCACGGCTTCGACAGCCTCTTCCAGACGCTCGGCCTGCGGAACGCCAAATGGTCCGCGCTCCTGCGCAAGGCCGCGCTCGCGCTCTGCTGGGTCTACTTCCTCGGCAACCTCGCCATCCCCGGCGCCGTGCTCGTCGGCAAACTCCAGCCGCACTCCGCTCAGGTCGCTCCCGCAGCCCAACGCTAATCCCTCTCTGCCATGGCCACGCTCGATTCCAAAATTCCCTCTGGTCCGCTCGCCGACAAGTGGCGCAAGCACAAGGTGGACAGCAAGCTCGTCAACCCCGCCAACAAGCGGAAATACGAGGTGATCGTGGTCGGTGCGGGCCTCGCTGGCTCCTCGGCCGCATCGTCGCTCGCTGACATGGGCTATAAGGTGAAGAGCTTCGTGTTTCACGACAGCCCGCGCCGCGCCCACTCCATCGCCGCGCAGGGCGGCATCAATGCCGCCAAGAATTATCAAAACGACGGCGACAGCGTTCACCGTCTTTTCTACGACACCATCAAGGGTGGCGACTACCGCGCCCGCGAGGCCAACGTGCATCGTCTCGCCGAAGTTTCTGCCAACATCATTGACCAGTGCGTCGCGCAGGGCGTGCCCTTTGCGCGCGAATACGGCGGCCTCCTGGCGAACCGCTCCTTCGGTGGCGCGCAGGTATCCCGCACGTTTTACGCCCGCGGTCAGACCGGCCAGCAGCTGCTCCTCGGCGCTTACTCGGCGCTGTCCCGCACCGTCGGTCAAGGACTCGTCGAGCTCCATACGAATTCCGAAATGCTCGATCTCGTGGTGGTGAACGGTCACGCGAAGGGCGTCATCATCCGTAATCTCATTACCGGAGTCGTCACGCGCCACACCGCCGACGCCGTCATCCTCGCGACCGGCGGTTACGGTAATGTTTTCAATCTCTCGACCTACGCGCGCCAGTCGAACGCCACGGCGATCTGGCGCGCCTACAAGCGCGGCGCCTGCATGGCGAATCCTTGCTACACCCAAATCCACCCGACGTGTATTCCGGTGAGCGGCGATTACCAGTCGAAGCTCACGCTCATGTCCGAGTCGCTCCGCAACGACGGTCGGATCTGGGCACCGAAGCGCATGGGCGAAAACCGCGCGCCGGCTGAGATTCCCGAGGACGATCGTGACTACTATCTCGAGCGCCTCTACCCCAGTTTTGGCAATCTCGCCCCGCGCGACATCGCCTCGCGTGCCGCGAAACGCGTGTGCGACGAGGGCCGCGGCGTCGGCGAGACCGGGCTGGGGGTTTACCTCGATTTTGCCGACGCGATCAAACGGCTCGGCGAAAACGGCGTTCGCGAGCGTTACGGTAATCTCTTCGACATCTATCACGAGATCACCGCCGAGAGCGCCTATAAGCAGCCGATGCGCATCTATCCTGCGGTGCATTACACGATGGGCGGTCTGTGGGTGGACTATAACCTGATGTCGAATGTCCCCGGCCTGTTCGTGCTCGGCGAGGCGAACTTCTCCGATCACGGCGCCAATCGCCTCGGTGCGAGTGCGCTCATGCAGGGCCTCGCCGACGGCTATTTCGTCATCCCCTACACGGTGGGCGACTACCTCGCTGGGCAGAAACCTGGTTCGCGTCCGAGCGCCGACTCCGCCGAATTCAAAGCCGCCGAAGACAGTGTGAACGCGATGTCGAAACGCTTCCTCGGCACGAAGGGCAAACAGCCCGTCAGCCACTTTCACAAACGCCTCGGTAAAATCATGTGGGATCATTGCGGCATGGCGCGCACGAAGGAAGGCTTGGAGGATGCGTTGCAAAAACTCCCCGCGCTCCGCGAAGAGTTTCATGCGACCGTCAATGTCCCCGGCTCCGGCGATACGCTCAACCAGTCGCTCGAACAGGCGGGCCGCGTCGCCGACTTTATCGAACTGGGTGAATTGATGTGCCGCGATGCGCTGACCCGCGAAGAGAGCTGCGGCGGCCACTTCCGTGAAGAGCACCAATTCCCCGACGGCGAGTGCAAACGTGACGACGAAAAGTTCGGTCACGTCGCCGCGTGGGAATTCCAAGGCGTCGGTAAAACGCCCATCCGCAACGTTGAGCCGCTCAACTACGAGTTCGTGAAGATGAGTGTCCGTAACTACAAATAAGCCGCCAACCCTTACTCTCCATGGTCGCAGCAACTACTTCCTCCACGATCAACGTCACCCTCCGGGTTTGGCGCCAAGCTGGTCCCAAGGCTCTCGGTCAATTCAAGGACTACCCAGCGAAAGATCTGAATTCGAATATGTCCTTCCTGGAGATGCTCGACGTTGTGAACGACGAGCTGACCTTGAAGGGCGAAGCGCCGATCGCGTTTGCGCA
>CAMCHO010000256.1 GCA_945874455.1 Opitutus sp. GAS368 | reverse complement strand
GCGCGCACGACGTCCGGCTGCCACCGCGTGGCCTCGTGTTTTTTTCGCCAAGCGCCGTGCTCCTGCGCATCCGGTGCGGAATTGAGCAACTTTGGCGACAACGAGGCCAGGTCGCACGCAACACCCTGCGGCGCCACCGTCGCCGCCGTCTCGATGGTAATATGATGCCCGAGCGTTTTGATTTCTTTGGCGAGCAATCGAATATCTTTCGCCACCATCGGCTCGCCCCCAGTGAGCACCACATGCCGCGCCGCTTGATGCTTTTGCACTTCCGCGAGAATCTGCGGCACCGTGCGCAGGTCGCCCTCGGGATTCCATGACGCGTAGGGCGTATCGCACCACGCGCACCGCAGATTACACCCGCTCGAGCGCACGAAGACTGACGGCACGCCGGTCAGCTCGCCCTCGCCTTGGATCGAATAAAAAATCTCGGAAATCAGCATGGGAGGCAGTGAACGAGAACGATTACGAGACAGAGAACGAGCCGGATTTCATCGTTCTAGCAATCGGACTCATGCTCGTGCTCATGCTCGTGCTCGTTCTTCGTTCTCTTAGTTGTTCTCTTGATCGTGCTCGTTCGTGGGCTTCCCCGGCAGCGCCTCATTGCTCGCATACACCGTGGGATCCCGCACACCCGCGAGTGCAAACGCCTCGCGCCGCTCCACGCAGGTCCCGCATTTGCCGCAGTGGATCTCGCCGCCTTTATAGCACGACCAGGTCCGCGCGAAATTCACCCCGAGCTTCACGCCCGCCGCCGCGATTTCACCCTTGGTCATCGTGATAAACGGCCGGAGCAATTTCACCCCCGCATAGGTGCCCAGCCGCATCGCCTCGCCCATCGCCTGCATGAAATCTTCCCGGCAATCCGGATAGATCGCGTGGTCACCCCCGTGCGCCGCGATCACGAGTCCTTCCGCGCCGACACTCTCCGCAAATCCACAGGCGATCGACAACATGATCGCGTTCCGAAACGGTACGACCGTCAGCTTCATGTTTTCCGCCTCGTAGTGTCCCTCGGGGATTTCGCCCCCGCTCTTCAATAAATCCGACGCGAACAACCGGTCCACAAAGTCCAAGCGCACGACTTCATGTCGCGCACCCACGAGCACCGCGTGCTCCACGGCGAAGGGAATCTCGCAGTGATTGTGCTTCGCCCCGTAGTCGAAACTCATGACCGCGGCCACGGCATGCTCCCGCCGCGCCCAATGGAGCGCCGCTACCGAATCCATCCCGCCAGAACACAACACAACGACGTTCATGAAAGTGAAAGTGAGGGTGAAAGTGCCGCTGAACGCAAGTGACCGCCCTCCCTGCTTCCCTTTCACACTCACTTTCCCTTTCACTCCCGCCATGCTCATTTTCCACGATCCGCAATGCGCCGACTACGGCTCCGCGCTGCGCCCGGAGCAGCCGGCCCGCGTCCTCCGCACCGCCGCGCACCTCCGCGCCACTCACCCTGCCTGGGAATGGCGCGTGCCGCCGCCCGCCGCTGCGGTGACCGATGCCGCGCTCCTCCTCGCGCACACGCCCGCGCATCTCCAACGCCTCAAGCAACCCCGCGACTTCGACGCGGACACCCCGTTCTTCGAGCACATCGGCGACCACGCCCGTCGCTCCGCCTCTGCCGCCCTCGCGGCCGCTCGTCACGCGGTCACGCAGCGCACTCCGGTTTTTTCCCTCATGCGGCCGCCCGGCCACCACGCCAGCGCGGGCCATGCGATGGGTTTCTGTTATTTGAACCAGATCGCGCTCGCGGCTGTTCACGCCGCCTACGATTTCCCGGCCGCCCTCCCTTCCGCCGGCGCTCCCGCCCACGCTCCCGCTGCCATCCCCACCCGTCGTGTGGCCATCTGGGATTTCGACGCCCATCACGGCAACGGCACCGAATCCATTGTGCAGTCCCTCGTCAGCTCCGACTCTCCGCTCCGCGATGCACTCTTCTTTGCCTCGGTCCAACAACACCCCGGCTACCCCGGCACTGGCACGCGCGACCTCGGTCCGCGCCTCCGCAACTGGCCCGTCGCCCCCCACACCCCGCGCGCCCAACACATGGCCGCGCTCCGGGCCTCCCTCGACGCCGTCATCGCGTTTCGCCCCGATCTCTTGCTCGTTTCCGCCGGCTTCGACGCCTATGCGCGCGATCCGATCACCTCGATGACCCTCGAGCGCGAAGACTTTGCGACCCTCGGCCATTGGCTCGCCACGGCCCGCACCTCGCCCGACGCGCTTCCCATTCCCGCCGCCGCGATCCTCGAAGGTGGCTACAGCGCCGACCTTCCTTTGTTGATTGAAGCCTTCCTCACAGCATGGGACAAAATCTCATGACCAATCCACGCCGCCCAGCGCCCCACCGCGCCGCTTTACTCGTCTGACGCATGATTTCTCGCTTCCTTCCACTGCCGGTTCGCCGTTTGCTCGGGGTCAAAGTGATCACCCCACCGCCCGTCTACCAACTCCTTGACCAGCCCGGCTCGCTGACCGCGCTCCTCGCCGCCTTGGATCGCGTCGACGAGGTCTTCCTCGATACCGAGGCGGACAATATGTATCATTACAAGACGCGCGTGTGCCTTTTCCAGCTGCTCGTCGATGGTGAGATTTTTCTCGTCGACGTTCTCGCCCCGGGTCTAAACGTCGCGCCGCTCCTTAAGGTTCTCGCGAAAAAACACCTGGTGATGCACGGCAGCGATTTCGATCTCCGCCTCCTCCACGATCTCTGTGGTTTCCGGCCGGCAAGTATCTTCGATACAATGCTCGCCGCCCAGCTCCTCGGCCGCCAACGCATCGGTCTCGCCGGGCTCCTCGAAGAACACTTCGGCGTCGCCGTCGATAAGTCGGGCCAGAAAGCCAATTGGTCCCAGCGCCCCATCACGCCAAAACTTCTCAACTACGCCGCCCTGGACGTCTGGCATCTCCCCGCCCTGCGCGACATTCTCAAACGCGACCTGAAAAAGCACGGCCGCCTCGACTGGCTGGATCAACAATGTCGCGCTCAGATCGAGTCCGGTTCCACCGGCTTCGCTCCGGCCACCGACATCGACTGGCGCATCGGCCGCAGTGAACGCCTCCGCGGCGCCGGCCTTGGCGTCCTCCACGCCATCTGGCACTGGCGCGAAAACCAAGCGCAGCGCCTCGACACCCCTCCTTTCAAAGTGTGCGGCAACACCCTCGTGCTCCAAATCGCCGAAGCCGCCGACCAAAGTGACTCCGAGGCCTCGATCCTCGAGCGCGTCAATCTCGGTAAACGCCACGACCGCCTCATTGGCTCCCTGTCCGCTGCCTTGCGTGAAGGTCTCGCCCGCGACCCGAAGACCCTCCCTCGCCGTCCCGGTCGCGATCCCGGCCATCTCTCCCTCTCGCAAGCCGAGGTCGAGCGGCAAGACCGGATCAAAACCGATCGTGACCGAGTCGCCGAAAAGCTCGGCATCGAAAATACCCTGATTGCGAACCGCTCCCAGCTCGCCCAAATCGCCCGCGCACCTGACAAAATCGATGACCATCTCCTCCCGTGGCAGGCCGCGCTGCTCCGCGATGAACCGTCGCTAAAATCGCGCATGTAGGTCTCGACTTCGGGTGGCCCCTCGGCTTTTCCGAAAACGCGCCGGCTAAAATCCTACGAAACTTCCGCCGCCGATCTGCGTCCCATCCACCGCCTTTAACGCCCTCCCCATGAAATCGAAACTCCTGCTCTCCGCCGCCCTTGCCGCCCTCCTCTTCGCCTCCGGTTGCGCGACCCGCACCACCGCCAGCGGCGGACGCGAGACCAACATCCTCGGCGGTGCCCTGACTGTTTCTACGAACTCCTTTGAGCCCACTAATTCCGCCACGCTCGATGTCGATACGTCGAAACTCGTGAGCAAGGGCGACCCCTCCGGTAAGAAGACCACCCTTTTCTGGGGTCTGATCACCCTCCACGACTATTGAGTGGGAGCGCGACCGCCTCCGGTCGCTTTTTATTCGCCCTCTCCGCCCCGCCGGTTCCCGCCCGCGGGGTTTTTCTTTGCCCCCGTCCGTCCCTTGCTCCGAGCTTCGCGTCCACTCGTGTCTCCGCCTGCCGAAAATGCCAACATTGCGCGCCATCTCGCCCTCATGGCCGCCGCGCACCCGACCCGCGCCGCGCTGAAGATTCCCCGCGGTCGTACGCGAGCCGGTGACATCGACTACCTGTCCCTTTCGTTTGTCGAACTCGACGCCGAAGTCTCCGCGTGGAAGGTCCGCCTCGCTGTCGCCGGCATCGCTCGTGGGGACCGGACCCTCCTGCTGGTGCGCCAAGGCCTCCCGCTCATCGCCTCAGCGTTTGCCCTCTTCCGCCTCGGTGCCGTGCCCGTGGTGATCGATCCCGGCATGGGCCTGAAAAATTTTCTCGCCTGCGTCGCCCGCTCCCGGCCCACCGCGCTCGTCGGCATCCCCTTTGCGCAGATCCTCAGTCGCCTCTTCCGCCCCTCTTTCCGCACGGTGCGCACTCGCGTCACCGCGAGTGGCTCCCTCACCGCTCGCCGTTCGTCCGGGTCTGCAATCGTAAATCGTAAATCTGAAATCGTAAATTCATCCCCCGCCGAACTTGCCGCCGTCTTGTTCACCTCGGGCTCCACCGGCGCACCCAAGGGCGTCTGCTACGAACACGGCATGTTCGCTGCCCAAGTCCGCCTCATTCGCGAGACCTACGCGATCGAGCCCGGCGAAATCGACCTTCCGCTCCTTCCCATCTTTGCTCTCTTCAACCCCGCGCTGGGCATGACGACCATTGTCCCCGAGATCGACCCGCGCCGCCCCGCCGAGGTCGACCCCGCGAAAATCGTCCGAGCCATCCGCCAAGAAAACGTCACCAATTCCTTCGGATCCCCCACGCTCTGGCGCAAAATTGGGGAGCACTGCGTCGCCGAAAAAATTACGCTCCCGTCTCTCCGCCGCGTGCTCTGTGCCGGTGCCCCCGTGCCCGCCGCCCTCTGGAAATCGTCCTCCGCCTTTCTCCCTCGCGGCCAACTCCACAGCCCCTACGGCGCCACGGAAGCCTTGCCGGTCGCCTCCGTTTCCTCCCGAGAAATCGATCCCACCACCACCCGCGGCGCCTGCGTCGGCCGTCCCATCTCCGGTATCGACGTCCGCATTATCGCCGTCATCGACGGCCCTGTCGCCGCCCTCGCCGACACCCGCGAGCTCCCCCGCGGCGAAATCGGCGAAATGATTGTGCGCGGCCCGGTCGTCACCCAATCCTACGACGCCCTGCCCGCCGCCACCGCCGCCGCCAAAATCTCCGACGCTTCCGTCGCTCCACGTTCAGCCGACCAACCCTCTGCTCTCGACGCTCCGCTCAGCGGCACCGGCGCCGTTTGGCATCGCATGGGCGACTGCGGCTACCTCGACGCCGACGGTCGTCTGTGGTTCGTTGGACGCAAAGTCGAGCGAGTCGAAGCGCAGCAGAGCACACTCCACACCGAGCCTTGCGAACAGGTGTTTAGATGCCACCCCCGGGTCACCCGCTGCGCCCTCGTCGGTCTCGGCGAACGCGGCCGCCAGCGTCCCGCGCTGATCGTCGAAGCCGTGGTCAAAGATTCGGCGGCCGCCCGCGTCTTCGCTCGTGAACTGCGGGTTCTCGCGCTTGCGCATGCGCACACGACACCTGTTAAAATTTTCTACTTCCACCCGAAGTTTCCCGTCGATGTCCGCCACAACGCCAAGATTCATCGCCTCACACTCGCGCAGTGGGCCGCCACCGCCAAGGGCTACGAGTCCGATCCGAAAAAGTAGGGCAGGGTCTCCGCCCAGCCCTCACCGCGCCCCGCACCTCCCCAAAAAGAATTTCGCCCCCAACGGCGCCACTCTCCACTGATTTTTTCTCCGTTCCGCGTATCCCGTATCTTCCGTGGGCAACTCCTCTCCCACTCTCGTCACCGGTGGCACCGGTTTTCTCGGCCGCCACCTCGTCGCACGCCTCCTCGCCGCGGGCCGCCCCGTCACCGTGCTCGCTCGCCGCGCCGATCCAGCCCTCGTCGCCCGCGGCGTTCGGTTCATCACCGCATCCCTCGACGACGCCCCGGCCGTCGCCGCCGCCTGCGCCGGTCACGCCACCGTTTTCCACACCGCCGCGAAGGTCGGCGTCTGGGGTCGCTACGCTGATTTTTTCCGCACCAACGTCCTCGGCACCCGCGCCCTCCTCGCCGGCTGCCGCGCCCACGGTGTCGCGCGCCTCGTTTACACCTCGACGCCCAGCGTCGTTTACAACGGCCAATCCCTCGCGAACGCCGACGAATCCCTCCCGCTCACGACGTCCTGCCCGAGCCCGTATCCGTTAACCAAGGCCATCGCCGAACGCGAGGTGCTCGCCGCCAACTCCGCCGCTCCCTCCGGCCTCCGCACCATCGCCCTCCGTCCACACCTGATCTGGGGCGTCGGTGATCC
>CAMCHO010000255.1 GCA_945874455.1 Opitutus sp. GAS368 | reverse complement strand
AAAGTAGTCGCTGGCGTAGAGCGCGTTTTGCGTGGCGGTCTGGAGATTGGGCGGGCAGTCGCAGAGGATCACGTCGTAGTCGCCGAGGATTTTGTCGAGTTTGCGGCCGAGGATGCGCTCGCGCCCGGGTCGCGCCGCCAGATCGAGATCAAGGAACGTGAGCTTGAGGTGGCTCGGGATCAGATCGAGGCCCGGAATCTCCGGGACGACATTGTGAATGATGCAGTCTTTGAACTTGTGGGGATCGTCGTGCTTGCCGCGTTTGCCCTCGCCCCCGACTTCAAAAATATCGGCCATCGTCCCGTGCTCCGCCGCCCATTCGGTCCAGGCTTTCTCGGACATGAGTGAGAGTGAGGCGTTGGTTTGCGGATCGAGGTCGACGAGGAGCACGCGCTTGCTGTGTTCGCGGGCGAGGTAAGCGGCGAGGTTGACGGCGACCGTCGTCTTACCGACGCCGCCTTTCATATTGAGCAGGGAGATGACGATGGCTTGGGACATAGAGGGGGGGTGGCTAGTAACAACACGAATTCTGCCGACTCCGGGGTGTTCCGCAAACTCCCAGTGTAAAGTCCACGCAACATCGGCGCATCGCTCCGATTGGCCAAGGCCGGCCACTCGGTTCTTTCGGCTTGGTTACTGACAGGGGACTGGATTTTAACTCCTAAGAAACAGCACCTGCCTTGGCTGGTTGGAGCGAGAAGCCGAGGAGGGCCGCCTGCTTGCGCAGAGAACGCTCCTTGCGTTGGCGAATGAGGGCGGGATTGCCGAGTTTGCTGGGATCGAAGGCGGTGCCCGTCTTGATCATGGTGTAGAGGATACGCGCGAGTTTGTGGGCGGCGGCGGTGACGGCCCCGGCCGGACCGAGCTTCGCGCGCATGCGGCGGAACCAATCGCCCAGCGATGACTCGACGCGGTTCAGCGATTGCGCCGCCATGCGCAACGCCGTCGCCAGCCGGTTGGAGACCGGCCGGGTGCTGACGCTGAGCTTGTGGTTGCCGCTGACTTTGTTGTTGGGGCACAGGCCCAGCCACGAGGCGAAATTCTCGGGGCTGGCAAAGCGGCTTAGGTCGGGCCCGACCTCGGTGAGAAAGGTGTAGCCGACGTGGGTGTTGACGCCGTCCACCGCCGTGACATCGACGCCGAACTTCTGAAAGAGCAGGGTGCGCACCTCCGCGTCCGGTTGCCGGCCCCGCTTGGTGGGCGGAGGCGGCGCCTCCTCCGTGCAGCTCTCGAGCTTGGCGGCCAGACGGTGAACTTCCTGCAGACATTCGTCGGCCAGTTGGTGATGAAAGCGCCACGCCGCCAACGATTGGCGCAGCGTGAACAGTTGCTCCACTTTCCAGTCGCCTTTCAACGCCGCGGCGATCTCGGCCACGCTCTTCTTGCAGCGGTGGTCGCGGTGCGCGGCGAGGTTTTGCGGGTCGCGTTCGCCCGCGACGATCGCATCGAGAATGGCCAGCCCCGTCGTGCCCGTGATGTCGGTGACCGCGCGATGCAGCAATACGTTCATCTGATCGAGGGCCTTTTGCAGGCGCAGCAGGTGCGCGCTGGCCCCCTGCACCAGACTGTCGCGATGCCGCAACAGCGTGCGGACGGCACAGACCTCGAGCGCCGGCCGGAACGAAGCGTGGAGCAGCCCCACGGAGTGGAGGAACTGCAACCACTGGCAATCCTGCACATCGCTCTTGCGGCCGGGCACGTGGCGCACGTGCTGGGCGTTGACCAGGCAGACTTCCAGCCCGCGGGCCTCCAGCAGTTCGAAGAGCGGAATCCAATACACGCCGGTCGCCTCCATCGCCACGGTGCGAATGCCGCACTTCTGTAACCAGTCTGCCATGACGTTCAAGTGTTCGGTCGTGGGGCCGAAGTTGCGCACCGGCTGCGGATCGCGGTCGGCGGGCACCGCGACGTAATGCACCTCGGAGGCTAAATCGATGCCGGCGGCATCGGGATGAATCACGGTCTGGGTGATCATGGGCTTGTTGAGTGGACGGCGGGAGGACTTTTTTGGCATGGGCGTTGGTGGCGCTCGCCGCGGCGGCCCGAAGGGTGAAAAGGGATGCAGTAAACTCCTAACCGGGGTCGGAACCGCTTGCGCGGACGCGCCACCAATGACACCACACACGGCCTTCGGCATCAGACTGATAGACGGGCTTAAGAAAGCACCAGTGCAACGACGATGTATAGCTTGCCTCGCGGAAAGAACCGCTCACCAGCATGCACGATCTACGAGCCGGTGCGACCCTGTTTCTTTCGGTCACGGCCAGAATCCGATTCTGGGGCGGGGGCTGATAGGAAACTGGATTTGCAGGGGGATCGGATCGGGGAGGGATTTTCAAATCGTCGCGAGGGCGCGCTCGAGAAACTCGCGGTTTGCTTTCGCGTTTGCCGTTGTCGCCGCCGGGGTCTCGCCGATGGCACAGGTCTCGATCCAGATCGGGCCCTTGAAATCGGCGCGCTGCAGTCGGCGAAGGATTCCGGCGAAGTCCACCTTGCCCTGGCCAAACTGAATCATGGCGTCGCCGTTTTGTGCGACGCAGTCCTTGCCCACAAACGCCGAGACGTGCTTCACGACTGGCTCCAGTTCGACGAGCGAATCCTTGCCGGTGTAGAAGAGGACGTTGCCCGGGTCATACCAGACGCCGAAGTTGGCGTGGTTCACCTTTTCCAGGCACTTGAGGAGCTCGGCGGCCGCGGCGTTCACGCCACCGTGTGGCTTCGTTACAATCTGAACTCCGCGGTCTGCGCCATAGGCGGCGGCAAACGCCATCACCCGATACCACGCAGCGTAGTGCTCGGGCTTGCCCGTGCCGGTGTTGATTAACACGCGCAGCCCGAGCTCCTGCGCCCGGTCGATCTGCAGGCGGATCTCGGCGGTGGCGTCGGCGAAGGGCTTCGCCTCCTGCGTGGAGAGCCGCCCCATCGTCGCCTTGAGTCCGCGCGCGGGAATTTTTTGTTTCAGTGCGTCGAGATGTTCACGCGTCGCGTCCGAGCCGATGAACGGGTTGGCCTTCGACACGGTTTGCAGACCGAGCGTGCGGAAGCCCGCGGCCTTCACGCCGTCGAGCATCTCGTCGAGACTCCACTTCACCCACGGGCGGTTGAGGCAGCAGATCTCCCAGGGCCCGCCCGAACGCGACGCCGCGGCCGCAACTGAATGACGGGAAACGGCTGCAGCCGTGAGCGCGACGGCGGCACTCTTGAGAAAACGCCGACGCGTGGAGTGGGCCGCGGAGAATACGGCGACAGACGGGAAACTCGATTTCATGTTTGGGACGGGTTGGGGGTTGAGACTTTTTGAGGATGGCAAAAAAGGTCTGTCATTCTGAGCGGGGCGAAGAATCCACTGGGCTCTACGCGGCGGCTTTAGGGGAGCAACAAGGCTCAGGCAAAAAGGGTCGGGTTTTGATGTTGAATGTGCCGCCCACTTCTTTCGCCGGGTAGCGCTCGGCGTGGCGCAACATTGAACATTAAAACCCCGTGCGACTTTTTGGATTTGCGGCGGGAGGGGGGGAGGGGGAGGAGGGGGGGACCGCCCAAATTCTCAGAACCGGCCGTTCACGCCCGCGGTGACCGTCACGAAATTATAGAGCGTGCGCTGGGAGCGGCTCTTGAAACCGCGGTAGAATGCCTGGGGTTCGTTGAAGAGGTTGGCCACGTCGAAACTGAAACCGAGCGACGGGCTCACTTGGTAGCCCACGCCCACGTTCACGGTCTTCATGGAGAAACGATAGAGGTGCAGCGCCGGGCTGGTCGCGTTATAGGCCGTGATATATTCGCCCGTGAAGTTATAGAGGATGCGCGCGCTGAATTTGCGATAACGCCACGACAACGACGCGTTGGCGGCATACGGGATGAAGCCCGGCACCTCGTGCCGCGTGAGGTAGACGTTGCCGTCAAACATTCCATGCGTGTCGATCCATGTGTAGTTAAAAGAACCGGCCAGGCCCTTGAGCAGGCCGGGCAGAAACGTGAACTGCTGCCGGTAGCTGAACTCCCAGCCCTGGGCCACCGCGGTGCCCCCGTTGACCGAGGTGCGCTCCGTCCAGCCCGAATATTCGCCATCATAGCCGTTGTCGGGTCCGCTGGGGATGATCCGGATTTCCTGGTTGTCGATGATGTAGTCGTGGATCTCCTTGTGGAACCATCCCAGCGAGAGCTGGCCGACCGGTTCGAAATAATACTCGAGCGAGGTGTCCCAATTCTTTGCCGTCTGCGGTTGGAGGGCGGGGTTGTTGACGCTGAGACGCTGGTTCGCTTCGTCGGGCGTCTCGTTCACAAAAAAATTATTGAGCGCGGCGCGCCCGTAGCTGGTGGAAAAGCTGGCCCGCAGTTTCAGGTTCGGAGTGAGGTCGTGATACGCATGCAGGCTCGGAAACGCGTTCGTGTAGCTGCCGTGAATCTCGCGGGCATTGTTCGCGTAATCACGCGCGGCGGAACCCGCCGGATCCGCCGTCTGCTGCGCCGCAGTGCTCAGGGCCCGCGACCGCACCCAGCCCCGACTGTCGACCGTCGTTCCCTCGACGCGCACGCCGCCGAGGTAACCGGTCCGTCCCGGGAATCCATCGCGGCCCAGCCGCCCCTGCGCCATCGCATAGGCCGCCGAGGTTGATTCCGTGAGACTGCGCGTAGCGGTGAATTTCTGCGTCTCGTGATAGTAAAGATCCTCGCGCCAGGCCGAGGGATCGCGCGGCCGGCGCTCGCTCATGAACATGTGCGACTGCCACCGCGGCAACCGCAGGCCGGTTTCGCGCGCGGAATACGCGAGCAGATTCGGATCGGGGGCCAGCGGCCCGCCGCCAATATAGGACCAGCGATGGTTGTCCTTGCTCCAACTGTCCAGGCCCTGCTCGAGCCACGCCCCGCCGATCTTGAGAAACAGCGGGGTGGCAACCGGCGCCTCGTAACGCACGTTGAAACGGAACTGTGTCACCGACTGATCGGTTTGATTGTTGGTGTTCGTGAGCCCATTGGCCGTCGGCCGGTAATTGTCGGGATTGAGGAAATCGGGTCCGCCGTTTTTCAGGAAGCGCGGAAACACATCGGACTCCGTGCGATCGAGGATCCAGCCTGCGCCTGCCAGTCGCATCGTGAGCTGACCGGCCGTGCCCTGTCCCGTGTTGAGATTGGTGTAGCCCATGCCGCCCGCGTAATCGATCTGCCAGCGGCGGTATTTGTGCTCGCCCGTGAAATCCACCTGCCGCGTGCGCACGTAGAAGTTGAGTGGACCGTCCATCAGGATGTCGATGTTCGCAGCAGCCACCGGACGGACGACGGTGATCTTGTCGGTGAACTGGCCGGGCACGACTCCGGTCGTCGTCGCGTTGAGGACGGTGTTGGCATTGCCCGTAAAGGCGCGCACCTCCATCCGCCGGCGGTGCCGCTCGAAATTGTCGTTGCCGAGTAGCGTCACCGAAAAGCGCGTCGTCGGCGACCACTGGTAATCGGTCCGCAGGTTGACGCTCGTCTGCTTCCGGTTGTTGATGTTGTCCCACTGGCGGAAGTCCCAGACATACGCGGCGGGCGCGAGTGTGTTTTGGTAGTCGAGCGTGGTGCTGGCGCCACCGACCGCGTTTTCGCTGTAGAAAAGATTGAGCGAGACCGCGAGGTTGCGCGTGCCGCCAAAGACGTCGAACACCTCTTGGTGGGCGAGGCTCGCCAACGGATGCGCCCGGTGCTTTTCGCGCAGCGGAATCTGCTCGAAAAATGACGGCGCGATGCGCGCCGTCAGGCTGTAGGTGGTCCGCCGCTTTTCCCGCATGGTCAGCGGGGAGCGGGTCTTCAGGTTGATGGTGCCCCCGAGGGAGGCGGCGCCTGTGTCGGGCCGGTGCCCCTTGGTGAGCTCCAGCGCCTCGAACATCGTGCCGGTGATGCTCTGCAGTTGGAACGTGCGGTTGGTGTTTACGCTGGGCAGCACACCGCCGTCGATCGTCACGGAGTTGAGCTGCGGATCCATGCCGCGGATGTTGAACCAATACGCCAGCCCTTCGTCGGTCGGGCTGCCGGCGACGCCCGGCAATCGCATTACGACTTCGCCCGCGCTCATGTTGGGCAGGTTGCCGAAGGAATCCATTGCCACGATGTTCTTCACGTTTTCGGCGTTGCGCTGCTGCGTGATCGCGGCGGCATCGCCCTCGCGTTCCCCGGTGACCTTGAATGCGTCCATTTTGTAAAGCGCCGTCGTGAGATCGAAATTCCGCTGGACCCGCCCGCCCGCCGCAACCGTCACCGGAGCGCGGACCGCATCGAGGCCGATATAGGTGACCTCGAGGTCGTACGTGCCCGCCGGAACACCCGTGAGCACGTAGCGACCGGTCGCGTCGGTGAAGACGGAGTGACCCAGCTGGGGCAGGACCACCCTGGCGCCCTCGAGCAGGTTACCCGTGGCGACATTGCTCACGGCACCGCTTACCGTGCCGGAGCCCG
>CAMCHO010000254.1 GCA_945874455.1 Opitutus sp. GAS368 | reverse complement strand
TGAACGCCGACCTTGCGCTGGGGCGGGAGCGTTGTGCAAGCTGTTGGGTTCACATGGCCATTGTCAGTCTTCTTGATGTCTCCCTGAGCTTCGGTGGCGCGCCGTTGCTCGATAAGGTCAATCTCCAGATTGACCGGGGCGAGCGCGTCTGTCTCCTCGGCCGTAATGGTGCGGGCAAGTCCACGTTGATGAAGGTCATCACCGGTGAACTGAACGCCGATGTCGGCCAGGTTTTCCGCCAAGCTGGCGCGGTTTTCTCCAGCCTTCGGCAGGAGGTGCCGGCAGGATTGAAGGGCACGGTGCGCACGGTGGTCGAGGGTGAGGGAGGCGCTTACGAAGTGCACAATGACTGGGAGCGCCACGACCGCGTCGAGCGGCTGCTCGAGGGCATGGGGCTGCCGGTGGATCATGAGTTCGCGGCGTTGTCGGCGGGACAGAAGCGTCGTGTGCTCCTGGCGCGCGGACTGGTCGAGGAACCGCAGCTGCTGTTGCTTGATGAGCCGACGAACCATCTGGATTTGGAGTCCATCCAGTGGCTCGAAGAATTTTTGCTGGAGTGGGGTGGAGCGCTGCTGTTCGTGACGCACGACCGGGCGTTTCTGCGGAAGCTCGCGACGCGCATCGTCGAAGTCGACCGCGGCAAGCTCGTCGGTTGGGCGTGCGACTACGACACGTTTCTCGTGCGGAAAGAGGCTGTCCTCGAGGCCGAGGAGGTGGAGCGCGCGCAGTTCGACAAGAAGCTCGCGCAGGAAGAAGTGTGGATCCGGCGGGGCGTGAAGGCGCAGCGTTCGCGGGCCAGCAACCGCATCCATGCGCTCGAAAAAATGCGGGCCGAGCGGGCCGCACGTCGCGACCGCACGGGCAAGGCGACGATCACCGCGCAGGAGGCGGACCGCAGTGGGTTTAAGGTGATCGAGTGCAAAGAAGCGGGCTTTCGCTATGCGGATGAAGGGCGCTGGATCGTGCGCGATTTGACGGTGCGTATCGAGCGCGGGGATAAGATCGGGATCGTGGGACCCAACGGTGCGGGCAAAACTACGCTGCTGCGGCTGATGCTCGGACAACTCGCGCCGAAGGTGGGTGCGGTCGAGCAAGGCACACGTTTGGAAGTGGTCTACTTCGACCAACTGCGCGCGCAGCTCGACGAGACGCTGCGGGTGCAGGATGCAGTGGCCGACGGTAATCCGACGGTGACGATCAACGGCAAGACGCGGCACGTGATTTCCTACCTCGAAGATTTTCTCTTCGATCCGACGCGGGCGCGCACCCCGATCAAGGCGCTGTCGGGTGGCGAGCGGAACCGGCTGCTGCTCGCGCGACTCTTCACGAAACCGTGCAACGTGCTCGTGCTCGATGAGCCGACGAACGATCTCGATGCGGAGACGCTGGAGCTGCTGGAGGATTTGCTCGTGGAGTTCGGTGGCACGCTGTTGCTGGTGAGCCATGACCGCGCGTTTTTGAACGAAGTGTGCACGAGCCTGTTGGTCTTCGAAGGCGAAGGGCGCGTGGTGGAATATTTCGGCGGATACGACGACTGGCAGAAAGAAAAAGCCGCGAAGGCGGCGGCGGCGGTGCTGGCTGGGGAAAAAGCGAAGCGTGAGGCGAAGGACGCGGCCGAGGCGGCAGCGAGCCCCGCAAAGAAGGTGCGCAAATTGTCCAACAAGGAGCGCGTGGAATTGGACACCCTGCCGAAGGTGATTGAGAAATTGGAAACCGAGCAGGCGAACCTTTCGGCCAAGTTGGCCGATCCGATGTTCTTCAAGAAGTCACCCGTGGAGGTCACCCACGCGACGGAACGGTTGCACGAAATCGAGGCGGAGTTGGCGACGGCCTTTGCGCGGTGGGCTGAGCTGGAGTGAGGGCCGGAAGCGGGCGGGCTCACGGCCCGAAAAAGTGGGCGGCGGCGGCCGGAGCCATGAGGGTGTTGCTGTGGGCGACGCCGGGGACGGTGGCGATCTTCCATCCGAACGGGACGCCGAGACGGACAGTTTGCTCGGTCGCGAGGCGGAAATAATTGAGGCCGCGGGAGAAACGGTGGAGGCCTTGGGCGTTCGCTTCGGGCGTGCGCGGCATCGGGCGATGGTGGGGGTCGATGTCGGCTTCACCCAAGAGGACGAGGACGGGGCGAGTGAGGGCGGTCTTGAGATCGCTCTCGGTTACGCCGGAACCGCCGAGTCCGTAGGGGTGCGCGGTTTTGAAATCCGGCAGCATGTAGGCGCCGGCATTTGCGCTGATGACGCGGGCGGCACGCGCGTCGGGGAGAAAGAAAAAGAGGCGATGGACAAACTGGGCGCCGGCGGAGTGGCCGTAGATGAAGTAGGTGGGCGCGGCCAGGCCGGCGGTGGATTTGACGTGATCGAAGAGGCGTTCGATGGCGGTGAAGGCCCATTGGCCGGAGGGGCGGCGGGTGCCGTCGGGGGCGAGTACATTTCCGTAGTTGAAGCTCTCGAAGCCGGGGAAGTCGCGATTGCCGAAAGTCGGGACGAGCAGGAGAAATCCGTAGCGCGCGGCGAGTTCGCTCCATTGGTCACGATACTCGTCACCGTTGCGGGCTTGTCCGTGCATTACGAATACGATGGGGGTGGCGGGCGTAACGTTCGCCGGGGCGTGGAAATAGACGGGCAGAGGCGGGCCGTCCCACGCGGTGAACGTGAAGAGGCCATCGCCGGCGGGGAATTTTTCCGGGGCGGCGGCGAAGGCGCTGACGGTGGCGAGGAGCGCGAAGAGGACGGTGCGCGCGAGGGCTGAGGCGAGGAGGCGCGCGAGGAGCAGGGGGCGCACGCGGCGGAAGGCGGGCAGGAGCATCGAGGTAGCGTGGGGTTTCGTGGCGCGGGTGCGAGCCCAGGAAACGGCGGCGTGTTGGGAGCGGCGGGCGCAGCGCTGGCGAATGGCCGCGGACCCGGGCTGGGGTGCGAAGACGTCACAGGCGGCGCCAAGAACGTGCCGGTGGGTTTTCGATCGCGGTTTTTTGGGATATGGGGGCCGGAAGACAGGAGGGGCGCGATCTCGAGTCCAGATTCACGGGATGGCGCGTCCCGCGGCGGCGCCGAGGGGCCACTTCGCCATTCCGGGCGTTTATTTCTTCGACGGTTGGTAGCCCTGCCAAAGCCATTCGAGCGCGTGGGGCAGGGTGGCGGCGATGACGTTGCGGTCGGTGTGACCGGAGGCGACCGAGTAAACGAATTGGTAGGCGTAGCCCTTTGTTTTCAGCACGGACGCCATGCGCTGGTTTGCGCTCACCCAATTGCGCATGGCTGTCGGAGAGTTGCGCGAACCGTTATCGTTTTCGCTGACGTGCAGCCAGACGCGGAGGGGCTTCGGCGCGGTTTTCGGAATCCAGTTCTCGTGGTATTCCCAAGCGCCGTGAGGTGACGCGGGATTTTCGGGCGACTGGTTGTTTGTGTAGGTGCCGGAATAGCTCAGCACCCGGCGATACCACTCGGGATGAAACCACGCCATCGTGAACGCCACGGCCGCGCCCGAGCTGCCGCCCATCGTAGCGCGACCGGCGGGGTCTTGGGTGAGCGTCACGCCGTAATTTCTTTCCACTACGGGCAACACTTCCGCCTGGATGAATTCGGCATACTTGCCGGAGACAGTGTCGTATTCTAAGCCGCGCTCGCTGCCGCGCCCGTCGCCGCCGCCCGAAGGCACCATAATCGCGATCATCGCGGGCAGCCGGCGGTCGGCGATCATGTTGTCGAGAATGGTCGGGAGCTGGTCGTTGCGCGCGCCGTAGGCGTCGTGCGTGACGATGAAGGGCGCGGGTGTGCCGGCCACATACTGGTTGGGAATATAAACGGTGATCTCGCGGCTGGGTTTTGCGTCGCGCATGCCGGTGCCGGGATAAAATTTACTGTCGGCGGCATTGAGGGTGAAGCGCTGAATCTTTCCCTTCGGCACATCGGCGCGCGGTGTTTGCTCCGGGGCTGCGACAAACGGGGGCTTGATGAGATAGTCGCCGTTGCCGGCCTGCGGCGTGAGCACGGGGAGATCCCTGAGCTTGGCCATCTCGGCGAGCTCGGCGGGAGATGCGGGCGCGCCGCGATTGCCTTTCTGGGTATTCGCGGAAGCGGCAGCGGGCGCGGGCGCGGCTGCAGCGGCAGCGGGCGCGGTCGGCGCATCGGCGCCGAACAGGGGAGAGGCGACGGCGGAGAGAGCGAGCAAGGCGGCGCCGAGAGCGCGCGGTTTATTTTTTGGGAACATGGGGATGAGGGGATGGTGAAGAATTGGTCGCACGACGTCGGTCGGCTTCAATGGGAAAGGGGGAATGGGAATGTGCGTCACTGCCATCGGACGGTAGCGTGTATCCACGAAGTACGCGCAAACATCCGTGGGGGTGCGGGGGAGACCGGTGATTACGTTCGCCGGGGCATCCCGTCCATCAGTGGTGATGGTGATCGTGGTGGTCGTGGTGATCGTGGTGATCTTGCCGGCGGGGTTTGGCCGTGGACCGAGGGGCGGGGCGCTCAATAGTGGCCGCACGCACAAAAGGGTCGGTGCTGAGAACAATGCAGCGGCGGATCGGCTCACCGGTCGCGGGGTGTTTTGTCAGCGGGGCGTCTTTGATTGATTGGCGGAGTTCGTAACGCTTGGCCGCCTTTCCGGCGCGCGGCAGGGTTTCATAGATGTAGGTGAGCATGGTGAAGGTGCGTTGGGCGACGTGGGGGTGGGGCTTCCGTGCAACGTGGAGATGTCGGGCACGGAGGCCAGATTTTCCGATTTCTTTTAGGCTAGACCTACCGGTGAACGGGCCAGACTTAAGCCGTGGGCGTTTGCACAGGGCCCTACGGGGCGAAACGGCGCGAACCACTCGGTGACAAAAAACCGATTTTCTATCCGCTGTATCCGCAGGTGGAAGCTGAGCCAAAATCTAGCCCCAACGACAAAAGCGACTTTTGCCCGTGACGGGAGCAAACACCGATTTCTCGAGTTCGTCGTCCCGGTTTTAAACGGAGGGTTTGACGGATTCCGCCTGAAGGCGGGACGACGAACAAGGAGCTGTTTCTTGAGAGTGGCGCTAGGGGCTACGAACCAAAGCGCGTGATCAGCTGGGCGAGCGTCACATCGGCGAGGGACGCGACGCGGAGATCGACGTGGGAAAAATCATGGTGGACGGTGGAGGGGCCGGGGCACGCTACGGTGTGAACGTGGGCGCGGGTGGCGGCGAGGCTGCCGGTGCGGGAATCTTCGAAGGCGATGGCTTCGGGTCCGCGGAGGCCGAAGCGGTTTAAGACGAGTTTGTAGAGATCGGGTTCGGGCTTGGGCGACGGGACGTCTTCGCGGCAGGCGAGAAAAGTGAAGCGGTCAAAGAGGCCCAGGCGGGTGAGGTGGGCGTCGCACCACGAGTGCGGCGAGTTGGACGCGAGACCGACCGGGAGCGAGAGCGTACGGGCGGCGTCCAAGAGCGCGATGATGCCCGGGAGAATCGGTTGCTGGAGCATGAGCGGATCTTTGATGGCGCGGCGTTCGAGTTCGAGGTCGGCGCGATTGGCGTGGGGGCTGAAGCCGTGCCACGGATCAAAGGCGTAGTCGGCGTGGCCGGTGCTACGCAGGAAGAGATCGCGATCGAAGGGGACGCCATGGTTGGCGTGGACGAGGCCGTAGGCGTCGATGAGGGGCGTCTCGGTGTCGAGGATGAGACCGTCGAAGTCGAAGATAAGGGCGCGGATCATGCGGAGGGTGGGAGAGTGGAGCGCGAGAGAGTGCGAGTGAGAATGAAAGTGAAAGTGAGATCGGAGAGTGGAGAGCGGAGCATGGCAAGGGGTGGGCCGCGGACGACGTGGCCGGGGCAATACGAAAAGGGTGCAAGGATGGTGCCGGAGGTTTCAGGGCTCCGTTGCGCTCATTTTGGCGTGAGGGCGGGGTGGCTTGGACCGGCTCCGCGTGATTGGCGAGGCGCGGGGGGGCAGGGAGTTTGGGAAAGCGCCCGTCCGTTGCAGAGGGAGGGACTTGCGCTTGGGGGGACGATCCGGCGTGATGGGGCGAACTCCTTTTCCTATGCGCACCTCACGTTTCTTGATTTCGCTTTTGTGGTTGGTGGTGGTGGCGACCGCGTCGGCGCAGCTGGCGGCGCGGTCGACGGAGGAGTGGTTGCAGACGCTCGATGGGGCGAACCGCGTGGCGAAGTTGAGAATCGACGACGTGGTGGCGGCGTTGAAGCTGAAGCCGCACAGCGTGGTCGCCGACATCGGAGCGGGGTCGGGGGTATTTACGGTGCCGTTGGCGAAGGTCGTATCCGCAGGAAAAGTATATGCGGTCGATATTGAGCAGGGGTTGATCGATCACATTACGAAGAAGGCCGGCGAGGCGAAGCTGACGAATGTGGCGGGCGTGCTGGGGAAATTTACGGATGCGAATCTGCCGGCGAAGGACGTGGATCTCGCGCTGATCTTCGACGTGTTGCACCACATTGAGAACCGCACGGAGTATTTGAAGAATTTGGTGCCCTAT
>CAMCHO010000253.1 GCA_945874455.1 Opitutus sp. GAS368 | reverse complement strand
CAAGTCGGTGCCTTTGCGCTCGGTGCCGCCAGCGCCGATGCCGCGATGATCGTGAGCTTGGCTCCGGGTAGCTATTCCGCGCAGGTTGTCGGCGCCAACGGCACGTCGGGCATCGCGATCATCGAAATCTACGAGCTGCCGTAAGGGCGGGAGAAGATTTTTGTCTTAGACTGAGCCCGGGTGATTTTCACCCGGGCTCTTTTTTTATCTAAGGGCTCTTTTTTTGAAATGGGTCCAGTACCCGGAAGTGGGCTTCGGCGTGGTGGAAACGCGTGGGAGAGAGCTTGCTCGCGATGATGGGCGAAAGGGCCGCGAGCAAGCTCGCCTCTCGCACTGCCGCCAGTATCGGCCGTGGAATGCCCTGGGCCTGGCACCGGGGTCTTTACCTTGCCTGATAACGCCGTGCCCGCCGCGCCCGGCTGTATCGCCCCGGCATGGGGTGCCGCCCCTTCACCCGCTCATACCAACGTCCCTTGAACGGTGGACTATTCAGTAGCCGCGAGCGCCAGCGAGTGGTGTGTGACCGTCCACTCGCTGGCGCTCGCGGCTAACCGGCAAATGAAAGTCTGAATCTTTTGAGCGATTGATATTACATTGCCTCGTGCGCCGTGCGCGCCGCCCCTGGCGGATGGGGTGATGCTTCTGCACCGGCTCATGAGTCGCGTAGAAATTCGCCGCGCGCCCCGCGTCAGCGCTGACGACTGCACGGCCGATGACGCACTTCCCGAGGCCGTTTGCCGCTCGCTCCCATGTCGTGAACTGCGCCCAGAGCGCCACGGAAGAACGCGGTTAGCAACTCGCTGGATCCGAGAAAGGTAGTTGAAAGGCGGAAGCCGCCGAGCACGTGGACCGCGCGAACGGCACGGATGGCAGTTTCACCCTCCGGACAGTTTCCCCATGCCAAAATTGCGATGGCCGCACAGGCGACAGGCGCAAGTTTCCTTGGCGCTATCTCGCCCGCCGCACGCGCGATCTCACTTCAGCATTTCGGTGAGCAGCGGCTTCATCGCGTCCGCCCAAAGCTGGTAGCCTGCGGTGTTCGGGTGGAGTTGGTCGGGCATGATCGCGAAGGGGATTTTGCCGTCTTGGCCGACGAAGGAGGCGTTGATGTCGAGGTAGCGGACGTTTTTGCCGTCGTCGAGTTTGGCGAGCTCGACGTTGACGGCGTTGATGACCTCGGTGCGGCGCGCGGCGTCGGTGATGGCGTCGTCGGTGATGACTCCCTGCGGATTTTTGCGGGCGCCACGGGGGAAGATGGCGAGGAGGAGGACCTTGGTCCCGGGGATTTTCGCGCGGATCAGTTCGACGATTTTTTTGTCGGCGGCGGCGATTTCAGCGGCGGTGTGTCCGCTGGGGGCGGGGCTGGTGTTGTTGGTGCCGAGCATGAGGACGGTGACCTTGGGCTTGATGCCGTCGAGTTCGCCGTTCTCGATCCGCCAGATGACGTGCTGGGTCTGGTCGCCGCCGATGCCGAAGTTGGCGGGCTGGTTTTTACCGTAGAAAGATTCCCAGATATGGGCGCGGGCGGGGTTGGCCCAACCGGCGGTGATTGAATCGCCGAGGAACAGAACGTCGATGGGGCCGGCCTTCCCGCGGGCGAGGAAGGACTCGTGGGACTTTTGGAAATTGGCGTTGATAACGCCGTTGGCGTCGGCCTTGGCGATCGGTGCGGAGGCGTCGATTTTTTTGGCGGGAGCTGCGGTGGGCGTCTGCGCAAAGGCCAGCGGCAAGAGCGCGGCGAGAATGAGGGCGGAGAAGGCGGGGCGGAACGTTTTCATGGGTGAAAGGAGTTGAAGGGAGGGACCTGGTGGCGTCGAGCCTGCGTTGGTGGACGGGCGTTGGTGGACGACGAGACAGAATTATTGTTTCCGCTGGGCCCAGAGGTTGTCGGCGGTGTAGAGCGCGAGGCCGACCCAGATGAAGATGAAACCCAGCAGGCGTTCGCGCGGGCAGGGCTCGTGGTAAACCCAAACGCCGAGCACGAATTGCACGGTGGGTGCGATGTATTGGAGCAGCCCCATGGTCGAGAGCCGGATACGCCGAGCGCCGAACGCGAAGAGCAGCAGCGGGACCGCGGTGATCACCCCCGAGCTCATTACGAGGACGTGGGTTGCGGCATCGACTCGGCCGAGGGCGCCAGTGCCCGTGTGGTGTTGCCAGAGCAGAAATGCCACGGCGAACGGGGCGAGGAGGAGGGTTTCAACGGTGAGACCGATGAGGGAGCCGAGCGGAGATTTTTTGCGCAGGAAGCCGTAAGCAGTCCAGCTGGCGGCAAGGGCGAGGGCGATCCACGGCGGGCGGCCGAGCTGCGCGACCATCACGCCGACACCGAGGGCGGCGAGCGTGATGGCGATCCACTGGAGGCGGCGCAGCTGCTCGTGCAGGAGCCAACGTCCGAGGGCGACGTTGAGGAGCGGCACGAGAAAGTAGCCGAGGCTGCACTCGATCACGTGGCCGCTGTTGACGCCCCAGATGTAGATCAGCCAATTGGCGGTGAGCAGGGTCGCGCTGAAGATGTTCAGGGCCGCCGATTGCGGCGTGCTGAGCGCGGCGCGAACGAGACCGAACGAGCCCTGGGCCAAGACCACACCGAAGACTAGGACGAGCGACCAGACGTGGCGGTGCGCGATGAGCTCGAGAGGGTTGATGCTCGCGAGTTGTTTCCAGTAGAGCGGAACAAGGCCCCAAGCGAAATAGCAAACCGCCGACGCGAGGGCACCCGCCTTGGCGGACGGGTGCGAAGCGGCGGGAGAGGAAAGGGCGCGAAGGGACAAGCGACGACGTTGGGGCGGGGCGTCAAGGTCCGGGCTGGTGTGGTCGTGGGTGGCGCGCAGCCGGGTGCGGGCCGACCACGCCGATTATTTTTTCTGTGGAGGGGCGTTGAACAGATAACGCTGACCAAACTCGTCCGCCGCCTGCGTGCGCGCGGCGTCGGCGGATTTGCCCTGCGCGGTGAGTTCGGCGGCACGTTTGTCGATCCAGCGGACCTTGAAGTTTTCCTCGACCGATCCGGCGATTGCGGAGTTTTCCTTCGGCTCCTTCGATTTTTTGGAAAAGAGGCAACCCGTGGTTAACAGGAGGGCGAGGGCGAGGAAAGTGAAGGAAAGGCGTGGCATGATGGGAGAACGGAGCGACGAACGTGGTGGTGCCGGAAGGAGACGGCGAGGCGAAAACGTTTTGTTTTCGCGCCGCGACGACATGGCCCCTTGCTGGCGTGCAGGAGCAAAGAGCGTTCGACACCGCCTCCCGCGTTGCGCTTTAGGCCGTGGTTGAACGTTGCCGATCCGGACGCTCCGTCCGCCGTGGCCAGGGAATATGGTTTCCCGCTGTTTCCGGTGGGTAGATGTTCGAGCGGGCGGGAGTTGTAGCGACGGTTGAGTCAGCACGCATTTTTTCAGGAATGAACCGCCGTTGGATGTTTTCACGCCTTTTCGTAGTGGCCTCTGAAAAATATGCTAAATCTCGATACTAGCAAGGAACCTAAATTATGCTGGCACCGGCGGCCTCAGCGATCGCGCTAGCCGGCGAGGGCGAGGGTGCGGTCTCGGCCACTCGCGTGCGAACCAAGCCCCGGCTGCCCGCCCCGGTCGCAGTGCCCGCACGCTTAGCGCACGTCCAGTGCGGCGACCAAGGACGCCGATAAAAACTGAACTTCAAAGATAAGTCTGGGGCGATCGTGGCCCAAAAGAGCTAAGCACCGCGCGGCGGAACCGGTGGCCGGAGCCGGAGCGCTCCGTGCGGGGTTACCTCGCGAGGGCGGCCTCGCGGATGAGTTTGATTACGGTGGGATCCGTGGCGATGCCGAGCACGCCGTTCACGACAAACTGGATACCGATACACAGAATGAGAAACCCCATGACTTTCGAGAGCGCGTTCATGCCGTTGAGGCCGATGACTCCCACGACACGCTCCGAGAGGCGGAGTGTGCTGTAGGTGATCGCCGCGACAATTAAAATGCCGACGATGATCGCGATGTAGTCGAGCCAGCCGGTGGACAGAGACGTGAAGCCGATGGTGACCGCGATGGAGCCGGGGCCACTCATCATGGGCATCGCGAGCGGGGAAAACGCGACGTCGCGTTTTGCGCGGGCGGCGGTGTGGGCGGGATCTTCCTTTTCCGGATCGCGGGGCGGAGCCATGAGCATGGCCGAACCGATGCCGGCGACGAGCATGCCGCCGGCGATGCGAAGGCCCGGGATCGAGATGCCGAAAAACGCCATGATCAAGCGTCCGCCGACGAGGAAGCTCACGAGGATCACCACCATGTAAATACACGCCATGCGGAGCTGCTGGAGCCGCCGTTCGCGCGTGTCGCCCTCGGTGATCGCGAGAAACGTGGGCGCCGAAGCGAGCGGGTTGATCATTGGTAGCAGGGCGATCACGGTGCCGAGGATCAGCTCCCAGAAGTGAGCGACGTTGGACATGCGGGGAGGTTTGTGGACGCGGGCTGGCAGTGCAAGACGGGCGCTTTTGTCGTTTGCACCACCAAAATATATGTTTCGCTCCACCGCTCTCACGGGCCTCGCGCCCAGCCCCGCGCGGTTGGTGTCCGCTCCTCCTTTTATGAAAAAAATAACCCTGCTGTTTCTGATCCTATCAGTCGGACTGAGCGCGCTCGGTGCGCAGACGCCCGGGCCGCTGTTGTTGCAGTCGCCCACGCTGAGCAAAACCCACATTGTTTTTGTCTATGGAGGCAGCCTGTGGAGCGTCCCGCGCGAAGGGGGCGACGCGCGGCGGCTGGTTGTCGGCGATCCCGGCACGGCGAGCGGTCCATTGTTTTCGCCCGACGGTACGCAAGTGGCGTTCACGGGAAATTTCGACACCAATGAGGATGTCTACGTGGTCCCGGCTGCCGGCGGCGAACCGCGTCGACTGACGATGCATCCGGGCACGGACGTCGCGCTCGCTTGGACGCCCGACGGCAAGCGCCTCCTTTTCCGCTCCTCGCGCGAGGCCTACTCGCGGTATGAAAAACTCTTTACCGTGTCGGCCGATGGTGGGTTTCCGACGGAAGTGCCGCTTCCGATGGGTGTGCAGGGTGCTTTTTCGGCCGATGCTGCGCAGCTTGCTTACGTGCCCACGTGGAACCGCCGTGGCGGCGCGGGCGATGCCTATATCGCCATCAAAAATTATCGCGGCGGAAAGACGTCGCCGATCTGGATCGCTTCGCTGGCCGATTCAGCCGTTACGGCGATCCCCCGCGAAAACTCAAACGACTTCAACCCGATGTGGGTCGGTGATAAGATCTATTTTCTTTCCGATCGCGCGGGCGCCACAACGCTCTTCAGCTACGATGTCCAGAGCCGCGTGGTCACCTCGCTCTTGAAGAATGAAGGCTTCGATCTGAAATCTGCCTCCGCCGGCCCCGGCGCGATTATTTATGAGCAATTCGGTTCGCTGCATTTGTTTGAGCTCGCGAGCGGCCGCGTGCGCGCCGTGGCCGTGCGCCTCTCTGCTGATTTGCCGCAGACGCGCCCGCACTTCGAAAAGATTGCGGCTCGGCAGTTGTCGCAGGCCGCCCTTTCGCCGACGGGCGCGCGTGCCGTCTTCGAGACGCACGGCGAGATTGTCACCGTGCCCGCCGAAAAGGGCGACATGCGCAACCTCACCCGCTCGCCCGCCATCGCTGATCGGGACCCGTCGTGGTCGCCCGACGGCAAGACCATCGCCTATTTCTCCGACGAGTCGGGTGAATACGCGCTTCACCTCCGCGATCAGACCGGCCTCGGCACTGTACGCAAAATCGATCTTGGGCCGTCGCCCTCGTTTTTCTACAACCTCAGCTGGTCCCCCGACAGCCAGCAGATTGCCTACAGCGACAAACGCGGAAAATTCTGGCTGCTCGATCTCGCTGTCGGCAAGCCGGTGCAGTTCGACAGTGACCTGCGCAGTCGCGGAGTCGCGATTGAGTGGTCGCCTGACAGCAAGTGGCTCGCCTACGTCAAGCAGCTGCCGAACAACCATCGCGCCATCTTTGTCTATTCGCTCGAGGCTGCGCAGGTGACGCCGTTAACCGACGGCCTGAGCGACACGCGTTCGCCGAGCTGGGACCGCAGCGGCAAATACCTCTATTTTACCGCCAGCACGGATTTAGGCCTGAGCTCCGTCGGTTTTAATATGAGTTCGAACGCGCATCCGGTGACGCGTGCGGTCTATCTCGCCGTGCTGGCCAAAAATCTGCCCTCGCCGCTGGCACCGGAAAGCGACGAGGAAAAGGACGACGCGAAAAGCAAAGACAAGCAGCCTGACAGCGATCCGAAAATCGCCGCCGCCGAGAAACCGGCCGACGACTCCGCGGAAAAATCCGCTGCCAAGCCCGTCGCCGAATCGGCGAAGGAAAAAGACAAAAAGCCGGTGAAGGTCGTCATCGACTTCGAAGGTCTCAGCCAGCGGATCATCGCGCTGCCGTTGCCGGAAAAAAATTACGGTCAGCTTACCGCGGGTAAGGAAGGTATCCTTTACGTGCTCGAAGGTCCGCAGGTGGTGGATGGTCGCGGCGAGGGTGGCGGCAAGTCCGCCTTGCAACGCTT
>CAMCHO010000252.1 GCA_945874455.1 Opitutus sp. GAS368 | reverse complement strand
TGGAGGAGTTGAGCGACGATTTCGCCGGCGCTGAGGTCGCGTTTGAGACCGGCGAGACCGCTCGCGCAGAAGACGCAGCCCATCGCGCAGCCGACTTGGGTGGAGATGCAGATGGTCTTGCGGGAATGCTCGGGGCCGACGCCCTCCTGGGGGACGCGGATGATGACGGTTTCGATGAGGGATTTGTCGCCGAGCTCGAGGAGGAGTTTATCGGTGACGTCTTCGGACTGTTTGTTGAGCACGAGCGCGACGGGCATGAGCTCGAAGGTCTCGGCGAGCCACGTGCGGAGCGGCTTGGAGAGATTGGTCATCTCATCCCACGTGCGGACGCGTTTTTTGTAGAGCCAATCGAGGATTTGTTTCGCACGAAAAACAGGCTCGCCGGCCTCGCGCAGGCGAGCGGAGAGGGTGTCGAGGGTTTCACCGGTGAGCGGGGCCTTGGCGGGCGTGTAGAGCATACGAGCGAAGCAGAGTAGGCGGGGAGAAAGGGACGGTGCAAGCGGGGACGCAGCCGAGTGCTGGCAGCCGCAAAAGGACGAGGAGCGGCGGGGCCCAAACGTCGGCTTGCTGGCGCTCGTGACTACGGGGGCGGAGGGAGAGGCGCGCTTTCCCGAACGGCAGCGGTTTATCGCCCGACGGGTAGGGCCTCTGCGTCGCTTGAGCGATGGGAAGGCGACACGTGTCATGGCCTGCGACGTGAAGACCGACGGCTCCGCGCTCGACCTGACCGAGCGTTATTTTCGGTTGCGGGTAAAGACGCTCACCCAGGGCGCGGGGAGGTAAGCCGCGGAGCGCCAGCGGCGGACGACGCGCTACGGCTTGAGCCAGCGCACGAGCCACTCGCGCGCAGCGACCATCGAATCGGGATTCACTTTGTGGCCGGTGTTGGGCTGGACACGCAGCACGAATTTTTCGTCGGCTCCGGTGGCGTGATACGCGGCGCGCGCGGCGTCGGCGCAGAGTTGCAGGCCCGGCAAGGGAGTGCGCGCGTCGGTCTCGCCGTTAATGGCAAGCAAGGGACGTGGCGCGATCAGCGGGAGCATCGCCGGCCCATCGAAGGGACCGTCGATCCCCGGGGCCACGCGGGCATAAAAGGTGCGCACGAAATCAGCGTCGGGGTTCGCGACCCCGGACTCCTGGGCGGCGGTGTTGAAGGCAGCTTGCACGGTGCTGATCCGTGATTGCCAAGAATTGTGATCAAGGGCCCAGCGGAAACTTTGCACGCCGATGCAGGAGACCGCGACGGCGACGCGCGGATCAGCAGCGGCGGCGAGGTACGTCTCGATACCACCTTTGGAGAAACCCATGAGGCCGATGCGGCGCGGGTCGATGTCGTCCCGCGTTTCCAAATAGTCGATCAGGCGCATGACGTCCCAAGCGGTATCGAAGAAGAAAGGAAGTTCTTGGCCGGTGCGAAACGTGCGGAGAATCGCCGCGATGTATTCGGTGGACTTGGACGCCTTGCCACCTGGGGCGCGGGCACCGTGATAGCGGCCGTCGATCGCGATACCGACGAGTCCCACGCGGGCGTAGTCGATGAGCAGAGCGCGTTCGGCTTCTTTATTACCGCCGGTGCCGTGCAGAACAATCACGGCGGGACGTCGGACGGACGATGAGGCGGGTGGTAGGGCGGAGGCTGATTTGACGAGAATGCCGGGGACGCGTTGGCCGGCCTCGGTGGCGAAGCTGAAGTCGATTTCGACGAGGCCGTCATGGGTGGCGGGAGCGCCGGCGGCTGCTGCCAGTGGGACGCGCGGACGATCGAGGAGTTTGAGAAACGCCGTGCGAGAATCAGCGGCGTGGACGACGCAAGCGGTGAGTAAAGCGACGGCGGCGAGGGTGAGCCGGTGAATCATATGCTGGGATACAGCGGGCTCGATGAAGGACCGCAAGCGAGGACCGCAAGCTCGCGGAGCTTTCAGCATGCCCCGCCCGGAGCGCGCAGCCGGGAGGGACGGCGCGACCCGCGGCGCGATCAGGGGGTCAACGTGCGGTTGAGTGCGCTGACGATAGCCTTGATCGAGGCGAGTTCGATATTGGTATCGATGCCGGCGCCGTAGAGCGTGTGGCCGCGTTCGGTCTTGATCTGAATATAGCTCACGGCACGCGCCTCCGCCCCCTGACCGAGCGAGTGCTCGGAGTAGGCGAGGACATCGAATTTCGGCAGCTGGGTGGCACCGAGGGCGCGTACGAAGGCGTCGATCGGGCCGTTGCCGGTTGCGGTGAGCGTGTGGAGTTTTTTATCGAATCCGATTTCCGCTTCACAAGTGACGATGCTGTCGCGCTCAGTGGTCTTGAAGTGCTGGAGTTCGACGGGCGCGGTGCGGGCGAGATATTCGCGATGGAAGACGTCGTGGATTTCCTGTGGGGTGAGCTCGGTGCCTTTGGCGTCCGCGTAGTCGTTGATGATTTTGCCGATCTCCTTGTGCATGAGTTTCGGCAAGGCGTAGCCGAAGGAATCTTCGAGCACGTAAGCGACGCCGCCTTTGCCGGACTGGCTGTTGATGCGGATGATGGCTTTGTAACTGCGACCGAGGTCGGCGGGGTCGATCGGAATGTAAATAACATCCCACGGGGCGCCCGGTTTTTGAACGGCCCACGATTTTTTGATGGCGTCTTGATGAGAGCCGCTGAAGGCCGTGAAGACCAACTCGCCGGCGTAGGGTTGGCGGGGCGGGACTTCGAGGCGGGTGCAGCGCTCGTAGACATCGCGGATGCCGTTGATGTCGGAGAAGTCGAGACCGGGATGAATGCCGTGCGTGTAGAGATTCAATGCGACGGTGATGATGTCGAGGTTGCCCGTGCGTTCGCCGTTGCCGAAGAGTGTGCCCTCGACGCGGTCGGCGCCCGCGAGCAGGGCGAGTTCGGTGGCGGCGATACCGGTGCCGCGGTCGTTGTGGGTGTGCAGGGAGATGAGTGTAAGGTCGCGGCGCGTCAGGTGGGTGGCCATCCACTCGATCTGATCGGCGTGGATGTTGGGCGTGGCGTATTCGACGGTGGCCGGGAGATTGAGGATGATCTTATTTTCCGCGGTCGGCTGCCAGCAGTCGGTGACGGCTTCGCAAATCTCCAGGGCAAAATCCAGTTCGGTGCTGGTGAAGCTCTCGGGCGAATACTCAAAACTCATTCGGGTGCCGGCTGCGACGAGCGGGGCGCAGTAGTGCTTGACCCACTTCGTGCCTTGAACGGCGATCGCGACGATGTCGGCGCGCGTGGCGTGGAAGACGTGCTGGCGTTGGGCCGGCGACGTGGAGTTGTAGAGGTGGAAGATGGCGTTCTTTGCGCCGCGCAGGGCAGCGATGCTGCGGATAATGAGCTCTTCTCGGCATTGGCAGAGGACCTGAATCGCGACGTCATGGGGGATGCGGTCTTCCTCGATGAGACGGCGACAGAAATCGAATTCGATTTGGGACGCCGAAGGAAAACCGACCTCGATTTCTTTGAAGCCAATTTTCACGAGCAACTCGAAGTATTCGAGTTTCTCGTCGACGCTCATGGGTTGGGCGAGGGCTTGGTTGCCGTCGCGGAGATCGACGCTGCACCAGATCGGGGCGCGGTCGAGAGTGCGGTTGGGCCACTGGCGGTTGGGCAAGTCGACGGGCGGGAACGGGCGATATTTACTGACGGGCGCGGGTTGCATGGAACAGAAATTATAAGCGATATTTTTGTACGAACAGGCCGGACGAGACCGGACAATCTATGATGACGCCGCGAAGGGCGGTCGGGAATTCCTCGGAATGACGCACGACCGGCCGCTAGGCGGCTTCCTCTTAGAGGTCGTGCGCGGTGGTAAGTCGAAGGGACTGGAGCGAGGCTCGCATTACTGCTCCAGCTATCGGAGCGCGGCGGAAAAAGTCAAGGGACGGTTCCGAGGTAATCGGCAGGAATTCCGGGACATCGGGGACGTAAGTTTGATTCGATGAGCGATGATTCTGCGTGAAAATAGCGACGCCTCGATCCTGTAACCCCGCGATCGAAGCCGCGTCTTGCGTGAGGTGCATGACCTTGCCTCCATCCGCGTATGCCTGACGACGATCCGCCGCTCGATCTGGTCGATTGCCTCGCTCGAGTGCGTCGGCACGACCAGGCAGCTGCACGCGAACTGGTTGAGCATCTGCACCCGATGGTCGTCCGCATCGTGCGTTCCCACCTGCCTCGGCGAGTCGCCGAGGAGGATTTGTCGCAAGAAATTTTTCTGAAAATGTTTACGCGACTCGCACAGTATCAAGGCGCGGTTCCGTTTTCGCATTGGGTATCGAGGATTGCCGTGACGACCTGCATCGATCACCTGCGTGCGCAGAAGCGCCGGCCGGAGTTTCGTTGGGCGGACCTGTCCGAGGCCGAAGCGGACGTCCTCGATAACGTGATTACGAACGAGAACGACGTGCCGGCCAACGATGCGATGGCCGCGCACGAGCTGGTGTACAAATTACTCAACCAACTCAAACCGGACGACCAGATGGTGATTCGTATGCTTGACCTTCAGCAAAAAACCATCGCGGAGATCGGTGCCCTTACGGGCTGGAATCAGTCGTTGATCAAAGTCCGCGCCTTTCGGGCGCGCCGGAAGTTGCAGAAGCTTTTTCAAGAACTACAAAAAACGGAACGCGCATGAATCTAAACGAACCCAAGCATCCGTGGAATCGGCTAACGGCCGCCGGCCGCCGCATCGCTCACGAGCGCGACACCGCTGCGCCCTTGGGTTTTGCGGCCCGCGTCGCCGCCCTCGCGATGGCCCAGGAGCGCAAGGTTGCCTCCTTGTTTGAGCGTTTCGCCTTTCACGCCCTCGGTGCCGCCTGTGCGCTGGCGCTGGTGAGCGTGGTCGTAAATTATTCCAGCTTGGGTAGTGGGCTGGCGTCCGGTGATGAAGATTTGGTTGAAGACGATCCCGTGGCCGTGCTTCTTGGTAACTGATCGCATGGAAAAACCGTGGAAAGTCGTGGTGGCCTTTGTTGGCGTGTTTATCGCCGGCGCGGTTTTCGGCGGATTTTTTGCGCTGCGGGTTAACCAACGAGACGTGCGCCCGCGGTTTTCACAGGCGATCCTGTCCTCGCCGCCGGCGGCGGTCGGCCAAACGCAGGCTCCGAGCAGTGGGAACCGTCCGAAGACTCCGCTGCCCCAGTTGCAACTGCCGGCCGCGATGGCGGTGCAAGCTCCGCAGCTCATGCGGCGTTACGTCGAGCGGCTGGATCTGACCGCTGAGCAAAGAGACAAGGTCAATCCGCTGCTCGTCCGGGCCGCCGCAGACATTCGTCGGCAGCAGCAGACCAATTTGCAGGAGACGGCGATTATCATCCAACATTTACAGGAGGATCTCGCGAAAGAGCTCACCCCCGTGCAGCGCGTGCGGTTGGACGAAATGACCGAATATCAGCGCCAGATTATTGAGCAACGGGAGCGCCAGCAGGCGGAGAAGCCGCGCAATCTGCCGGGGCAAAAACCGCCGTTCAAAGATGGCGTGAAGCCGAAGAAAGCGACGGGGAAGCCGGTCGAAGAGGGAAATTGAATTTGATGTTGCGCGCGAGGCGTCGCACCCCATGTTCCGCGACGGCCAGGTGCCATACATGAGCAGGCGCGTGAACTCCGCCAGGACCGGAAGGTAGCAACGGCAACGACGTTCTCTCAGTGCCGTGGAGTGCCTGGCCACTTATTTTTTCTCAGAGCGCAGGTGCGGGCTTGCAAGCACTCCAGCGGTTGAGCTGTGTTTCCCTCGCCTGCAAGCAGGCCTCTTCAAAATATGGCGGGCACCTTTCAAGTTATCGCGCGCAAGTGGCGGCCGCAGACATTCGCTGACCTCGTCGGTCAGGATCACGTGGTGCGCACGCTGACCAATGCCATCAATCGCGGTCGCATCGCCCATGCCTACCTCTTCGTCGGGCCGCGTGGCACGGGTAAGACTTCGACGGCGCGCATTTTCGCGAAGGCGCTCAATTGCACCGACGGGCCCAAGGCGGACTTTGACGTCAACGATCCGGCGTGCGTCTCAATCGCAGAGGGGTCGCATCTCGACGTGGTGGAGATCGATGGCGCCTCGAACAACGGCGTCGACCAAGTGCGAGACCTCCGTGAGACGGTCCGCTACGCACCGGCCCAGGGGAAATTCAAGGTCTACATCATCGACGAAGTGCACATGCTTTCGGCGCAGGCGTTCAATGCTTTGCTCAAGACGCTGGAGGAGCCGCCGGCGCACGTGAAGTTTGTCTTTGCGACGACCGATCCACAGAAGGTGCTGCCGACGATCATTTCGCGTTGTCAGCGTTTCGATCTGAAGCCGATTCCGACTGACTTGATCGTGGAGCGGCTCAAGAAAATCGCGGTCGACGAGAAGATTGCGGTCACGGAAGCGGCGCTCGGGTGTATCGCGCGGATGGCGGACGGAGGGATGCGCGATGCGCAGTCTATCTTTGACCAGATGATTTCGTTTTGTGGGGCGGAGATATCCGAGCCCGATGTCCTCGATGTTTACGGTTTGGTCTCCGCCGAAAAAATCGCAGCGCTGGCGGCAGCGCTCGCGGCGGGCGACCACCAGAAGTTGGTGGC
>CAMCHO010000251.1 GCA_945874455.1 Opitutus sp. GAS368 | reverse complement strand
ACCTTGTTGAGCGGATATTCGACGATGCCTTCGGCACCGAGTTCCTTGAGCCGCGGAATAATTTCCCGCACGACGCTTTCGTCGATAATGGTTTCGAGGGCGATCCAATCGGGCGAACTGAGCTGGGAGATCGTCGGATTGCGCAGGGCCGGCAAAGCTTTGGCGACGGACTCGAGCGCGGCCTTCGGGAGATTCATTTTGAGGCCGACCTTGGAGCCGGCTTCGAGCGCGCCCCGCAAAAGCAGCGCGATCGTCTCAATCTTTTTCCGCTTGGCGGGATGGGCCCAGCTGGCCTTGTTGGCGATGAACTTGGTGTTCGTCTCGAGCAAGGTATCGACGATGCGGAGTTTATTCGCGCGGAGGGAACTGCCCGTCTCGGTAATGTCCACGATCGCATCTACTAGGTCGGGCACTTTCACTTCGGTGGCACCCCAAGAAAACTCGATCTCCGCGTTCACGCCCTTTTGTGCAAAATAACGCTTCGTGGTATTGAAGAGTTCGGTGGCGATACGTTTGCCGGCGAGATCGGCGACTGTCTTCACCGGAGAAGACTCGGGCACGCACAGCACCCAGCGTGACTTCAACGTGGACGCTTTGCTGTAAATCAAGTCGCACACTTCGACGACATCGGAGTTGTTTTCCAGCACCCAGTCGTGACCGGTGAGGCCGCAATCGAAGAAACCGTGCTCCACGTAACGACTCACTTCCTGTGCGCGCACAAAGCGCCCATCGAGCTCGGGATCATCGATCGAGGGCGTGTAAGAACGCGAGCTAGTCGTGATCTTCCAGCCCGCTTTCGCGAACAGGTTTTTGGTGGATTCTTCAAGGCTGCCCTTCGGCAGACCGAGCATCAGGAGTGGCGCTTTTTCAGACACTCTTCCAAAGGACACGCCGCAGCGAAGGCCTTCAAGCAATTTCCTCAGGGCCAGCGTGGTCGGCGTGACGTCGGCGCACGGATCAACGGGACGCGGCGACGCGCCCCACCCCGACTCAATTTAATCACTCCTCTGAAGACGTCCCCCACGCACCGAGGCCAAGCCGCTCATCGTCATTTCACGATAGGACCTAAAAAAGTTCTGCCTGATAATAACGCTCGCGGGCTTCGGCGAGCGTGCCGCGCATCTCGTAGGCTTCGAGGAGGCGCAACAGCTCGGCCACTTGCGGCGCGGTTTTCTCGGCGGGCAGAGTCGCGAGCGAGAGATTGAGCGTCGTCAGTTTGAGATTGCGGCGGAGTTTTTCGGCTTCGGCGGCGACCGGTTCACGGAAGCGCTCGGGCTTTAGTTCGGCAGCGTGCGCAATCACCCCGTCCAGACTCCCCCACTCTGCCAACCACTTTGACGCCGTCTTCGGGCCGACACCGGTGATCCCGGGAATGTTGTCGGCGGTGTCACCCACGAGCGCGAGGTATTCGGCAATGCGCGCGGGCGGCACGCCGAATTTTTCCGTCACCCCCGCAGCGTCGAGGAGCCGCCAGCCCAGCTTCGGGTTCGCGGACGGCGGAGGCAGCATCATCTTAATGCGTGGGCCGACGATCTGCGCAAAATCTTTGTCGCTACTGAGGATGATGACCTCGTGGCCCGCGTTGGCAAAAGCGACGGCTTGGGCGGCGAGCAGGTCGTCGCTCTCGACGCCCTGCTGTTCGATGCCGACGAGCCCCATGGCGCGAGTGAGCTCCTTGACGGGCTCAATCTGTTTCTGCAGGGCCTCGGGCATTTCCTCGCGCTGCGCTTTGTAGTCCGGGTGGAGGGCGAGCCGGTCCTGCGAACCGCCGAGATCGAAAAATACCAACGTGCCCTCGACCTTCTCTTGATCAGCGAGTTTCCAGAGCGACTTGACCCAACCGTGCAGCGCACCGGTGGGAAAGCCGTCGGTCCGCGTCAAATCCGGCAGCGCAAAATAGCAGCGATAGATGAGATTGAAACCGTCAACGAGAAGCCATTTGGACATGAGGAAAGGACAAAGTTGAGAGCGCGTGATCGCGAGTGGCGAGCGCCTATTCCGGCTCGATAAATCAAGAAAGCACCACGCGAGGGGAAGTCATCACACTCAACCCTCAGCGCTCAACTGCTCTTACGGATCGATGTCGTAGACTTCGACGATGCCGATGCCGGTCGTGTTGCCCACTCCACTGAGTTGCACCGTGTAGGCACCGGGAGGGAGCATGATGATCATGGCGGCATCCTTGCTCCCGTTAGCGAGCGCGAAGGCTCCGCCGGAGACTGAGGCGGCGGCAATGATGGCCGCATCACCACCGGTTGACCAATCGTCATTGGTGCGAAGCGTGACGCCGGCGGCATTTTTGAGCGTGAGCAGCGGATCGGCGAGGACCGCGTTCTGACCGAGTCCGAAGCGGGTGAGCGTGGGGCCGACGCCGCGGAGCAACATCCGGCGCGAGGCCGTGCCGTTGATCACGAAACCGGCGATCAGTACGTTTGCGCCGGTGCCGACCTCGCCACGGGTGGCGACATTCGAGGCGCGCGGACTGGTGGCCGTCGTCGCGGCCACCGTCGCATCGTAAACTTCGATCAAGACGACGCCAGAGGCACCGGAATTGGCCCCGTAGCCTTGGACGGTGTAGTTGCCGGCCGGGAGGGTGGCGAAGACGACGGCGTCCTGGGAATTCGGCGGGAGCGCAAACGTGCCGACGCGGGTCGTCGCTTGCTGAATGGCGGTCACTTGGGTGGCATTGGCCGCAGCATTGGCACTTTGATTGCCCCAATTATCGTTGCTCAGGATCGGCACCCCGGCCGCGTTGTAGACTTCGAGCACGGGATTGTTGAGCGCGCCGGCCACGTTCAAGTTGAGCGGCGGTCCGTTGAGTGAAGGGCCGATCACCCGGATCAGCATCTGACGCGTCTGATTGGGCGGAGCACCGGGTGCGTTGGCCACGACAAATCCGGCGATCAAGGCTTGGTTACCGCCAGCCGTCACCCCGCGGGTCGAAATATTAGCGACGCGGGTCGGTGTGCTGGAGAGCGTCAACGTGGCGGGGTCGCTGGTGGCGGAACCGGCGGTCGTCGTGACGACGACGGTGTAGGTGCCCACGCGACTCGTATCGACATTGGTGAGACTGAGGATGGGGCCGTTGGCGTTGGGGATCGGCGTACCGTTGAAGAGCCACTGATAAATGATCGGCGGTGCTCCGAGCGCCTCGACCGAGAAGATCGCGCCAGAGCGGGGCGACACGACGAGCGATTGCGGGTGCTTCACGAATGTAACGTAGCGATACGTGTAGAGAATGTCTTTCAGGACGGCATCCGCGCGGGCCGCGTCGTCGGCCAGTTTCACGAGTCCCGCGACGCGCACCGCGATGGCGTCGGTAACGTCATTCGCGGGTACGTTGGGCGGAGTCGGCGGACGATCGATTTGATAATAGAGTGCGGCGGCGCGCGCTTGATTAAAGAGGGCGGTGTTCGTCGAGTTCGTGAGCGTAATGAACTCGGCGAGCGCGGTATTGATGCCCACGCCACCGACATTATAGCCGCGACCGAGGGTGAGGCTGGCCGTGTTGTTGCTGCGGAACTGGAGGTTTTGTAGGGCGCTCGGGCTACCGAGGCCCGCCGCGGCCCAGAGGCGATTAATGAAAGTGTCGGCCGGAATCAGGCTGAGAGGATTATTGAGGAGCGCGTTCGTCGGAACGACGCCGTACTTGAGGAAATATTCGTTCGAGGAGAGGATCTGCCCGATGGCGTTCGCGAGGCTGCCGCGCGCGGTGGCGAGTAGGTTCGTGTAATTCGCCGGGGTCGGCCATTGGCCCATCAAGACGTAGTAGGACGCGAGGAGGTTGACGGGCGCGAGGAAGCCGGTTTCGCCCAACAGGCCGGTGAGGACTTGCGTCCGGGTGGTGGTGCCAGCGGCAATACGGTCGGCGAGATCGGCGAGCAGGAGCGGGTTGACGTTGGTGTTATTGGCTATGTCGGCATACACCTGCAGGAGGAACGCGGTGTCGTCTTGAATGGGGTTGTTCCGGCGGACGGTCACTTGAATCGTCGGTGAGATCGCCGTGTTGGAGAGTCCGTTGACCTGATTATCCGTGGCGAGGCCGTAGATGTTAAATGTTCCAGACGCCGTCGGCGTCCAATTCAATTGGTAGCGGGAGCCCGCATTGTTACTGGACCCGATGGACGTGCCATTGGCGAAATACTGCACAGTCAACGATCCGTCCGTATCGCTGGCGTTGGCGGTCAGCTGGACCTGGCGGCTGAACGCGACGGAGTTGGGCGAGGCGATGATGAGGGGAATCGTGGGCGCGAGGCTGGTGGCGGCGGCGATGTTGATATTGGAGGTCGACGAGGCCGTCGAGTTACCGGAGGAATCGCGCGCGATGGCGACGATTTCGTTTCCGCCCAAGGGAATGCCGACGAGCGAGGTGCCCAGCCGCCACGTATTGCCAGTCTGATCACGGACGGCCTGGCCGATGGTATTGCGATTGAGGAAGAATTCGACGCTGACCACGGAGCCGTCCGGATCGGTCGCCGTGGCAACAAAATTGATCGTGGAGGCCGAGGTGGTGGCACCCTGCACAGTGAAACTAACCGCGGGCGCGAGACCGACGAGGTTGTTCACAACGACCCGACGGGACTCCGAACTGGTCGTCTGGAGACCCGACACGGTGGCGATCGAAGTAATATCGTAAGAGTCGGGCGACGTCGGGGTCCAGATGGCCCGGTAGGTGGTCGTCGTGCCGAGCCGTTGGGCGTTGATCGTGGTGCGTTGGCCGGCGGCGGCGACGGCGGTGGCAATAAACTGGAGCGACGGATTCTGGGTGATGTTGGCCCCGCTCGCGGTCGCCTCAAGGAAGATGGGGGCGCCGACGGTCGTAACGGTGGAGTTGTCGGACGGGCGTAACAGATTCGTCCGAGGCGCCACCAGTGGCGTGACGTTGAGCTGAACGTTGGGCGTGGAGACCGCGGTGTTGCCGGTGTCATCGGTGGCGACGACAAAGAGATTGAAGACGCCGGAGGACTGCGGCGTGTAACCGACGAGGGCTTGGGTTTGGGGATTGCCGATCGCTCCGCCCGTGGCGACGCCATTGACGAAGAGCTGGAGGCTGGTGACGGTGCCGTCCAAGTCGGCGGCTTGGGCCAACATCAAGAATTGGGTGTTTTGAACCACGGTATTCGGGCCGCCGAAGCCCGGTGTGATGAGTGCGACCGTGGGGGCGGCGCTGGTGGACGGAGTCACTTGCAAGGTCAGCGACGGAGAGGTGGGGGCCGGGAAGATCGTCTGGTTGCCGTTGCTATCCCGGGCGATCGCGTAGAGCGGCACGGGGTAGTTGCCGGTGTTGACGTCGGCGGCGAGCACGGAGAGGTCGAAGGAGTTGAAATCGAAGGTGCGGCGAAACGTATTGGTCTGCTGCTCCCGGGCGCCGGTGCCGATGCTCACGCCGTTGAGGAAGAACTCGACGTTGCTGATCGTGGCCCCGGTGCCGGCCTGCGCGTTGACGACAAAGTTCATCGTCGAAAAGCTGCGGATCAGGCTGCCGTTGCCCGGTGTGAGTCCGGAAAGGATCGGCGGGGTGCCGACGACATTGGCGACCGTGAGATTGACGACGCCGGAGGTGGCGGTGAAGGAGTTGGTATCCGTGACGCGCACGGTCAGACGGCGGGCGCCCAGGTTCGCAGCCGTCGGCGTCCACGCAAACGTAGTGTTGAAGGTCGGCACGAGCGAACCCGCCGCCGGGGAACGCGTGCCCACCTGTTGACCGTCGATCAAAAATTCGACGAGCAGGACCGCAGCCCCGGTGCCGGCCGTGGCCGAGGCGCCGAAGGTGATCGGGACGAGCGGGGTGGCCCGGGAGTTTTGGGCCGGGGCATTCACGATGATCGTCGGCGTGCCGAAGGCGGCGGTGATCGTGACGGGCGCCGAGACCTTGGTGTTGCCCCGGTCGTCGCTGGCAATCGCGTCGAGGACGAAGGACCCGGTGGTCGTCGGGTTAAACGACGCGACGTAAGGGGCGGCGGTGAGGGCGAAGCCGCCGTTGATCGCGAGGGGGCTGCCGTTCGCGTAGAATTGAATGCTCGTAATGCTGCCCGACGAGGCGAGCGCGGCGGCCGCGAGGTTGATCGGCGTGGCCGAATTCGGGATGACGATGGCCCCCGTGGTCGGGGCGAGAAGATTGGCGGTGGGCGGCGTGCCGACAGCGGAGGTGACCACGAAGGTCTGTTGGATGTCCCGCGCGAGGCCCGTATTGTCGGTGGCGCGGACGGTCACGACCTGCATGCCGGGAGTGTCCGAGGCGGTGTAGCGATAATAAAACGGCGCGACGGTTTTTTCCGCCTCTTTGGTGCCGTTGACGAAAAATTCGACGCGGGCGACGGCCCGACCGCTGGCCGGCGTGACGGCGGCGAGGATGTTTCGCGTCGAGCCGGCTGGGATCGTGGTATTGGCCGGGATCGCGGCGGTGGCGGGCGTGAGATTGAGCACGATGGTCGGCGAGGTCGCATCGGTGATATTTACGACGAAGGGAGCCGAGGCCATGGCGTTGCCTTTTTCGTCGGTGGCGATGGCCGAGAGGGTGATCGCTCCGACCGAAGGGGGCGCCCAGACGATCGACCAAACACCGGCCGCCAACGTGGCATTGCCGATCGGTGTACCATTGGTGAATACCTGCACGAAATTCACGGGACCATCGGCATCGGACGCGTT
>CAMCHO010000250.1 GCA_945874455.1 Opitutus sp. GAS368 | reverse complement strand
GCCACGCTCGCCGTCGGAAAATTTTCGCCCGAATTCTTGGCGTTCATGCGCAAGGTCTCGACGAACGTCTTCGATCCCTTCGGTCAGATTTTCCTGCGCATGCTGTTCTTCGTGGTGATCCCGCTCGTCTTCGCCTCGCTCGCCACGGGCGTCGTGCAGCTCGGCCGACTTGACCGGCTCGGGCCTTTGGCCGGTCGGACGTTCACCCTCTTTTTCCTTAACATGGCGATCGGCGTCGGCCTCGGCCTCATCATGATGAACGTGCTCCGGCCCGGCAATCAACTCGATGCCGAGACGAAAACGCGCCTGTTGCAGGAATTCGGCGGCGCCGCCCAAAAACACATCGCTTCGGGCGCGGCCTCCCCGTCGATGAGTTTCATGACCATCGTCGAGATGTTCATGCCGAAAAATCTCTTCGGTGCCGTGATGGGCCACAATAACAACGTCATCGGCGACGTACTCCCGCTCATTCTCTTCGCCATTTTCGTCGGTGCCGTCGGCACGCAGCTGATCGAGGAGAAACGCAAAAAACTCCAAGACACCTTGGAGCTCGTGAGCGAACTCATGACCGGCATCGTCCACTTCGCCCTGCGCCTCGCGCCATATGCCGTGCCGGCCATGATCTACAGCGTCATCGTAAAGATCGGCGTGGATATTCTCATCGCCCTCGGCGTGTTCGCCCTCGGCTGCGTTGTTGTCATGTTACTCCACCTGTTCGGCACGATGTCGATCTGGCTCCGCGTCTGGACCGACCGCAAGCCGCTGCAGTTTTTTAAAGACATCCGCTCGGTGCTCGTGACGGCATTCTCCACCTCCTCGAGCAACGCGACACTACCCGCCGCACTCGATTGTGCGAAAAAAACGCTTGGCCTGCGCCCCAGCGTCGCCGGATTTGTGCTGCCGCTCGGCACCACGATGAACATGAGTGGCACCGCGCTCTACGAGGGCTGCGTCGTACTCTTCGTCGCCCAAGTCTTCGGCATCGATCTCTCGATGAGCCAGCAGCTCACCCTCTTGCTGCTATCGGTGCTGAGCGCGGTTGCCGTCGCCGGTATTCCCGGCGGCTCTCTGCCGCTCATCGCCGGACTGCTCGTGACCTTTGGGATTCCCCCGGAAGGCATTGGCATTGTGCTGGGAGTCGACCGCGTCCTCGACATGGTGCGCACAATGACGAACGTCGGTTCCGATGTCGTCACCACGGTCGTCGTCGATGCACAAGAACGTCGAGCCGAAGAGCGCGCCGGCGCCACTTGAGCGCAAACCACGCAGGGTGATAGCGGCGCTCTGAAAGGTTTTACGCCTGCGGCGCTCACCGAGCTGGTTTGAACCAGGGGCAGCACGTGAACTGCACCGCCCTGACCTCGTGGCTCGTGACATCTCCTCCGCGACTCGACGGCGACCTCATCCCCGGTCGCAGGCGCGCGCGTGGCATAACATGGCAAGCATCAGTGGCACCATCGTGGCGCTGAGAACCTGACGAACAGCACCCGATTGCGCGATTTCCAACCATTTCAAGGCGCTTTTACCTCTACTGGTGCCCGGGAGCGGACTCGAACCGCTACACCTTACGGCACAGGCTTCTGAGACCTGCGTGTCTACCAATTCCACCACCCGGGCAACGAGCGGACGGTCACGACACACGCCCACGCCACCCCGAGCAAGAAAATAGATTTTCCTCCTCGTCCCGATCGGAAACATCGGCCAGCCGAGGGCTGTTTTCACGATCGCGCACCCCGCGAACGATCGGGCTCGGCGCAACGCGCCGGGACTGGCTGCGGCTCGCGACCCTGCAACCATTCCGCGGGGCGAGGCCGGCGGCGGTGCCCACCTCGCGGCGCCCATCCGTCCGCCAAATCCGTATTTTACACCACTCGGCGTTCGTCCCTCTGTAGCTCCACCACCTCCCACCACCGCGCCTCACTGCTCCGAAAATTTTCCCACCACACCTCAGTCTGACCAAGAATTTCGGCCCGCACTCCCACCCCGCCGCAGCTTCCGCCCCATGAAAACTCCTGCCTCCTCGAATCACCGCCGGCGCGATCCCGAGTTCCCCACCTGGGTCTGCGAACAACTCACCGAACTCCCCGCGCTCAAATCCCGCCCGATGTTCGGGGCCCACGGCCTCTACTCCGGCGAGACGTTTTTTGGCATCGTCTGGCAGAGCACGCTCTATTTCCGCACCTCGCCCGCCACCGTCGCCGACTACGATGCCGCCGATGCCGGCTGGTTTCAGCCCAACCCCCAGCAAGCCCTGAAAACCTACCGCGAGGTCCCGACCGAGGTCCTCGACCACCGTGCCACGCTCGTCGCGTGGGCCCGTCGAGCCCTCGTCTCGTAATCCCGTTGGCTGGTCTTTGCGGTTTTCGACCTGACAGCCCGCGGCCCGGCGCTTGGAAACAGCGTATCCGCACTGTGGCGACCCGGGACGAAGCTCGAATCAAGCGGTCGCCCTCAGGTTCTGCCCGCAATTCCCGCCGGCCGGAACTCACCGTGGCACCCGCGGCGGCACAGCTTTCCTACCATGCTCCCGCCACCTGCCCTCACTTCAGTTCCAAGCCGACCGGACAGTGATCGCTGCCCATCACGGTGGGCTCGATCCACGCCCGTTTGAACCGCGGCTTCAGCACCGCCGACGCCATCACGTAGTCGATGCGCCACCCGACGTTGTTCGCCCGCGCGCCCGCGCGATAAGTCCACCAACTGTAGTGCCCTGGGCCGTGTTCAAATTCGCGGAATGTATCCACAAATCCCGCTCCGATAAAATCCCGGAAACCTGCCCGCTCTTGCTCTGAAAACCCCGGATTCCCCACGTTTTCCTTCGGCCGCGCGAGATCGATCTCCTCGTGCGCGACATTCAGATCGCCGCAAAACACCACCGGTTTTTTCTTCTCCAATTTTTTCGCATACGCCAGCAACGCCCGGTCCCACGCTTGCCGAAACGTGATCCGCGCCAGCTCGGGCTGCGCATTCGGGACGTAAACCCCGATCACATAGCAGTCGTCAAATTCCGCCGTCACCGCGCGGCCCTCGGCATCATGCTCCGGCGAGCCAATGCCATTGACCACCGCCAGCGGCGGCCGCCGACACAACAACGCCGTGCCACTGTAACCCTTTTTCTGCGCCGAATTCCAAAACACTTCGTAGCCCTGCGGCCACACGATGTGCTGCACGTCCCCTACAGTGGCTTTGACTTCTTGGAGGCAATAGACGTCGGCCTTCGTCGCCGCCATCCAGTCGAGCAAGCCCTTGCCATAAGCCGCCCGCACCCCGTTCACATTCCACGAAACAATTTTCATCGCCGCGAATCCACGCGGCCCGCGGACCGGGTGCAAACCGTTTCTCCGTTCATCCAGGCTTCGCTCCGTCGCTCCGCAGCCATCGCACTGGGCACCGATTCGCCGACCCTCGCCCTTGCTTCCGCTGGCGCTCAGCCCTCAACTCTCCGCTCTCAATTTTCCATCCTTCGCATGGCCTCCTTCGCTCACCTTTCCCTCGGCACGCCCATTCCGCCTAGCCCGCACGCCGTCTCGTGCAGCCTGCCCACGATGCGCGCCGTCCGCGGCTACGAGGAAAAAGACCCCGCCATCCTCAGCCAACTCGCCAACGGCTACCCGCGCTTCGTGGTCCATCCGTTTGCGAAACAACTCGCCGCCCACTTCATCACGACCACCCCCGCTCTCGCGGGCCGCCACCTCTGGCTCACGTCCTCGGCGGCGATGGCCCGCGCCCTCGCCGACCACCTCACCGCCCGTGGCGCCGAAGGCAGCACGGGCGTCTCAACCGCAAATTCGCCAACGTCTCTTCCCCTCAACTTTTCCGAATCCGGCCTCCACGGCCTAGCGCACCTCTCCGACGCCACCACCGCCGCGCGCGCCAAGACTTATCTCCAAAATATCGGCGGCTTCCTCTCCTCCCGCGAAGCCGAGGACCACCTTGTCCGCCTCGGCCTGCTGACCGCTCCCTTCGCCGAGGAATCTTTCCCCGGTGACACCACTGCGGCCAGCGGAGAGGTCCACCGCCACCTCCGCCGCGCCCTTCCCGGCACCACCGACGCCGACCTCCTCCTCGCCAATTGCGGCATGAACGCCATCTACGCCGCGTTCCGCGCCGTCGCCGATCTCCAAGCCACCCGCGGCCGCACCGTCTGGCTCCAACTCGGCTGGCTCTACCTCGACACCATCGCGATCCTTAGAAAGTTCACCGCCGCTCCCAGTGACTACGTCTATATCCGCGACGTCCTCGACCATCTCGGCCTCGAACGCATTTTCCAAAAACACGGCCACCGCATCGCCGGTGTCGTCGCGGAGCTCCCCACCAATCCCCTCATTCAGACACCCGATCTCGCCGCGCTCGCCGCCCTCTGTCGCGCCCACGGTGCCCGCCTCCTCCTCGACCCCTCCGTCGTCTCCGTCTTCAACGTCGACGTCCTCGCCCACACCGACGTCGTGGTGTCCAGCCTTACCAAATACACCGCGAGCGCCGGCGACCTTACCGCCGGCGTGGCCGCCATCAACCCCGCCGGCCCGGACGCCGCCGAACTCCGCCGCCGCATCGCCGCCCTCGTCGAGCCCCTCTACGCCCGCGATCTCGCCCGTCTCGCTGCGCAGATCGGCCGCACCGACTCCGTTCTCGAAAAAATCCACGCCACCACCACTCGCGTCGTCGCCTTCCTGAAAACACATCCCGCCGTCCGCGACGTCTTCTGGGCCCTGCACCCCGCCTCTAAGGAAAACTACCAACGCCTCGCCCGCCGTCCCGACGCCAGCGGCGGCATGATTACCTTCACGCTGGGGGGAGACTTGGAAAAATTCTACGACCGCCTCCGCCTCCCCAAAGGCCCCAGCTTCGGCATGACGACGACGCTGATCTGCCCTTTCATGTATTTGGCCCATTACGACCTCGTGACCACGCCCGCCGGCTTGGCCGAGCTCGCCGCCAGCAAACTCGACCCCGACCTCCTCCGGCTCTGCATCGGGTGCGAGCCCGTGGAAGAGATCATCGCCGCCCTGGCCGAGGCACTGGACTGATGCTGACGACCGACTGCTTTCAACACGTCCATCCTCACGCCTCCGACCCCGCCGCTGACTGACATGATCGTCCCGACCAAACCGATCCTCGCGGTCACCTTGGGCGACGCCGCCGGCAGCGGCCCCGAACTCATCACGAAAGCATTCGCGGATCCGCAGGTCCGCGCCGTTTGCCGACCGCTCGTTGTTGGCGACGCAGCCACCCTGCGTGCGGCTCTGTCAATTACGCGGGTGGCTGCGACGGTTCGCCCGATTGCCCGCGCGGCCGAGGTGGCCGACGATCCCTCGATCATCGACGTCATCGACCTCGCTAATCTGGATGCGACCGCACTCGTGCGCGGCCAAATCAGCGCGACGACGGGGCGCGCGGCCTACGAGTCGATCAAACGCGCCGTCGAGCTCACGCTCGCAGGAGAGACCCAGGCGGTGGTGACCTCCGCGATCAACAAGGCCGCGCTGCATGCCGCCGGTTTCCTCTACGACGGTCACACGGAGCTGCTGGCCGAACTCTGCGGCCAGCCCAAGGTCACGATGATGCTGGTCGCCGGCAAACTCCGCATCTGCCACGTGAGCACCCACGTCTCCCTCGCTACGGCGATCACCCGCGCGCGGCCCGAGCGGATCTTGGAGGTCGTGCAGCTCGCCCATGACGGCCTGCGCCGGCTCGGCATCGAGCGACCGCACCTTGCGGTGGCCGGTTTGAATCCGCACGCGGGCGAAGGCGGACTCTTCGGCACGGAGGAGATCGCGTTCATCGCGCCGGCCGTGCAGGAGGCGAATCGACGCGGCTTCCACGTGAGTGGGCCCTTGGCCGGCGACACCATTTTCTTTCGCACGCTGCAGGGCGAGTTCGACTGCGCGATCGCCATGTATCACGATCAAGGCCACGTCGCCGCCAAGATGCTCGGTATCTGGCAAGGCGTGAACGTCACGCTCGGCTTGCCCATCATCCGCACGTCGGTCGAGCACGGCACCGATTTCGCCCACGCCGGCCAAGGCACCGGCGATCCGCGCAGCTTGGTGCAGGCACTCACACTCGCCGCAGTCATGGCCAAGGTGGGAACCTAACGCCTCCCCTCGTCTCTGCGAAATCATGCGCACGTTACCCTTCGTCCTGCTTGCTGCCGCCGCCACGCCCCCCGATGCACGACTACCTTTTGGCCGATGACTTGAGCGGCGCCCTCGACGCCGCGGCCGCGTTTCACCGGGCCGGGCGCCGCGTACGCGTGGTGTGGTCGCACGAAGCCTGGGATGCGGCGGCGCCCGATACGTTTATCGCCTACACGACAGAAACGCGCAATGCCGACCCGGCGACCGCAGCGGCGCAAGTGGGTGCGGTCATCGCACACGCACAATGCCTCGGCGCTAAGCTGTGTTTCAAAAAAATCGACTCGACACTCCGGGGCCCGGTCGCAGCGGAACTGGGCGCGGTTGCGGCGGCCCTGCCGGAAGCACGCTTTCTCTTTGCGCCCGCCAATCCCGCGGTCGGACGCACGGTACGCGCGGGTTGTTTACTGGTGCGCGGTGTGCCGGTGGCCGAGACGGAGTTCGCCCGCGATCCGCTGAGTCCGGTCCGCGAGAGCGCGCTCCGCGCGTTCGTCGGCGCACTCGCCCGCGAACGAATCGTGATTCCGGATACCGAAACCACCGCGGACTT
>CAMCHO010000249.1 GCA_945874455.1 Opitutus sp. GAS368 | reverse complement strand
ATCTTTTCGAAGAACACACTCGTGCGCGCCTCGTCCACTTCGTCCATGGACGGAATCTTGCCGCGGCGGATATCGAGCTTCGCCCAACGCACCATGCTCTGGAGTTTGTAGATCTCTTGTCCGCTCACAAAGGTGAACGCTTGGCCCTTGCGGCCCGCTCGTCCCGTGCGCCCGATGCGATGCGTGTAGTCTTCCGCATCATTCGGCAGGTCGAAGTTGAACACCACTTCAAGGTCATCGACGTCGAGCCCGCGTGCCGCCACGTCGGTCGCCACAAGAAACTCGAAGCCTCGCCGGCGAAATTTGTCCATCACGCGGTCGCGCTGCGCCTGGGAAATATCCCCGTGCAAACGGTCCGTCATGTAGCCCCGCGCGTGCAGGTGCTCATCCAGGTCGTCCACCATGATCTTGGTGCTGCAAAAAATAATGCCGTAGCGGAAATCATTCACGTCGATCAAGCGCGTGAGCGCCTCGATCTTCGAACGCCGGTCCACTTCGAAATACGTCTGCTCGACCTGCGGCGCGTTCTGCGCGACCGAGTCGATCTTGATCCACGCCGGATCTTTCGAATATCGACCGATCAGATCCTGAATCGCCCGCGGAATCGTCGCCGAGAAAAACAATAGCTGCCGCGTCGCCGGTACCGATTTCAAGATGTGCTCGATGTCGTCGCGGAAGCCCATGTCGAGCATGCGATCCGTCTCGTCGAGAATCACGATCTTCAGTTTATCCAGCTTCATCGAGCCGCGCTCCATGTGGTCCATCACGCGACCCGGCGTCCCGATCACCACCTGCGCGCCCGCATCCAGCGCCCGAAACTGCCGCTCGTAACTCTGCCCGCCATAAATCGGCACACCCATCACCCCGCGCTTAAACAAGGCGATTTTACCAGTCTCCTCCGCGACTTGCACCGCAAGTTCACGCGTCGGACATAAGATCAGCACCTGCACGGCACGGATCTTCGGATCCACTTTTTCAATCGCCGGAATCGCAAACGCGACCGTCTTGCCCGACCCGGTCGACGACTGGCCTACCACATCGCGCCCCGCCATAATCGTCGGTATGACAGCCGACTGAATCGGCGAAGCTTCCTCGAATCCCATCTTGTCGACGGCCTTCAGGATGTCGGCCGATAAGCCCAATTCAGTGAAACGAAGTTTTTCCATACCTCACCGTGCGCGACCGCTCTGCAAAAGGAGAGACAAAACCGCTGCCGGGCCCATCGCCGCGGCTTCCGTTGTCCCCTCGATCGACTCATGGCGAGGCCGCTGCGCACAGTTTTTCCTCGGCAACCGCGGTCTTCTCGCCCTGATTCGCCAACCGAAAGCAGCCCGCATTCTCCAGCCGGTACGCCATCCCTTTCGGTCCGGTCCTATCCGCTCCTCTTCATATTTCATCCCCCTCACCTCATGTCGCATCCTCAGCCCACGCCCCTCACCCGCCGCGCCGTCCTCCAGCGCGGGCTCGCCGGCATCTTCGCCTACGCCGTCTCCCCGAATATTTTCCCGTCCTCGCTCTTCGGTAAAAACGCGCCCAGCAACCGCCTCACCGTCGGCCTCGTGGGCAACGGCCTCATCTGCAACGCTCACATCGGCACGCTGCTCGGCCGTGACGACTGCCGCATCCTCGCCGTGTCCGATGTCTGGCGCAGCAAGGCCGTCAAAGTCCGCGACCGCATCGAAAAATCCTACGCCGCAGACCAAGACAAGGGCACCTACAAGGGCGTGGATATCTACGCGAAGTTCGAGGACCTCATCGCCCGTGACGATATCGATGTCGTCTTCGTCACCACTCCCGATCACTGGCACGCCCCCGTGGCTCGCGCCGCGATGCTCGCCGGCAAGGACGTCTACGTTGAAAAACCCATCACGCTCACGTTGCGTGAGGGCCGCATGCTCGTCGACACCGCCCGCCAACACGGCCGGATTTTCCAGTCCGGTATGCAGCAACGCTCCAACGTCTCGTTTCGCCGAGCCGCCGAGCTCGTCCGCAACGGCCTCATCGGCGATATCACCCGCGTCCGCACCCGCCTCGGCGAGTTTCCTCCCGCCGCCGCGTTGCCCGCCCAGCCCATCCCGCCCGACCTCGACTATGATCGCTGGCTCGGCCCCACCCCGTGGCGGCCCTACAACGAGAAACGCATCCTCGGTAACTACGGTGGCGGCTGGCGCTGCTTCCTCGAATACGGCGCGCGCAAAAACGGCGACTGGGGCGCCCATCACTTTGACATCATTCAATGGGCGCTCGGCATGGATGACTCCGGCCCCGTGCAGTTCATCCCCAAGGGCTTTGAGGGCGCTCCCTATCAGACCCACATTTACGCCAACGGTGTCCGCGTGGAACGTTTCGAGGACGGGCAAAAATTCATGATCGAGTTCACCGGGACCAAGGGAACCATCGGCGTCTCCCGCGGCGACGAGTTTGAAACCACCCCGTCCTCCCTCGCCAGCCGCCGGCTACGCAGCGAAGAGATCCACCTCTACGCCAGCGACAGCCACCACAGCGACTTCTTCTCCTGCGTGCGGACGCGCCAGCGCCCCATCACCGATGTCGAAATCGGCCACCGCACCGCCAGCGTGTGCCACCTCTCCGGCATCGCCGAAACTCTCGGACGCCCCATTCAGTGGGATCCGGCCAAGGAAGAAATCATTGGCGACCCCATGGCGGCCAGTCTCCTCGACCGTCCCCGCCGCGCACCCTACGCGCTCCTCTGAACGCCACCTCAACGAACCACCCATGCGCATCCCATTTTCCGATCACCCTTCCGTCCTGATCGGCGCGTCCCTCGCACTCTTCACCGCCGGCTGTAACACCACCCCGACCGCCCCGACGGCCTCCGCAACGACCGCTAGCGAACCCGCCCTGCGCGTCACCGCTATTCCACTACAGGACTTGGACTACTCGGGAGACCAATCCGCCCTGGCCGCCCTCGACCGCGACCTCAACGCCGCTCGCACCGACCTCCCGAAACTCGCCGCGATCGAGGCGCGCCTCGTTGCCCTCCTCCGTCGCACCGACGCTTCAATCGCGGCCCGTCAAGCCGCCTGTCAGCGCCTCGGCACCGTCTGGGCCGCCACCGGTGCGCCCAGCGCCAGTGCCCTCGAGCTGTTTAAGGCCATGCTGGTTGACGACCGCGAGACCGACATCGCCCGTCTCACCCTCGAGCGCACCCCCGGTGCCGCCGTTGATACCTTGCTCGTCGACGCCGCCGGCAAGACCACCGGTCGTATCCGCCTCGGCATTATCCAAACACTCACTGCCCGCGCCCCCGTCTCCGCCGTCGCCGCCCTCGCCACTCTGCTCGGCGACCAAGACCCCGCCACCGCCAAAGCCGCCGCCACCGCCCTCGGCCAGATTGGTAATGCCGCCGCACTGGCCGCACTCCGCTCCGCACCCGCGACCGTCGCCGGCCTATTCGAAGCCAAACTCACCCTCGCGCGGACGTTGCCCACCGCCGAATGCGTCGCCCTCCTCACCGAACTCCAGGGCGACACCCGCGCAGCCCCGCATCAACGCGCCAGCGCACTCCGCGGCCTCCTCGATCGCGAACCCTCCTCAGCCGTCCCGCGCATCATCGCCGTTCTCGCCGGCACGGATTGGACACCCAAACAGGTCGCCCTCGAAGCGATCTTCAGCTCCCGCGCATCGGGCCTCACTGCAGCACTCGCCGCCCAACTCCCGACGTGGGACGTGCCGACCCAGGCCGCCGTGATCACCGCTTTGGCCCGCCGGCCGGATGCCACCACCACCGCCGCAATTGTCGCCGCCACCCAACACACCGCCGCCACCGTGCGCACCGCTGCGATCAATGCCCTCGGCGACCTGCCCGGCGATACGTCGCTCGTGACCCTCCTCGCCACGCTCGGCTCCAGCGACAACTTCGAAGACGCCAAGCTCGCCCGCGCCAGCCTCGCCCGTCTCAACGGCCCCGGCGTCTCCGCTGCCGTCCTCGCCGGCGCTGAAAAAGGACCGGCCCAAAAACGCGCCCTTTTCATCGAGCAAATCGCCTCGCGCAATCTCACTGAAGGTCTGCCCTTCTTGCACCAACTCCGCCAAGACCCCGACGCCACCATCCGCACCGCCGCCGTCGGCTCCCTCGGTGAGCTCGCCCCCGTTTCCGATCAGGGTCTCATCCTCGAGTGGGCCGCCGGTGCGACCGACGCCACGGAGCAGACCCGCGCCCTGCGCTCGCTCGTCAGCGTCACGCTCCGCAATCCGGATACGGCCAAGCGGGCCCTCCCGATTTACGTCGCGCTGGAAAAAGCCGCACCCGCCACAGTCGTTGGACTCCTCCCCGTGCTCGGTCGTCTCGGCGGCAAAGAAAGCGCCGAATGCGCGGCGCGCCTCGCGCTCAGCGCCAACGCCGCCGTCGCGGACGCCGCCGCCGCCGCCCTCGCCCGCTGGCCCGACCGTTCCGCCCAACCGTCTCTCGTCATGGTCGCCGCAAAAGCCACGGTCGCCTCCGCCCGCTCCGCCGCTAATCAAGCCGCGTTCCGATACTTCGAGCGTACTCGCGAAGTCTGGACGGCCGCGGAGTCCTCCCTCGTGACCCAACTGCTCGGCGCGACCACCGACGCTGCCGCCCGCAAAAAACTTGTGATCCTGCTCAATCGCGCCGCCGACAAACCCGCCCTCGCCCTCGTCGAAAAACTTCAGTCGGAGCCGGCCCTCACCGCGGCCGCGAAAACCGCCGCCCAGTGCATCGCCGCCAACCTCGCCGGCCCGCCCAAGGTGCGCGCCTCTGACAGCGAAAGCTCGGCCAAGAATCTCTTCGACGGCAGAAACGCGACCCAATGGCGCGGACCCGTGACTCCCGGCCAATGGGTCGAGATCGATTTCAAACAAGCCCGCCCGCTGCATCGCCTCACTCTCGACCAAGCCGGCCGCACCGGTGAATTCCCCGAGCGCTACGAAGTGTTCGTCACCGACGATCTCGCAAAACCAGGCAACGTCCTCGTCTCCGGCGCCGGTAAACCCAATCGCACGATCATCGACCTTCCCGAAGGCACCCGCGGCCGCTACGTGACGATCAAAAACACCGCCGAGCGCGTCGACTCGATGTGGTCGATCAGCGAACTCTTCGTCGACTAACCTGCGGCTCGTTGGCCCGCTGCCACTTTCGGAGGTGGGTCAGCGCGCAGCGAGTGGCCTCGGGGGCCAATCCATCACCGTCGTCCACCCACGCTGTGCCCGCCGCAGGTGCCCCGCGCGACTTCCCCATGATCGGTCCGTATTCAGTTTTCAACATCACCCACGGAAACGCGACCACTCACCGCGCCGTCCGTATCGCGGCGATTTTCCTCCTCGCACTGACGTCTGGCGGCGCGGCCGTCGCGCCAACCTCCGCTGTGCTCCATCCAACCGAGGGCACTCCGGACTACGGACCTGCCCGCGGGACGCTCGTGATCGCCGGCGGAGGCGATCTGCGCGACACCGGCATCGTGGAGCGTTTCATCGCTCGCGCCGGCGGAGCCGACGCCAAAATCGTCATCGTACCGACCGCCGGTGGTAATCGTCGCAGCGATGGGCAGCTCATCGCCTACTCGGACGACTCCGTGCTCGCGACGTGGCGACGGCAATTTGGCCTCACCCGTGTCACCCTGTTGCATACCCACGATCCCCAGATCGCCGACACGGCGGACTTCACCCAACCACTGCGCGAGGCCAGCGGAGTGTGGTTTAACGGCGGCCGGCAATGGCACCTCGTGGATTCCTATGCGAACACGCTCACCGCTCGGGAATTTCACGCCGTGCTGGCGCGGGGCGGCGTGATCGGCGGCTCTTCGGCCGGAGCGACAATTCAGGGCGACTACCTCGTGCGCGGAGCCATCTCCGGCCCCAGCATTATGATGGCCCCTGAGCCCGAGCATCAACACGGCTTCGCCTTCCTCCGCCGCTCCGCCATTGATCAACACGTCGACACCCGCAACCGCTGGGATGACCTCATCCCCGTCATCAAAAAATTTCCCGCCATGATCGGCCTCGGTCTTTCCGAAGGCACCGCCATCATCGTCACCCGGGACCGGTTTGAAGTCATCGGCAAGGGGCTGGTCGCCATTCACGACAATACCCGTGCTCCCGTGTCCTCAGAAAAGCCCTACATCCTCCTCGCGGCTGGCGACCAGTTCGACCTGAAAACTCGCACGACCGAAAAAGCTGCATCCCAGACCCCGCCGGCGGTCACCCCGGCGTCGCGCAGGGAGCAATAGCCCGGCTGGCCTTGGCCAAACGTTGCCCTGCCACCACGCGCGGGCTTTCGCGAGAGGCGCGACAGTCGCATTGCGCGCCCGTCACCGTGGCGAGGTCGCGCAACGTCGCGTTGATCAGGCGGACGTCGCGGACGTGGGTGACGTTGATCCTGTCTCGGCGGCGACGTTATCGGAACGGTTCGCCCAGACCTCGCGGGAACGCCTCCGAGATGATGGGTTCGTCGTGCGCTGGCGGGGGCAGGAATTCAGCACTCCCCCCGGTGCGCCTGGGCCGAAGAGCATCGCCTTCGGCCCGCGCGTCGCGCCCACGCCTCACTGCAAATACTTCGCCAGCCACGCGTGGACTTCTCCAAACCAAAACCGGCTGTTCTCCCCGCGGAGAATCCAGTGATTTTCCTCCGGAAACGTGATCAGCTTGCTCGGCACTTGGAGGCGCTGAAGGTACGTCCAGTTCTCCAATGAGTTGTTCAGCGGTACGCGGAAATCTTGTTCGCCCAC
>CAMCHO010000248.1 GCA_945874455.1 Opitutus sp. GAS368 | reverse complement strand
GGGCGGTTGTAGATGCCGTTGTAGCCGCCGATGAGCCCAAAGGGCAGCAGCGCGTCGTTGGTGATGGCAGCGGTCTTGGTGCCGTTGGCGAACGTTGCGATCTGAGTGGTCGGATCCCAAGTCGGGCTGCCCTGGGCTTTCCACTCCGTAGTCGTGTCGCGGGGCGTGATTGAGTTGGGACGGCGGTAGTCGTTGTTGTAGGCCTCCGCGGTGAGGCGGATTTGGGTGTTCTTGAACGGGCGGGCGAGAATCGTTCCGAACTCGCGATGAATCCGTTCGGAGGCGGGCTGGCGGGTGAAGCCTTTGCTTTCCTGCACGGCGGCGACGCGGAGGGCGAGTTTTCCGCGCACGAGCGGTTGGTTGAAATTGAGGCTCTCGCGGTGGCCGCCCCAATCGTCGAAGCGGAGGGAGGCGCTGGCGGTGACGCGGTCCGGGTTGGCTTGGGTGGGCACGACGTTCACTGTGCCGGAGGCAGCGCCCAGACCGAATAGATTAGAGTTGGGGCCGCGGGAAATTTCGATGGCCGCTACGTTGTAGAGGTCGAACGGGATGGAGTTGTTGGTCCGGAAATTACCGAAGGCGGTGTTGGCACCGCCCGCGCTTTGACCGGCGGTGCTGATGCCGCGGATACGGTTCGACTGTTGGGGATTCGACTGCACCTGGTCGTTGACGCCGCCAGAGCGGTTGCGGTTGAACGTCGTGAAATTATCGGTGCCCTCGGTGCTGGCCTCGTAGCGGAAGACGTCGTTGATATCGAGGACTGCGGTATCGAGCATCTGCTGCTTGGTGACGACCGTGATCGAGGCGCCGAGGTCTTCGAGTTTCGAGTTGAGGCGCGTGCCCGAGAGCGTGTTCAGGGCCTGGTAGCCCTTGTCGGCGTCAGACGCGACTTGGAAGGGCGAGAGCATGACTGTCTCCTCGCTTAGGGCCGGACCCTTGCCGGGAGCGGTCATTGGCTTGGGGGTGGGCGCGGTTTGGGCGGCGAGCTGTCCGACAAGGAACAGGACGGCGACAGCGGCACACGTGTGCCGCGGGAGCGGGGATCGAGCAGGGTTGGTTTGCATGGTAGAAATCAGATCAGAATCAGTGGCCGTCGTCGTGTGAGACGGTGGGATGTAAAAACGAGGTGACTTTATCGAGCAATGACGGTGCGTCAGGCTGGAGGTATGGCAAGCGCGCAAGCGGTGCATGGCGAGCTTCAGCGCGCACGGGACTGCTCAGCAGACCTGGCGTTTTTTGGGGCTCCTCGGCGCTCCTCGGCGCTCCACGGCGCGTCAATGGCAGCGTGGTGGCCGGGGCGCCGGGGGGTGCGGGCAGATAGTACCAACGTCTCGTGATATTTGGACGATAGTCGAAACACCACTCGCTGGCGCTCGCGGCTACCGGAAGTCAAAAACTCAAAGGACGTGGGTATTAGCTCTGAAGATTGCCCCCTTCGCTCTCAACGGAATCGACACGGCGTCGGCCGAGTGGGGACCGGCCCGCTGTCGGGCCGGTCAGGGAGAAGGCTCCTTACAAGTCGAAGCGCACGCTCAACACGAACTTGCGGGGATCGATGATGCGGTAGGCGTAGGGCCGGCCGTCGGGATTGACGGCGATCGCCTGCAGCCGCCCGCCTTCGAAGGCGTCCTGAACGTTGAGTTGAATCTTGGTTTGGATTTTGTCGCGGAACAGCTTGAGGCGGTAACCGGCGGACAAATCAAAGTAGGCGCGCGCGTCGTCAAAGACCGGCTTGGTGTTATCGAGCGTGAGGACGGCACCCTGGAATGCGCCGCTGGTTTCGAGCGGACCCGCGAGAAAGCCGATAGCCGCTTGGCTTTCCCAACGCACGGCCCCACCCACATTGAAGTGCTTCAGCCGGCCCTCGGTGAAATCGTAGTTGGTGACGGCGGCGAGACGATACTCGCGCTCCTGCGAGCGGCGTTTGCCGACGTTGGAGGCCAGATTCTGGTAGGTCGCCATATACTCGGTCGTGTAGAGCCGGTTCGCCCAAATGGTGCCATCGGTATTTTGGCCCAGCGAGGCCGCTGGCAGGTAGGTATTGAAAACCGTGTTGATTTGGCTCGACCACCAGAGCGGTCCCTTGCCATCGCCGTTGCCGGGGACGCTATCGTAGCGGACCTTGGACCAGAAGGGCACGTTGTTGACCCAATAGTCGTAGATGTTGGTGCCGATGCGGTCGTCCTTCGCTTCGGATTGGGAGCCGGTGACCTTGATGCGCCAGTTGCGCGTGGGGTTGTAGGTCAATTCCAATTCGTAGCCGCGTGACGACGTGTCGACCGAATCCACAGTGTTGATACGGTTGCCATAGTCACGCGAGAGCACCGTGAGATACTCCGGCGAGATATTCATGAACTTGGCCACGGCGTCGAAGGATTGCTGGGCCGTGGGCGTGATGCGCTGGGCTTGGAAGCGAGCGGCGACGGTTTCTTCCGCCATGTAGCGGAAGGTGGACTGACCGGGGCGGTTGTTAGGTTGATTGCGCCCGATGAGGGAATCGAGGGTGCGATTGCCCAGGGTGCGGATGCCCGTGCCCTGATCGCCGAGCGTCTTCGTTGTAAAGCGATTGACCTTAACATACAGTTTTCCCTCGAGGAGGTTGAGAGCCGCGCCGAATTCTTTCGTGAAACCGCGGGGATTCTTAACGGGGTCCAATGTCGTGAGCTCAAAGAAGAGGGGGCGCGGGAGGAGGCTATCAGAATAGCCGCCGGAAAAGTTGAGCCACTTCGTGACCTTAGCCACCGCTCCGTAGGTCTTGGTTTCACCCTTCGCTTCGAACCAGGGATTGGCGAAAATGAGGTTGGGCGCGTAATTGACCATGCCGGTCGCTGGATCGATCACGGTGCCGGTGGACGTGCGCTGCCGCTGCCGGTCCTTCCGGTAACCGATGGTGGTCACGAGGCGGCCGCCGAAAAAGAAGCCCTGCTCACTGTAACTCATGGAGCGCAATTCGGTGCGGTTCCGGCTGTGGTTACCCGCTTGCTCGAGGCGCTTCACCGCCAGCGAAGTGTTTTCCCACTGCCCGGTAGCGTTGTTGAACCACGTGAGCGGAAAAGTGCCGGAGGCATCATCCTCGGGGAAGGGACCGTGCTGCACGAGACCGTTGGCGTTGGGCGCGCCCAGATAAAACCGGTGCGCAATTTCGTGCCGCGAATTATAGTTGGCTGCGGTTTGGCTCAGCCAATTGACCCGCGATAAGTCCGAGAAATAAGGGGCCGTATTCCACGTGGTCGCATCATTCCGCCCGACCTCACCGTGGGCGGCGAGGCGCTGCTGGCCGATCCATGACAGCCATTTCGACCGTGACTGCGGCGTGTATTGGTAGGTCAGATCGGCGTTTTGAATATCCTGAATCGCGATCAGATAACCGGGATTCGGGGACGTTGTCTCGACGTAGGGGCGCAAGTAGAACGGATTGGGGCGGCCGTCCAAGAGCTTGGTATTCACGTCGAGGTTGATCGTGATGTTGCTGTCGAGCCAGTTCGACCGCTCGTTGCGGAAGTCTTGGCGGAACCAGCCGACGCGGGCCGCGACCAGCTGCGTCGGCGACTTGTAGGCGATCTGCTCCAATTCGGCGCTCATCGTCTTGGCCGAGCCCACTTCGTGATTGGCGGCGACGGGGTTGATCGTGGACCAATCGTAAACCGCCTTGTTGCCGATGCGATTGGGGGCGTAGAGCGGCAGGCCCAGCGCGCCGGTGATTCCTTGATAGCGTTGCACGTAGCCGCCTGTCGCCTGATAGCGAAGCTCGGAATTAGTCGTATAGGGGGAGGGGAGGCCCGTGGTCGGGAGGCCGGTGCGCAAGACCGTGAAAAACTGCGGTCCGGTGTTGTCGAACCAGAGCCCGGGCTGGCTCGTGCTCACGGTGGAGAGGCCGATGGGCAACCCGCCCGCGGTCGGCAGGGCCGATTCCACGTTGGTGGCGATGGGGCCCAGCTTTCTTCCGTCACCGTAGGTGACGATTCGGGTGGTCGGATCCCAGCTGGGGCTGCCGTTTTCTTTCCACGTCGAGATGGTCTCGATGGGTGTGATGGAACTGGGGCGGCGGTTCGAATTGTTATAGCGCTCGGCGGAAAACCGCACAGTCGTGGCGGCGAAGGGCTGCGCATTGATCGACGCGAATTCGCGGCGGATTTTTTCGTAGGCTGGTTTGCGGAGAAACCCTTTTTCCTCGTTTACGGCGGCGACGCGCAGGGCCACTTTGCCGCGGATCAGGGGCTGGTTGACGCTGAGGCTCTCACGATGGCCACCCCAACTATCCCCGCGCACCGTGGCGTTGAAGCTGAAGCGCTGCAGGTTCGCCTGCGTGGGAATGACGTTCACCGTGCCGCTGGGCTGGCCGATCCCGAACAGGCTCGCATTCGGCCCGCGGGAGATTTCAACCGCCTCCACGTTGTAGAGGTCCATCGGGATGGTGGCATTGGTCGAGAAGTTGCCCCACGCCGTGTTGACACCACCGCTGTTGGCGCCGACCGAGCTCCCGAGACCGCCCGACAGTCCGCGGATGCGGTTGGCACGCTGCGGATCGCTGGCGGTCTTGTCCGAGACGCTCCCGTTTTGATCCTTGGAAATAAGGGTGAAATTGGCGGTGCCCTCGGTGCTCGCCTCGTATTTGAACACGTCGTTGATATCGAGCACGGCGGTGTCGATCATCTGCTGCATGGTGACGACCGTGATCGAGGCGGGTACGTCCTCGAGCTTCGTGTTCAGGCGGGTCCCGGACATGGTGTTCGCGGCCTGATAGCCTTTGTCGTCGGAGATGACGCGGAAGGGCGAGAGTACGATGGTCTCGTCTTTCAGCGCCGCGACGCCGGGGTCAACCAAGGGCTTGGGCACCGGAGCGGTCTGAGCCGCGAGGTGGCTGACCATGAGCAGAACGGCGGCGGCGGCGCGGGTGCGCGGCGAGAGCAGGGAGCGGGCAGGGGAGGTTGTCATGGTCGTCATTGGGTGAAGGAACGCGAAAGGGTCGCAGGCTCGGGCGTGGGGTGAGCAGCGGCCGAGAGGGGAAGAGAGATGGCCACGGTTGTGGTGGTGTCAGCTCTTCTTTTTCAAGCGTTGCACGCATGATGGTGGAACCTTCGTTGCGGGTGGTGGCAAACACCCGCGGAAACGGTCGTCCTCGCGCAGTTACATCCCGAGCGAACTGAGCAGGCGCTCCAGTCCGTAGCCGAGCAGGCACGTGACCGGAATCGTGAGGACCCAGGCCCAGAGAATGCGGGAAACGACGCCCCACTTCACAGCACTGAGGCGCTTGGTTGCGCCCACTCCCATGATCGAGGTGGAAATAACGTGGGTCGTGGAAACAGGGACGCCAATGGTGGAGGCGCCGTGGATGATCAGGGCGGCGGTCGTTTCGGCGGCGAAGCCGTGGACCGGTTGGAGTTTCACCATCTTATGCCCCATCGTGCGAATAATGCGCCAGCCACCCGCAGCCGTGCCTGCCGCCATGGTGATTGCACACGTGATCACGACCCAAAAAGGAATGCCCTTGAACTCAGTGACGCGGAGAAAGGAGGCCCATTCCGGGAGATCTTTGAAGGCCCCGGAGGTCGTGCCGGTGAACAACGCGAGAGTGATAATCCCCATTGTCTTTTGCGCATCATTGGACCCGTGGCCAAATCCCATGAATCCCGCGCTGACCAGCTGGGCTTTGCCGAAAATCAAATTAACGATCCTCGGCGTGACTTTGCGCAGGAGAATCATCAGGAGCCACATCAGGAGTGCACCGCCGATGAGACCGAGCAGCGGCGACGTAAACATCGGCAGGACGACCTTGGGCCAGAGGCCGACACTCGCACCCTTGGCGTCCTTCGCGGACCAGATCAGGACGCCCCAGTTGCCCTTCGCCGTCGCGAGGGCCGCCCCGCAGAGCCCACCGATGAGGGCGTGGCTGGAACTCGACGGCAGACCCAGCCACCACGTGAAAATATTCCAGATGATCGCCCCCAATAGCGCACAAAATACCGTCAGCATGTCGACGGCGCTCGCCTCGACGAGGCCGCCGCTGATCGTCTTTGCCACGGCCGTCCCGGCCAAGGCGCCGATGAGGTTCCAGAAGGCTGCCCAGATAATGGCGGCGCGGGGCGAGAGAACCTTCGTCGAGACGACGGTCGCGATCGCGTTGGCGGTATCGTGAAAACCGTTGATATATTCGAAGGCCAGCGCGGCCAGCAGAACGAGCAAAAACAGCGTCATGGCGCGGAGGCGGGCGGCAGCGCGTTACGAGTGCTTGAGCACGATCTGGACGACGATATTGCCGGCGTTGCGGCAGCGATCCACGGCTTGCTCGACCATCTCGTAGAGCTCTTGGAGAATCACGAGTTCCTTGGCCTCGTAGGGGCCGTGGTAGAGCTCTTTCAGCAGGGTGAGCATGACCTTGTCGGCTTCGCCCTCGGCGAACTGCAGCCGATCATTGGCCTCGCGGATCTTTTCGATATGAGTGCCACCGCGCAGTTGTTTCACCATGAACACCACCGCTTCGGCCGCGAGGAGCATGAGCTCGGCTTGGCGTTCGAAGGCGGTATGCGGGACGCGCCCGGGGTAAATGGACAAGCGCTCGACGATTTTCTCGACCTGCTTCGGAATCCGGTAGAGCGCGAAGGAGAGGGCCTCGATGTCTTCGCGCTCGAGTGGCGTGACGAAGGTCTTGCAGAGCTCTTCAGTCATCGTGTGCCGGATACGTTTTTCCTTCCGGCGAGTTTGGATGAATTGATCGAGCGTGCTGTTCGGCGAAGCGCCCGCCGCGATG
>CAMCHO010000247.1 GCA_945874455.1 Opitutus sp. GAS368 | reverse complement strand
CCAGCAGCACGCGGGCGTTGAGGCGCAGCCGCAGGGCGGCCGCGATCACGAAGAAAAAGGAGCGAGTGAGGGGGGAGGATTTCATGTTAAAAAATCAAATCGCCGTAACTTGGTGGGCCTTGAGATAGGCTTGTTGGCCACCTCCCGAGAGGATCTTGAGCGCTGGAGTCTGGAACGATAAAACAAAGTCCGGGGACGCTACGAAAACCATTCCGATCCGATCCTCGAAAGCCGAATGCGATGAGTGATCCAGATATGCGATGAACGAGGCGCACCCGCGTCGTTTTAACGCCACGTCGCGCGAGCGTGTGCTCAAGGAACGACCGCTAGGCGCGGTGCGGCCGCGACTCGACGCTGGTCTGGCCCTCGGTCAGCCGAGCCGAAACTGCGGTGGCCGCGCTTTAAATTCCTGATCCAAGCGCAAGATGGCGCGTCGTCCTAAATGCACGGGCTCTTTCATGCCCTTGAGTCGCAGCTGCGCGTGATCCCGCGAGGTCCGTTGGTAGCTCACCACGTGCACTAAGTTAATCAGGGTAAATCGATCCACCCGAAAGAATGTAGAGTGGGCTAATTGTTTAACCCAAGCGTCGAGCGTCCGGCGGATGAGGTGCGAGGCACCGTGGTCTTTGGTGATGCGGCCGTAGTCGCCCGCGGCTTTGATCACAGAGATGCTCGCCAGTTTAATTAGGAGGGGACCACTAGTCCCGGCCACGTTAAATGCCTCCACCAGCAGAGTCGCCAGCGGCGGCGGCACTGCCGCGAGCACCGCGCGGCCCGCCACCTGGATGCGGAGCTTCGTGACCGTTTCGGCTAGCCGCTGCGGTGAATAAGGTTTCAGCAGAAAATCGATCGCGTGATGCTCCCAAGCCGCAAAGGCGGCCTGCTCGTTCGACGCGAGCGCCACGAGCAACGGGGGAACGACCAAAGGCGGCAACGCGACGAGTTTTTCAGCCTCAGTGAACGGATCATCGAGAAAGATCAGGTCGGGCAACAAGGTGAGGGCAAGCGGGATCGCTGCGGCGACGGTCTCGACTGCGGCGAGCACGTGGATTTCCTTGTGGGCATCGAGGTGCGCGAGGAGGTCCCTCCGCGCCTCGGGGTCACGATCCACAATCAGGCATCGAATGAGCGGACTCATATCACGCCTGGGAGCGGCAGCGATGAGGACTTAACCACGCGACAACTCCGCCAGTCTGCGTTCGGGGCAGAACCAAACCGTTAACCAAAGCGCACTGGGAAGGGGGGGGGGTAGCACGATGCAGGGGTAACCGTCGGTGTAACCGTCTTGGCCATCAGGTTAACGGCTACGCACCCTTTGCTTTGAATGAAATAAAAATACGATGAACGGACCATCGTTGCGACGAATGAGTCACGCCGCGCGGCCGCGTCGTCTCGGCCAAAGACGCGAAAAGGTGGCGCCGCCCCTGACTCCCCGCAGCACGAACCCCAACAAGACCCACGCGAAAACAACGTCCTTGAAGTTTTTGACGTCTGGTCGCCGCGAGCGCCAGCGAGGGGTGTTTCAACGATCGTCCAACGATCCCGACACGTCGGTATCATCCCCACGCCCTTTTGAACTCCGGACGTTTCGGTAGCCGCGAGCGCCCGCGAGTGGACCAATCACCACTCGCTGGCGCTCGCGGCTACGCGGCAAATCACAGTCCGAAGCTTTTGGGCGATTGCTATCCCCACTCGCTGGCGCTCGCGGCTACCCGGCAAATCAACGTCTGAATCTTTTGGGCGATTGCTATCCCCACTCGCTGGCGCTCGCGGCTACCCGGCAAATCACAGTCTGCAGCTCTTGGGCGATTGCTATCCCCACTCGCTGGCGCTCGCGGCTACCCGGCAAATCACAGTCCGCAGCTGTTGGGCGATTGCTATCACCACTCGCTGGCGCTCGCGGCTACCCGGCACATCACAGTCTGCGGCTGTTGGGCGATTGCTATCACCACTCGCTGGCGCTCGCGGCTACGCGGCAAATCACAGTCCGAATCTTTCGGGCGATTGCTATGATGTGAGGGTTTGACCGCTGGTAGCTACGAGCGTGAGCGAGTGGAGTTTCGGCTAGGCGGCTCGTTGCGGCCTCCGTGGCTTACGCGGCCAGACCGAGCCACGGCACGCCAATCAGCAGCAGCGCGGCCAGGAAAATCAGCCCAAAGATAAAACCCAGCCGCCAGAAGTCGCGGCGGCCGATGTAGCCGCAGCCGTAGTAAACCGGCGCGGGGCCCGTGGCGTAGGGCGTGAGCACGCCCATAATGCCGATGGAAAAAACGAGGAGCAGCGCGAGCGTGCGCACTGGCATGCCCGGGATGGCCGCACCCGCGGCGAGCACGACGGGCAGCACCGCAGTCGTGTGCGCCGTGAGACTGGCGAAGAGATAATGCACGACGAAGAAAAACCCCACGAGCGCGACCAGCACGAGCAACGGCGAATGGCCTGCTAACAACGTCGCGGACCGCTGCCCAAACCAGGTGATGAAGCCGACCTTGTTCAGTCCGTCGGCGAGCGTGAGCATCGTGGCAAACCACGCAAACGTGTTCCACGCCGTCGTGTGGGCGACGATTTCGTCCCAGGTCACCACGCGCCCCACCACCATCAGCGAAATCGCCACGAGGGCGACGAGAGTCGCATCGATCCAGCGGCCGCCGAAAATCCAAAGACCGAGCGCCACGACGACGAGCACCGCCATCGTCCACTCGCGCCGGGTGACGGCACCGATTTTCGCCAACTCCTGCGCAGCCCACGGCGGGACTTCGGCGCTGGCCCGGATTTGGGGCGGATAGATTTTGAGAACCAGCCACGGCAGCGCCAGCAACAGGGGCAGCCCAATCGGCGCAAAGCCAAGGAACCACTGGACCCACGACACTTCGAGGCCCGTGGCTTTCTTGACCATCTCGAGCGCCAGCAAGTTGGGGGCAAGCGCCGTGAGAAACAGTGAACTCGTCACACACGTCGCCGCGAACGCCGTCCACATGAGATAGGCGCCGACCTTCCCTGCCGATTCCCCGGGCAGCGAACCATAGAGCGGCGGGATGGCGCGGACCACCGGGAAGACGATTCCTCCGCTGCGCGCACTGTTCGACGGCGTGAACGGCGCGAGCACGACATCCGCCAACATGACTGCGTAGCCCAAGCCGAGCGTGCTCCCGCCCAGCCGGCGCACGAGCATGAGCGCGATGCGCCGGCCGAGCCCCGTTTTTTCGTAGCCCATGGCGAAGATAAAGGCGCCGAAGATCAGCCACACCGTGCTGTTTGAAAATCCCGCCAGCGCCCACTTGATCGATTCAGCGGGGAGGCGGAAGGTGGGAGCGATCGTTTGCGCCGCGCTGAACGGCAGTCCGAGCCCCGCGATGAGCGTGACACCCACCAAGCCGATTACGCCCGCGGGAAACGGTTCAGTGACGAGCGCGACCATCACCGCGGCAAACACCGCGAAGTACCTCCACGCATGCGGCGCGAGCCCGGCCGGCACCGGGCAGAGCGCAAGCACCACGCCCACCGCCAGCGGCACGGCCGCGCGCCAAAGGGCGGACGAGGTATTCGCGGGTGCGGCGCTCACGACGTGGCGGGCTGCATCACGGCGTCGGCGATCGCGCGGCCGACGTCGATCGTGCTCGCGGTGCCGCCGAGGTCGCGCGTACGCGGGCCGCGCTGCACGACTGTTTCGATCGCGCGCACCACCGCAGCGGCGGCCTCCGGTTGTCCAAGATGTTCGAGCATCATAGCTCCAGACCAAATCTGACCGATAGGATTGGCGATACCTTTTCCGGCGATGTCCGGCGCTGAGCCGTGCACGGGCTCAAACATCGAGGGGAAATTGCGCTCGGGATTCAGGTTGGCCGAGGGCGCAATCGCGATCGTCCCGGTGCACGCCGGGCCGAGGTCGGACAGGATGTCGCCGAAGAGATTCGAGCCGACCACGACATCAAACCAGTCAGGGTGCTGCACAAAGTGGGCGGTCAGAATGTCGATGTGATATTGGTCGGTGCGCACGTCGGGATACTCCGCGGCCATCGCTTTGAAGCGTTCATCCCAAAACGGCATCGTGACCGTGATGCCGTTGGACTTGGTGGCCGACGTCAGGTGTTTCTTCGGCCGGCTGCGCGCCAGCTCAAACGCGTAGCGCAGAATCCGGTCCACGCCGTGGCGCGTGAACACGACCTGCTGCATCGCAATCTCATCCTCGCTGCCAGTGTAGAGGCGGCCGCCGATCTCGGTGTATTCGCCCTCGTTGTTTTCGCGGATGACGTAGAAATCAATGTCGCCCGGGTGGCGGTTGCGCAGCGGCGATTCGATGCCGGGCATGAGCCGCACTGGCCGCACGTTCGCATACTGGCGAAACTCGCGGCGGATGGGGATAAGCAATCCCCAGAGCGAGACGTGATCGGGCACTCCGGGAAATCCCACCGCTCCCAGATAAATCGCGTCGTGATGGCGAATCTGCGCGAGGCCGTCCTTGGGCATCATGCGACCGGTCTCTTGGTAGTAAACGCAGCTCCAGGGAAAGTGATCCCACGTGAGGCTGAAGCCGTGTTTCTTTGCGGCCGCGTCGAGGACGAGCATGCCTGGGGGGACCACTTCTTGGCCGATGCCGTCACCGGGGATGGTCGCGATGCGATAATTTTTCATAGGAAAGGTTTCAATATGACGAGCGAGCCGTTTTTGTTCAACCGAAGTGCGACCAGTTTAGCGGAAGCCGGGCAGGCCTGCCATCAGCGGAATCGCCTGAATGACGGTAGGGGTTTCCACTCCGCATCAAAAAAGCAGCCGCGCCAACTCGGTCCGGCTCGCGACGCCCAATTTGCGGTAGATCGCGCTGAGCTGAAAATCGACGGTCCGCGGTGACTTGCCGAGCTGGTGGGCGACGTCGTGATTGCGCAGGCCCTCCGCCACGAGCAACGCCACGCGGCGTTCGCTCGGGGTGAGAAACTGGAGGTGATGAACCGCCTCGGCCTTCAGCTGCGGACTCGCGCCGTCGAGATTGCGTGCGCCCGCCAGCGTGACCCAGAAGCCGGGCCGCACGAGCGAGCCTTTAAAGGGTTGGCTCACGTCGACCTTGGCCACGAGGCCGCCGCGTTCAGGGTGCACGACCCGCGCGCTCTCGAGGCCGACGGTGAGCCCTGCGTTGGCGGCGCGGTCCCAAATGTCCGCGAGCCGGGCGCAGGCGTCGGCAATGGGCGCCGGCACGCGGAAACACCGGCGCGTATTCATCACGCGGGCCTCTTCGTAGCCGAAGTTCCACGCGGCGCAGAGATCGTACGCTTCCTGAGTGGCGAACTGCAGCGCGCGATCCGGCCCCAAAAACATGACCGGCAACGGGAGACCCGAGATGAAACGCTCCATGCTCAGGCGCCGCCCGCGTTCGCCCTCGAAGGCGCGCAGCCGCCGCAGCCCGGCGTCAATCACCGGATGCAGCGACGCCAAAAACTCGCGTTCCTCGGCGAGAAATTCGCCCTGCTCCTCGGTGCGGCGAATGCTCAGCACCGCCTCCGGGTGCGCACCGTCCCAAAAGGCGAGATGGACGAACTCATCCCAGCCGCGAAAGTGCCGCTCGCGTTCGACCCGCCTTTGCCGGGCCCGGGGATCTTCCTGCAAGATCTCCGAGTAAGTATACATTTTCACCTGCGGGTGGGCGGCGAGAAACGGCCGCGAAATACTCAGGCTCGTGAGCGGTTGATTGGCGCCGCCCGTGTCGCGCGCGACAAAATGCCGTCCCTCGTGCGGCTCAAAATCGACGATGCCCAGCATCAGGCTGCACGAGTGGTGCGGCAGCACACTCTGGAGCAATTGCAGGTTCGCCCGCCAGAAACTCTCGAGGTCGAGCGCCCTCTGCAGGTCCAACATCGGGCGCGTGGCCACACGTTGGGCGGTTGCGGGACGAAAGGTGGAGACCATGGGGCGGGGAGTGTTTTACGAGCGAAGTCGGCCTAAGTGTTAGGTCGGCCACCACGCGCCCGCAAGGCAAAGCCTCGGCGGGCCACGCGCCAGACTCCCGCGTTTCAGGTGGTTCTACCGATGGCGCGATTCGTAACCTAGATCTATTCTCTGGGGTTGGATGAATCACCCGGAAGCCCCGCTGGCAAAAGGGTGTGCACCTCACTACCGTTCAAACCGCCGACCTCACGCTCCCTCTACCCGCCGCTCCCATGACCTCCCTCCCCCGCCTGCCATCGCTGACCGTCTTCACGGTGTTGGCCGTGACCGCCGCCACCCTCTCCGCGCAAACCGCGCCCGCTCCCTCCGCCGCAGTCCGAGACGAAGCCGTGAAACTGGAGGCGGTCACCGTCACGGGTTCCAACATCAAACGCATCGAGACCGAGCGCGCGTTGCCCATGACCACCGTCAAGGCCGAGCAACTCGAAATCTATGATCCGGGCCAGCCTTCGGACCTACTCGCCATGCTGCCGATGGCCGCGGGTCTGCCCGGTAACGAGGCGGCGCTCGCCACCCAGAATGCGCGCGGCGACAACGCCAACATCTCGTTCCGCGGGCTCGCTTCCGGCAACACCCTCATCTTGCTCAACGGCCGGCGCATCGCTCCCCATCCGATCAGTTGGAATGAAAACGGCATTCCGGCCCTGTCCGTGAACGTCAACCAACTCCCGAATCGCGGCATCGAGCGGATCGACGTCCTGCGCGACGGCGCCTCGTCGATCTACGGTGCCGACGCCGTCGCGGGGGTAGTGAATTACGTAATGCACCGCCGTTTTCGCGGTACCGAGTTGTCGTTGCGCTTTGGCACCACCGAATACGGCGACGGTACGGAGTATCGCGCCTCGCTCACGCACGGCCTCGATTTCGCGAACAAAAAAGGCCGGCTCACGTTCACGGCCGACTGGTATGATCGCGAGGGCACCTTCCTGCGCGACCGGCCCTTTGCCGCCGA
>CAMCHO010000246.1 GCA_945874455.1 Opitutus sp. GAS368 | reverse complement strand
CCGGGCGAAACATAGCTGAAAATGAAGAATCGTAATCAATTGGTGGACAAGCGATAGCTGTGGATGTGCCGCAGGGTAGGCTGGATGGGGTTCGAATGACATGAGAAAGAGCAACCGGACGGCGAAATGGAATAGGACGAGGGCGGAGTTACGATGATCCGAAAAAGCATTTCAAGGCGAACTTTCCGACAACTTATTCACAGGCCGTTTGGGCATAACTTTCTTGATTTTTCCTTGCCATGCTCGGCTTGAATGAAGGGGCCGGAAAACGGTGAAAAGACGCGTAATTTTTACGGCGGTACACGGCGGTGGAAGCGGCTTCGCGAGCGGATTTGCTGGTGAATATCTGGTTACACTAAGGTTACAGCGGCAGGTTTTTCTGGATACGCCCACTCTGGATAAGCCCCCTCTGGATACGCCCACTCTGGATACGCCCCGCCCCGCGCTCAAGTCTGTGCCGGATCCGGCTCACTCCATTTGCCGTGTTCCTTGATTAGGGCGATGAGACGGGCGTCGGCCTCGGCTTGGGGGAGGTTGTATTGAACGCAGTTCTTGCCGACGTAGAGGTTGATTTTTCCGGGAGCGCCGCCGACGTAGCCGAAGTCGGCGTCGGCCATTTCCCCTGGGCCATTCACGATGCAGCCCATAATGGCGAGCTTCACTCCCTTGAGGTGGCCGGTCTGGGCGCGGATGCGCTGGGTCGTCGTCTGGAGATCAAAGAGCGTGCGACCACAGCTGGGACACGCGACGAATTCGGTCTTCGAGATGCGAGCGCCGGCGCCTTGGAGGACGTTGTAGGCGAGCTTGAGCGAGCGGGTGACGTCGGCTTCGGTTTCGATGCTGACGAAGTCCCCGACGCCGTCGCAGAGGAGGCTGCCGTTGAGGAACGAGGATTCGAGGAGTTTTGAGAGAAAACTGTTTTCGCCGCGAACGGCGGTCGCGGCGGTCGTGCGGATCCAGATAGGCGCACGCGAGCCCGCGAGGTGGAGCGCCTCGACGAGGGCGCGATGACGTCCGACGGCGTGGGCGGAGTCGAGCGGAGCAGGCTGCGCTGCCGGCGCTCCTGCGGAGCTGAGGCACGCCGAGGCGTCGAGTGAAAATACCAGGCGGTCGTCGCCGAGCGCGCGGAGTGTGCAGGTGAGGGCGTGCGCGGCGGCGGGGGTGAGCTCGCAGGCGAGGAAGTGGCCGTGCTGGCGCACGATTTCTGCGAAGGCGCGGAGCGTGGATTCCTCGGTGGCAGTGAAAGGGCGGACGAGGAGCAGGCGGCCGGGACTCAGTGCGAGGAGTGGCTGCAGGAGGTCGGGCGTGAGCGAGGGGGAGAGTTCGAGCGCGAGGAAACTGACTGGCAGGGGCGTGGTGGCGGCGACTTCGCAGAGGGCGGCGAGGTCCCCGGCGGTGCCGATCGGGACGAGCAGGCCTTCGGGCGGAGTGTCCTTGAATTTTGGTGACGCTAGGTCGCGGGCGGCGGCGGAGAGGGCGGCGATGGAGGGGACGCGGACGATGACCCGCGGCGGTTGCTCCGGGCCGACGCGGCAGGTCTCTGAAAAAGTGAGGGCCGTGGTGGCGCGTTTGTTAAAATGATACGGGTCGATCCTGTCGGTGGCGGGTACGGCGACGGTGGACGACCAGAGGCTCATCGCTTTATCCGCGATGGCACGGGCGACGGGGATTTCGTAGACGCTGTCCTCGGTGAGCGACACCCGGATGGTATCGCCGAGACCGTCGAGGAGGAGGGAACCGATGCCGATGGCGCTCTTGATTCGACCGTCTTCGCCGTCACCGGCTTCGGTCACGCCGAGATGGAGAGGGTAGTGCATGTCCTCTTGGGTCATGCGTTCGACGAGGAGGCGGTAGGCTTGGATCATGACTTTGGGATTCGATGACTTCATCGAAAGCATGATCTGGTCGTAGCGGTGATCGCGGGCGATGCGCAGAAATTCGAGGGCGCTCTCCACCATGCCGAGGGGGGTGTCGCCGTAGCGGTTCATGATCCGGTCGCTGAGGGAGCCGTGGTTGGTGCCGATGCGCATGGCGCGGCCGAGCGCTTGGCAGCGCAGGACGAGCGGGGAAAATGTTTCGTGGAGGCGGGCGAGCTCGGTGTCGTAGTCACCGTCGGAGTATTCGCGCACCGCGAATTTCTTTTTGTCGGCGTAATTTCCGGGATTGATACGGATTTTTTCGACGTGTTCGACCGCTTCCATGGCGGCGCTCGGGAGGAAATGGATGTCGGCGACGAGGGGGATGTGGGCGAAACCGGCGGCGGAGAATTGGGAGCGGATGGCGCGCAGGCATTTGGCGGCGGCAACGTTGGGAGCGGTGATGCGGACGATTTCGCAACCGACTTCGGCCAAGGCGATGGATTGCTGAACGGTGGCGGCGACGTCCTGGGTGTCGCTGGTCGTCATCGATTGGATACGCAGCGGATGGCTGCCGCCCACGCCGATGACGCCGACGTTTACGGGATGGCTGGTACGGCGGACGGTGTGGTAGCGGGAGGCGCAGTAAGACATGGTGGAGGGCGGCCGGAGGCCGAAGGACCCAGGTCCAATGAGCAAGGAGCAAGGACGAACCTGGGCTGAAGGATACGGCGGAGAAGCGCGGGGATCGCGGGCCGGAAGGCTCGGCCTCGGCAGAGAGATTACTTGCCGGCGGGGGCGGGAGCCGGGGTGGGCGCGGCGGCGGGGGCGGGGCGCTCGGATTTTGAATCGCGGGCCCAGCGCTTTACGTCGAAGAAGCTCACATAGACAATCAGTGACATCAAAATAACGAAGAATGCGCTCTGCGTTGCCATGATGAAGTTGGCGGGGAGTTCGCGACGGCGAATGCGGCCGATGGTGGCGAAGAGGATTTGGCCGCCGTCGAGGACGGGGATGGGGAGCAGATTGAAAATGGCGAGGTTGACGTTGACGAGGATGACGAACCAGAGCGCGCGACGGATATCCCATTGGGCCTGTTGGTGGAGGGCGCGGGCAATGCCGATGGGGCCGCTGAGTTTCGACGGTCCGATATCGGAGTTGGGGCTGAGGAGGGCACCGAGCGTCCGGAAGGTGGAGACGACATCGTTGGAGACTTGGGCCCAGGGGGTCGGGTGGAGAATGACGATGTTGTCGCGGTAGCGAAGGCCGATGCGCGGAACAGATTTTCCGGTGCGTTCGTCGGTATCGAGACGTGGCTGGATACGGAGGGTGATCTGTTCTTGGCCGCGTTGGAGCAGAAATTCGCTGGGGCGGGAGGCGTTCTTCGCCAGATGTTCGCTGATGGCGACGCGTTGGAAAACAGGTTTGCCGTCGACCGCGATGATGCGGTCGCCCGGTTTGATGCCGGCGAGGGCGGCGGGCCAATCGGGCAGGAGTGATTCGGCGGTGAGGTCCTCGGCGGGTTCGACGCCGGAGATGCGGATCTTGTCGTCACCGAGGAGGCGCGGGTAGACGACGATCTCCATCGATTTACCGGCGCGCTCGATGACGAAGATGGCCTTGCGGCGGTCATCACTGGCGCGGCCTTTGCCGAGGAGGACCCCATTGAGAATATCTTCGAAATTGGCGACGCGGTGGCCGTCGATCGATGTGACGTTGTCGCCGGCTTGGAGACCGGCGTCGGCGGCGGGATTGGGGACGGTCGTTCCGTCGGCAAGTTTAATGACGGCGTTGACGGTGCCGATGCGGGTGGTGTTGAGCTCGGAGAAAGTGGGCTCGCCGACGAGCCAGACGACACAGGCGAGGGCGAAGGCGAAGAGGATATTGAATGAGGCGCCGGCGACGAGGATCAGCATCTTCGACGTGTAGTCGATGGGTGGGAGTCTGGTGACGTCGGTGGTGCTTTCGCCCTCGACGGGGCCGAGGTCGGCGAGTTGCGGGAGGAGGACGTAGCCGCCGAGAGGGATCCAGGAGAGGCGGTATTCGACGCCGTCTTTCCCGCGGCGAGACCAGATGGCGGGGCCGAAACCGATGGAGAAACGCTCGACCTTGGCGCCGCGCTTGCGGGCGGCGAGGAAATGACCGAGTTCGTGGACGAAGATCGAGCCGCCGAAAAAGAGGACGACGAGAAACGCGGACCAGACGTTGGAGAGGAGGGGAGCGAGGAAATCCATGCGGAACAGGAGGACGGGAAATTAGGGTTGCGGATCCAAGGTTTTCAAGCGCGAGAGGCGCCGAGATTCGGTGTCGGCGGCGAGGACGGAAGGAAGATCGGCGGGTTCAAAATTGGAGATGGTAGAGAGAACGTGTTCCACGACGCGGGGAATCGCAAGGAAGGGGATTTTACTGGCGAGGAAGGCGGCGACGGCGACCTCGTTGGCGGCGTTGAAAATCGCGGGAGCGACCCCGGCGGCGGCCATCGACTCGCGGGCGAGGCGGAGGAGCGGGAAGCGGCTTTCGTCGATGGGGCGAAATTCGAGGGAGAGTAGCTTCGTGAAATCGAGGGCGGAGTCGACGCCGGGGGCACGCACGGGGTGGAGCAAGGCGTGCTGGATCGGAAACGTCATCGACGGGGGGCACAGCTGGGCGAGCATGGCGCCGTCGGTGAATTCGACGAAGGCGTGGACGATGCTCTGGGGGTGGAGTACCGCGGTGCATTGCTCGGGGCGCAGTCCGAAGAGGCATTGGGCTTCGATGAGCTCGAGGCCTTTGTTGGCGAGCGTGGCGGAGTCGACCGTGATTTTCGGGCCCATCGACCAATTGGGGTGTTTAAGGGCTTCGGCGGGAGTAACGTGGGCGAGGCGTGCGGCGGGCCAGTCGCGGAATGCGCCGCCGCTGGCGGTGAGGATGATGCGACGCACGCCGGTGTGCGGGTGGCCCTCGAGGCACTGGAAGACAGCGTTGTGTTCGCTGTCGACGGGGAGAATTTTTGCGCCGGATTTTTTGGCGGCGGCCACGACGAATTTACCGGCGAGAACGAGGATCTCTTTGGAGGCGAGGGCGAGGTCTTTGCCGGCGGCGAGGGCGGCGAGGGCGGGTGCGAGGCCGGTGGTGCCGACGACGGCGACGAGGACGGTGTCGGCGGCGGGGAGTTGGGCGAGTTCAACGAGGCCGGAGAGCCCGCCGACGAGGTGGGTGCCGGCGGGGAATGCGGCGAGATTGGCGCGGGTGGCGGAGTAAGCGGCATCGTCGAAGAGGCCGACGTGGCGAACATCAAACTGGCGAGCGATGGCCGCGAGTTTCTCCCATTTGGAGTGGGCGGCGATGCCCACGAGTTCGAGTTTGTCGCGGTGGGCGGCGAGGACGCGAAGCGTATTCTCGCCGATGGAGCCGGTGGCGCCGAGGAGGACGACCCGTTTGCGGGGGGAGGGAGCGGCGGAAGTAACCACGGAGGAAGGCGAAGGTGCGGAGCGTTTAGATAAACGCAGAAATTTTAACCACGGATGGACACTGATGCCTGGCGCGGCGGACACGGACGCCGGGCGCGGCGGACACGGGGCCGGAGCGTGGGGAGGTGAGGAGTTTAATGCGGTATCCGTGTTTATCCGTGTTCATCGGTGGTTGAGAACAGACTGTGATCAGGGCAACCGGAAGAGGAAGTAGCCGACCGGGGCGGCGAGGAGGAGGCTGTCACTGAGGTCGAACATCCCGCCGATGCCGGGAATGGTCGCGCCGGAGTCTTTGCGGTCGGCGCGGCGTTTGATGACGGACTCGACGAGATCGGCGACGATGCCGAGGGCGGCGATGGGGGCGGCGCAGAGTGCGGCGATGAGCGGCGTCATGTGCGGGGGGAATTGGTGACGCGCGAAGTGGGCGAAGAGGGCGCCCGTTGCCATGGAGAACAGGATACCGCCGGCGGCACCCTCCCAGGTTTTCTTTGGCGAAATGAGCGGCGACATCTTGTGGCGACCGAAGGCGAGGCCGGAGAGCAAGGCACCCATGTCGCAGAATTTTGCGACGACGATGACCCAGAGTGCGATGAGCAGGCGGCCGTCGGGTGTCAGGACGTCGCCGGGCAGAGGCGTGATAATGCGCGTCATGTATTCGAGCAGGAGCGCCACGTAAACGAGACCGAAGATGGTCGAGCTGAGGGACTCGACGCGATTTTCCGGGGTGCGTTCGCCGAGGAGGCGGACGGAAAACACGATGGTGGCGAGGGCGAGCAGGGGTTCGGCGGGCCAATGAAATTGCGCTTCAAACCAAGGTGACAGCGTGATGAGCGTGCCAAAGAGAATACCGAGTTTTTCGAAGGGCCGATAACCGATTGCCTGCATGAGGCGGTAGAATTCCCGGAGCGTGAGTGCCGAGATGATCGCGATGAGGACGAGGGCGCCGTTGGTGCGGAAAAACCACAAGGCGCTGCCGACGACGAGCCACAGGACGACAGTGCTGAAGATGCGTTGGAGCACGGGAGCGCGGGGAAACTACGTCGTGGCTGCGGAGGACTTGAGCTGTTCGCTGGTGAGGCCGAAGCGGCGCTCGCGGCGATTATATTCGGCGATGGCGGATGCGAGATCAGCTTTGGTGAAATCGGGCCAGAGGGTCGGGGTGAAAACGAATTCAGCGTAGGCGGCTTGGAGCAGGAGGAAATTACTGATGCGGGTTTCGCCAGAGGTGCGGATGACGAGGTCCGGGTCCGGCAGGTCGGCGGTCGAGAGGTAGCGGCTGAAGGAGGCGTAGGTGGTGTCGTGGAGTGGCTCTTTTCCGGCGGCGACGGCGGCAGCATAGGCGCGGGCGGCATCGACGACCTCGGTGCGGGAGCCGTAATTGAGCGCGAGGACGAGGGTGTAGTCTGTAAAGTGTTGGGTGGCTTCAACCGTGGTGCGGAGGACTTTTTGGACACTGGCGGGAAGCTCGTGCGTGCGACCGATGGTGCGGAGGCGGACGCGGTCGCGGATGAAGGTGTCGAGTTCCTTTTGCAGGTAATACTCCAAGAGGCTCATGAGACCGCCGACTTCGTCTTGGGGGCGTTTCCAGTTTTCGACCGAGAAAGCGTAGAGGGTGAGCATTTTCACGCCGAGGTCCCG
>CAMCHO010000245.1 GCA_945874455.1 Opitutus sp. GAS368 | reverse complement strand
AAACCTGCACGCTGGCCGCAATTCCCCACTGCGTCCGAAACGTTGCTGCTGCTGCTGCGGTAAAAATCACCGACTCGCCGGCCGCGATCGTCGCACCGGCGGGGATCGCAATCGCGACCGCCGCCGAGCGCGCGCTATCCGTCCACTTGTATCCGCCGAGATTGATCGGCGCGGTGCCGACGTTGGTGAGCTCCCAGAAATCCGATAAACCATCGGATTGAATTTCGGTGATGAGCAAATTGCTGTTCGCGTGGGCGGCGGGCAAGAGGGCGCAGCAGGCGGTGGTGAGCGCTGCAACCCATCGACGCAGCTTGGATGAACGCAGGGAAAAATAAGACATCATGACTAAGGGGAAGTAGGAGCGGTAAGCTCGGGTGATAGGTGATCCACCTGCCCTTCGGAAGCGCGGGATTGTTACCTTTACGCGTCGGAACTCCTGTCGCTGACCTGGCCTTGCCAACCCGTGGCGAGCTATCGAAAGCGTGTGAATGGGGCGCGGCAGGAGGTTGAAGAACGCGCCCGCTTCCGTCGTTGCTTTCACGTCGCGGTAGTGCCGCCGGGACACCCTTGGGCCGCCTCGACAAACGAAAAGACGGGTCGACGACTGGCACGGTTCATCCCGCCCGCAAGGCAGGGCGGTTTGATCTGCGAGAAAGAGAGGGCCGATGGGGGAGGACCAACGGGGTCCGGGGCAAACGTCAGACTGCCGCAATGGTATGGATGAAAGAGGGGGCGCTTTGCGCAGGAGGTCGACCGTGCAGGCGGTCGGATCAGGCCGTCGGGGTCATCTGCGAACGATCGATCAACGCGCCGTTATTGCCCCGGCGAGAGGCACAAAAAGAGTCTTGGTTTGATTCGTGACAGACAGGTGTACGGCAAGGTTACACAGCCGCAATTCACGCTGAATGTCGGCGTCAAGGGTTGTGAGTTTGGCGTTCGGCGCCGACCGCCCTTTTGGGGGTTGCGCAGAGGCTGTGAACCGTCGCGCTACTGCTCACCGGCGCGTGCCGCACAGGGCAAGTCAGAGACCTTGCCCTGCTCCAGACGGGATCAATGGCCGGTGCCGGCTTGTTGCTCTTGGATGTATTCCTGCTTCAGCCCGAGTTTCTCGGGGGCGTGGAGGACGAGCATTTTCATGCGGATGTCTTCGGGGACTTCGGCGGAGGTCGCCTTGGACACGACAATCATCAGGCCAATCGCGAGCGGCACGGTCCAGATCGCGGGCTGTTCGCAGAGGATGCGGAGGAGCGGGTGCTGCGCCCAGAAGCCGTTTAGCGGGGCGAAGCCGGCGAAGATTTTGCCCATCGGGCCCTTGTCGAGCGCGAGCGTGCCGAGGTTGGTGAGCGCGGCAGCGCCGAGAGCGCACAGACCGCCGGTCAACATGCCCGTAGCGGCGCCTTTCATCGTCATCCCGCGCCACCACACGCTCATGAAGAGCAGTGGAAAATAACTCGCGGCGGCGATCGCGAAGGCTTGGCCAACCATAAAGTTGATTTCGAGCGGCTCGACGAAGCAACCGAGCGTGACGGCGACGCCGCCGATGAGCACGGCGGCGACTTTGAACGCCAACATCCGCTCGGCGGGTTGGGACTTGGGGCGCAACATGCGTCCGTAGACATCGTGGGCGAGCGCGCCCGTCATCGAGACGAGCAGGCCGCTGAACGTACTCATGAAGGCGGCGAACGCTCCGGCGCAGGTGATGCCGCTCAGGATGGAGCCGACGACACCGTATTTCGCCCCGATGAGGGTGGGGAGTTCGAGGACGATCTTGTCCGTGCCCTTCGCGCCGACGCCGCTGTAGAGTTCGGGCAGGAGATTGCGGCCGATCACGCCGAAGATCGGCGGGAAAACGTAGAAGACACCGATTAAAATCATCACCCACATCGTGGTCTTCTTGGCGGCGACGCCGTCGGGATTCGTGTAGAAGCGGACCAAAATGTGCGGGAGTCCGGCGGTGCCGCAGACGAGGGCGATGATCAGGGAGTAGGTGTAGAGGAGGGAATAGGGCTTTTGGTGTTCGGCGAGAAACGCGGGCCGCTGTTCGGCGGGGAGCGCGTTGGCGGCGGCGGTGACGGCCTTCGTCGTGAGCGGGCCGAAGGGGGCGATCCACGCGGTGTCCTTCGGCGCTTTTTCGACGAGCGGTTTGCGTTCGATGGATGAGACGGGTGCCGCGGTTTCACCGGGGGCGAGGTTGGCGCCGATCTGGGTGTTGTAGAAGCCGACGACGGCCATCAGCACGAAAACCGGTACGCTGATCGCGAACATTTTTATCCAATATTGGAATGCCTGCACGAGGGTGATGCCCTTCATGCCGCCGAGCGCGACGTTGAAGGTGATGACTGCGCCGACGAGCACGACGCCGACCCAGTAGGGGAGACCTGGGAAAATGTAGGCGAGGGTGACGCCCGCGCCCTTCATCTGCGGCATCGTGTAGAAAAATCCGATGAAGAGGACGAAACACACGGCGATTTTACGGAAGAGCGGCGAGTCAAACCGGCCCTCGGCGAAATCGGGGATCGTGTAGGCACCGAAGCGACGCAGGGGGCCTGCGATGAAGAGCAGGAGAAACAGGTATCCGCAGGCGTAACACACCGGATACCACAGCGCGTCGTAGCCGGAGGACATGACCATGCCGGCGACGCCCATGAAGGACGCGGCGGAGAGGTATTCGCCGGAGATGGCGGAGGCGTTCCAGCCGACTGAGACGGAGCGGCCGGCGACGAAGAAGTCGCTCGCGGTCTTGGAGGTTTTCGCGGAGCGGAAACCCATCCACAGGGTGACGGCGACGGTGAGAAAGGAGAAGCCGAAGATCCAAGGATCGACGCCGTTGAGCAATGCGAGCGGTAGATTCATGGCTTAGCGGCGCGCTTCGTTGACTTCATCTTCCTCGAGGCGCAGCGAGCGCTTGATAAAGACGTAGGAAATAATCCAGACGAAAGGGAAAAACAGAATGCCCAGAATCAGCCAGCTGAGCGTAAAGCCGGCGACGCGCGTCGCCATGAAGGCGGGCGCGAAATAGTTCAGGAGTGGCATCCCGAGCAAGGCGACGAGGAAGGTCGCGGCGCAGGCGATGGAGAGGCTGAGCTGTCGGCGCATCAGCGAGCGGAGGAAGGGCTCGCTGTGCACGACGTCGTCGTGGGCGGGGGTGGGGGATGACATGAGAGGGGCAACTTGGCGGTCCGCCCGAGACGCGGCAAAGGGTTTTTTCGTCCAAGATACCGAAACTGAATCGTTACACGGTTGGCGGGAGTTGCGGCTCGTCGGCTCCGCGTAGATCTGCCAAGACTATGAAGCATGAAATTACCGCTGCTTTTTCTGTTGCTGGGGGCGACGATGTGGGCCGGCGAGCCCGTCGTGATGCCGCCGATCGGACAGCTCACGACGCCCGGTTGGCGTTACGAAGAGTTGCGGCGGTTCAAGTCACCGGAGGCGGGGCAGGGCGTGGCGGTGGATCGCGAGTTTTTCTACGCGATCAATAATCATACGATCGGGAAATACCGGAAGACGACCGGCGAGCGCGTCGCGGGCTGGGAAGGCGGCGCGGGTGGCGCGATCATCCACCTCAACGCCGGTTTTGTGCGCGAAGGGCGGATCTATGGCGTGCACTCGAACTACCCGGGCGTGCCGATGTTGAGTTCGTTGGAGTGCTTCGACATCGCGACGCTCAAGCACGTGGGTTCGCACAGTTTCGGACGCATGGACGGTTCGTTTACCTGGCTGGACCGTTCGACCGAGCTCACGGCGGGCCGCGGGAATGGACCGGCGGCGGGGCGGTGGATTGCGTGCTTTGTGCATTATGGAAATCGCGCAGCGGAGCCGAATCGTGACGCCGCGTGGACGCAGATCATCGCGCTGGACGACGAGTGGCGCCGGACGGCGGGATGGGCCTTGCCCGCGGACCTGATCGCGCGCTTTGGCGGACGCGGCTTCAGTGCATCGGGCGGTGCGTTTGGGCCGGGTGGGTTTCTCTACCTCACGGGCCACGACAATACGGAGCTCTACGTGATGGAATTTCCCCAGGCGGGATCGGTGATGAAGTGGATCGCGACGATTCCGTTTCCCTCCGAGGGGCAGGCGTTTTGTTGGGACCCGCATGAGGCGGGGGTGCTGTATTCAGTTTTGAAGCGGACGAAGGAAGTGATCGTCGGGCGGGTGACGCGGCCGTAGGGGTCGAAAACGCCGAGAAACTCGCCCCCGCGAACGGGCGGTTCACACCGCCAAAAGGCGGATTCGTCTCATGGGCGTTGGCCCGAGGAGGATTTCTTGGGTTTTTTGAGGACGTGAATCCCGCGCGTCGCTCCTCCCGCCACTCCCCCGCATTTCCCGCCACCGCTGAGGCGCTAGCGGCCCAAGAACGCGCCGAGCTGACCGCCGTCGTCGTGCGCGCGCAGCGGGGCGAGATGGCGGCGCAGTCGGAGCTGGTGCGACGCTACACGGTGCGCATCTCGGCGTTTGTGCGGCCGATTCTGCTGCAACCGAGTAGCGTCGAGGATGTCGTCCAGATGGTATTCATTAAAATGGTGCGCCGGTTGACGATGTTGCGGGATCCGGCGGTGTTTGAGTCGTGGTTGTTTCGGCTGTCGCGGAACACGGCGGTGGATTTTCTGCGGCGGCGGCGTTGTCGGCCGACCCTGGTGTCGGACGATATCGAGTTTGAGCGGGCGCCGGACACGAGCAGCGAGCATGCGGTGGCGGAAATCATGGAGGCGCTGGCGATCGCTTTGACGCAGCTGAGCCCGAAAGACCGAAATTTGGTGACGATGATCGTCGAGGGGAACAGCTACCAAACCGTGGCGGCCCGCGAGGGGCTGACGGTGGGTGCGGTGAAAGTGCGACTGAACCGCGTGCGGCCATTTTTGCGCGTGAGCGTCGGCGCCGCGGTCGGGGTGCGCGTGGGAGCGCCGACGGGTGGGAAGTGGCGGCAGCCGGCGCGGGCGCGGATGGCGGTGGCGGCGTAGCAGGGGAAACCCGGCCGACGGCCGGGCCTTCAACGGAGGGCCGATAACGGAGGACGGGCGTGGGCGAGCTGCGGCCCTAGGCGAATTTTAGGCGCTCTTGGAGCTCGCGCACTCCGCGGGTGAGCGGGATGCGGGCGCCGGTCGTGAGGACGACGACGTGTTCATCATTAAAGGTGGGTTCTACTTCGCGGACGCGATCGAGGCGGGCGAGGGCGGAGCGGTTCAGGCGGAAGAATTCTTTCGGCGACACCTGCGCTTCGACGGCGGCGAGCGTTTCGCGGAGGACGAAGTTTTCTTTGCCGGCATGCATCACGACGTAGTTGCCGGAGGCTTCGACCCAATCGATGTCCGTCACCTTCACGAAGCGCGTGCGGTCGCGGTCCCGCACTGAAAAACGAGTGACGTGTGCGGGAGTGGCGTCGGGGGCTTGGCGGGATTCGAGGAGCGCGAGGAGGCGAGCCGTGGCGTCGTCGGCGGAGCTTTTTTTGGCGAGTTGCTCGCGGGCGCGCACGAGGGCGGCGCGGAGGCGGGCGGGCTTGAAAGGCTTGAGCAGGTAGTCGAGCGCGTGGACCTCGAAGGCGTTGACGGCGTGTTCGTCGAAGGCGGTGACGAAGATGACGACGGCGGGTTTTTTCGCCAGCTCGCGCAGGACGGCGAGGCCGGTCAGCTCGGGCATTTGGACGTCGATGAAAAGGATGTCGGGGAGGCGCTCGCGCAGAGTGGTGAGGGCGGAGCGGCCATCGGCGCATTCGCCAATAATCTCAATGTCGGGCTCGGTGGCGAGGAGGGTGCGGATGCGCTCTCTGGCGAGTGGCTCATCGTCGACGATGAGGGCGGTGAGTTTCATGCGGGGACGACGGTGTTTGCGACTGGGCGCTCGGTGAGGAAGGGCAAAACGATTTCGACGCGAACGCCGCCTTCAGGGGGAGAAATGAGTGTGAGGCGAGCGCGGCCGTGGTGGAGGGCGCGGAGGCGTTCGGTGGAATTGGAGAGGCCGATGCCTTGACGCGCGGTGCGGGCGGCGGGCGTGGCGAGGCCGACGCCGACGCCGTCGTCGGTGACGGAGAGGTGCAGGTCGCCACCCTCGCGGTGGGCGCGGATGGTGAGCGTGCCGCGCGTGGTGCGGGGCTCGAGGCCGTGGCGGATGGCGTTCTCGGCCAGCGGCTGTAAGAGAAACGTGGGTACGAGGGCGGCGGAGGCGGTGGGATCGAGGTCGCGCACGATGAGGAGGCGACCGCCGAGGCGCGTCTGCTCAATGGCGAGGTAGCGATCAAGGAGCTCGATCTCGCGGGCGAGGGGGACTTCGTGGTCTTTGTTTTCGAGGGAGGCGCGGAGGAGTCCGCCGAGATCGGCAATGAGTTCGTCGGCGGCGTGGGGATCGCGGTGGACGAGGGTGGAGATGGCGTTGAGGGTGTTGAAAAGAAAGTGGGGCTGGAGCTGGAGACGGAGTGCGTCGAGCCGCGCTTGGTTGAGGCTGGCGGTCAGAGCGAGGGCCTCATGATCGCGGTCTTGAGCGCGGCGATAGTAGGCGAGCGCGTGAGCGCCAGCCATCAGGATGAGATACATCGCGAAGCCGAAATTTCCGCGGAGAGAGAGCGGATTTAAGGGCGCCAAGTAGGTGGAGCCGAAGCCTGCGGGGCGCGGGGGGCCGCCGGGGCGGGCTTTAGGAAATCGGGGATCGAAACGGAAATTGGGCGCGGGAGCGTCCGTGGAGGCGGGGTCGGAATTTTCGGAGCCGGCGAGGGGCCTGCGGTCGCGGGCGTCGAGGGGTGGACGGCGCGGAGGTAAGAGAGCGCCGGAGGTATCCCGCATGAGCGGTCGGGGAGGGCGCAGGCCGCCGGGACTGGCGTTCAGGCTCCCACGCGTGGAAGGGAAGACGGCGGCGGTAACCGTCAGGGAAATGATGGTTGCGAGCAGGGCGGCGACGACATGGATGGGTACGCTGCGCAGGAGGCGACCGCGTTCGAGCGGGAAGCGACGGGAGAGCCAAAATATGATTGGCGTCAACGC
>CAMCHO010000244.1 GCA_945874455.1 Opitutus sp. GAS368 | reverse complement strand
TTCTGCGGGAGACTCGTGAAGGTGTAGTCGGAGATTTGGAAAGCACGCTTTTGCATGAGCGCGTTTACCGAGGCGGAGGCGTCGCTACTGGCAATGTTTACGAAGACGGGACCGGCGGGGATGGTTTCAAACTCGGGCGCGATCGGCTTCGCAGGGTCGGCGGGTTTTCCATCGGCGTCTTTTTTCAACATGTCGGCGGCGGTGCCCAAGCTGGAGAGCGCAGACTGGCCTTCGGCGGGCGGGGTGATGGGTTTCAGTTTTTTCTCTTCAGGCTTCCGGCCGAGGGCGATCTTCAGGACTTTTTTGTCGAAGGTTTCGATTTTGAAGAGGCGCTCGGTGGCTTTGGCGGCGACGGCGTTCGCATCGGTGAGATCGTTCGTTTCAGAAAAACGGATACTCGAGAGCGAGCTCAGCACAGCCGAAATTTTGTCGGCTTTGAGCTTCTGGCCGTCGGGAGTTTTCTCGGCGGTCCAGGGGGCGTCTTTCGTAGCGCGCGAGACGGTGAGGGAGGTCGGCTCGCTGGCGTTCGCCGCGACGAAGGGGATTTCAATCTTCGCGACGTCGTCGACTTTGAGAGCGAGGAGTTCCGTGTTGGCCCAATTTTTGGAATCCGTGTCGAGGTAGGCGCTGAGGCTGGCGAGGAAGGCTTTGGCTTCGGCGCCGTAGCGAACGTAGCGGCCACTGCCGGTATCGGGATTTTTTCCGAGCGTGACGGACCAGAGCTCTTTGTCGGTGGCATCAAGCAGCTCGATTTTGGTGTCCTTGAACTCGAGCAGGGCGATGCGGGCAGGGCTGCTGGTGACGAGGCGTTCGAGTTTTGCGTCGGTGAGGCTGCCGATGAAGGTAGCGAGCTTCGAGAAGTCGGCAGGGAAATCGTGATACGAAGAGACCTTCCACGTGGCGTCGGCTTGGCGGACGAGCGTGACGGTCTTACCCTGGTCGTTGAGACGGAGCGTGGTGGCCTTTTCGACGATGGCGCGGTCAGCCAGCGGTTGGCCGATACGGGTGTCGGCGACCGGCGCGGGCGTGGGGCGGGTCGCGAAGAAGGCGACGGCGGAGAGCGCGGCGAGAATGGCGATGGTGCGGACGATGGATTTCAGTTTCATCGGATAGCGGACGGGAGGGTACTGAGCGTTAAGAGCGGAGAGCTGAGCGTTGAGAGTACGAAGGGACGGCGGTTGGACACCGCCGTCCGCCGGAGGGCGGGTCGAAGCCGCGCCCTACTGTTTACGACGACGGTAGAACCAGAAGCTGAAGGCGCCGACGAGGACGGGCGTCGCGAGGAGATTCAAGGTGAGGAGTTTCTTCTCGAGGCCGTCGATATCCTCGCGGAGGGCGCGGCGGATTTGGCGGCGTTCGCCGTTCATGGCGGCCTGTTGCTTTTGGAAATCGGCGATGGCCTTGGCCATCTCGGGGGTGGCGATCAGGCGGTTGCCTTCCGTTTTCTTGCCCTGCATTTCGGTGAGCTTCTTGTTCACTTCGGCAAGGCGGGCGTCGAGGGCGGTGAGCTGGGTTTGGAATTTTTTCTGAGCCTCGATCTCCATTTCGCGGACGACGGTGAAGGGACGGATCGAGCTGCCTTTGCCGCGGATGCTGATGAGGTCTTGCGAGCCACCGAGAAACTCGAGGGTGTTGGAGGCAAAGGAGAGATTGTCGTTGTACGGTTCGACGGCGGTTTGACCGAAGAAGTTCATCTTGCGGAGGCTGTAGTCGTCGAAGAGCCAGTCGGTATCGGCGATGACGAAGAGGGTGGAGGTTGCTTTGGACTCGGTGAGGGCGGGACCGGAGGCGGCGGGCGTCGGCGCGGGAGGTGTCGGGGGTTTCGAGGGATCATCTTTCTTGGGTTCGTCTTTCGGCGCGCCGTCGGGGAAGGCGGTCTTGAACTTGCCGGTGACGAGGGCGGCAATGGTCTTCTTGCCGGAAGGCGTGATTTGTTTCGCGATGTCGTCGGGCTGGGCGAACTGCAGCATCATTGCGGGGATTTCGCCGCCGGCGGCCGAGGTTTCGATCAGAGGTTTGAAGGTGGTGGTGCTGCCGGGTTTGGCGGAGAGGCTGCCGGATTCGATAAACCAAGCGGTTTTGAGTTGGGCGGTGGGCAGGGCGGTCGCGCTGAAGTTTTCTTTGCGGAGGCTCAGCCACGTGGGCATGCGGACGACTTGATTACCCTGGCCGCCGACGGGGAGGGGGTTGTCGTTGTCGCCGACGATATTCTGCGCGTTGTAGGCGATACCGTAGGCGCTGAGGAGGGTCGGGAGATCGCTGGAGACGCTGGGCGTGGGCTGGCCCATCATCTGTTGCTGCGGGTTGGCCTGGCGCTTGAAGTGTTGTGACGCGGGATCGACCGCGAGGAAGACGGGTTTGCCGCCGAGGATGAATTGGTCGATGGCGAACTGGAGTTTGTTCGAGACGTTTTGCGGATGAATGACGGCGAGGGCTTCGAGACCGGCGGGAAGTTCGGTCGCCGAGTCCTCGATTTTGACGATGGTGAAAGACTGTTCGAGCTCGCTGATCACCATCTGTGACGGCTGCGGCTGGCGGCGCATCATCATCATCATTTGCATTTCCTGCGGGCTGGTGCCCTGGAGCGGGAGGCTGGTGAGGAGGCCGAGCTTCGGCTTGTTGATCTGCTGGACGCTGTAGACGAGTTTCGAGAGATCGTATTCGAGGAACTGTTCGCGCTGCGGGGCGAAGGCGGGGATATTTTTCTGTTGATCAGCTTGGGTGACGACGAGGCCGAAGAAGAATTGTTCGCCGCCCTGTTGGGACACCTGCGGAGTGAGACCGGCGGCGGTGGCTTTCTCCTCGTCCGGGGTGTCGGCGCGCGGCGTAATGACGTTGAGGGTGAGCTTGCCGCGTCCGGCGCGGACGTATTGGCGGAGCATCTCCTGCACGCGGGTGGCGTAGTTTTTGTATTGGATGGGGAGGCCGGAGGCGTCCTTGGAGAAGTAGAGGTCGATGACGACGGGCTCCTCGATCTTACCGAGCATGGTCTTGGTGCCGGTGGAGAGGGAGTAGATGGAGTCGGCGGTCAAATCGAGACGCGCGGGGAGCGACGACGCGAGGTAGTTGACGAGCACGAGGCCGACAAAGAGGAGGACGATGGCGAGGGCTTTGGCGCTGAGTTTCATCGGTAAATCGAAAAGGCGAAAAATTGGGAAATGGGGGGAACGGAGAGGACGGATCAGCGTTCGAGGGCGACGACGTTGAGGAAGAGAGTGAAGCCCATCAGGGAGAGGAAGAACACGACGTCCTTGGGATCGATGATGCCCTTGGTAAACGCGTCGAAGTGGGTGATGAAGCTGAAGTTTGAGAGAAGATCGACGAGCCAGACGGGGAAAATCGAGCCGAGTACCTCGGAGAAGACGCTCCACCCAAGGAAGAGGAGGCCAAGGCAGGCGACGACGCTGATGACGAAACTGATGACTTGGTTTTTCGTGAGCGCGGAGGTTAGCGAGCACACGCCGAGGTAACTGCCGGCCATGAGGACGCCGCCAAAATAGGTGCTGGCGATGACGCCCCAGTCGGGGGAGCCGAGGTAGGCGACGGTGCCGGCGAGGGGAAGGCTGAGGAGAATCGCGAGGGTGAGGAAGGCCCAAGCGGCGAGGAATTTCCCGAGGACGGCCTCCAGCGTCGTGATGGGGAGGGTGAAGAGGAGCTCGACGGTGCCGGTGCGTTTTTCCTCGGACCAGAGGCGCATGCCGGCGGCGGGAATGAGGAAGAGGAACAGCCACGGATAAAACGTGAAGTAGCTCTGCATCGTCGCTTGGTTGGCTTTGAAGAAGCCGCCGACGAAGAAGGCGAGGCCGATGCTGGCGACGGAGAAGACGACCAGGAAAACGTAGGCGACGGGCGAGCGGAAGTAACCGAAGAACTCGCGTTTGAAGATGGGGGAAATCTGGGTCATGGGAAAAAGGAAAAGGAGGGTCGGGTAGGAGCTCGCTCGCTCGCGAAGGGCAGGGCCGCATCGCCTGCAAGCAGGCACCTACAAGGCAGGCAAATTAAACGTCCGAGGCCGTGAGGGTGCGGAAGATTTCGTCGAGGCGCGCGCCGGGCTTGCGCGCGTGCAGCGAAGCGGGGGTCTCGTCGGCGACGACTTTGCCCTGGGAGATGATAATCACCCGATTGCAGATGGCGTCTACTTCCTCAAGGATGTGAGTCGACAGGATCACGGCTTTATCAACGGCCATGGCTTTGATGAGCGAGCGGACCTCGTTCTTCTGATTCGGGTCGAGGCCGTCGGTGGGCTCGTCGAGGACAAGGACGCCGGGGTCATGGAGGAGGGCTTGGGCGAAGCCGACGCGCTGTTTGAAACCCTTCGAGAGGGTTTCAATGGTCTGCTTGCGGACCGGGGAGAGATGGGTGAGGCCGATGGCGCGGTCGACTTGGGCGCCCCGGGCGGTGGCGGAGCGGAAGCCGCGGACCTCGGCGATGAAGCCGAGGAATTCCTCGACGGTCATCTCGGGGTAGGCGGGGGCGCTCTCGGGAAGATAGCCGAGCTTTCCCTTTACGGCGACGGGGTCGACGGTGACGTCGATGCCATCGACGGTGGCGGTGCCGGAATCCGGGCGAAGGAAGCCGGTGATCATCTTCATCGTAGTGGACTTGCCGGCGCCGTTGGGGCCGAGGAAGCCAAGGATGTCACCGCGGTTGACACGGAAAGAGACGCCATTCACGGCGCGTTTGGGACCGTAGGTTTTTACGAGGCCTTTGACTTCAATCATGGGGAAAAGTGGGAGCGGGAAAGTGGGAACGGAGCGGGTTGGGAAAAAAGGCGAAAAGGAAAGTTCCGTCGTTTAAAAAAGATAAATTCGGGAAAAAACGAAAAGTGAGAAGGGCTTCAAGCGGAAATTTGTGGCAGTGGGGTTTGGAGAAGACGGGGTGCTGGGGCGAACGTGGCGAGCACAAACGGCAGGGTCAGGCGGAATGGCGTCGGCCGACCTCGGGCAAAAAAGCGGTGAGGAGGCCGAGCAGGAGCAAGTAGGAGCAGAGCTGAAAAATAAACGGGATGCTGGTGTGGTCGGCGAGATGACCGAGGGCGGCGGAGCCGATGCCGCCCATGCCAAACGCAAAACCGAAGAAGAGACCGGAGACGAGGCCGACGCGGTTGGGGAGAAGTTCCTGCGCGTAAACGAGAATGGCGGAGAACGCGGAAGCGAGGACGACGCCGATGACGACGGTGAGCGTGGCGCACCAAAAAAGATTCGCATAGGGGAGGAGCAGTGCGAAAGGCGCGGCACCCAAAATGGAGACCCAAATGACGGCCTTCCGGCCGATGCGGTCACCGATGGGCCCGCCGATGATCGTGCCGGCGGCGACGGCGGCGAGGAACAGGAAGAGGAACAACTGGGCGTTTTGGACCGAGACTTGAAAGGTCTCGATAAGATAGAACGTGTAATAGCTGCCGAGGCAGGCCAGGTAGAAATATTTAGAGAAAATCAACACGGCGAGAACCGCGAGGGTGGCGACAATGCGCTGCGGCGACAGTGGTGACGCGGTGGTCGGGTGAGGCGTAGCCGGGTGGCGCTGGAGGTGGGTCAGATGATCACGATACCAGCGTCCCACGCGGGTGAGGACGATGAAGCCGACGACCGGGAGCAGGGAAAACCACGCGACGTGCGCTTGGGAGCGATGGGCGATAACGAGGGCGGCGAGGAGCGGGCCGAGGGCGCTGCCCGCGTTGCCCCCGACTTGGAAGAGCGATTGAGCGAAACCGTGGCGTCCGCCCGAGGCCAGGCGAGCCACCCGCGACGCCTCGGGGTGAAAGATCGAGGAGCCGAAGCCGATGAGCGCGGCGGCGATCAATACCAGCGCGAAAGTGTGCGCGACGGAGAGCAAGGCAACGCCGCCGAGCGTGAACACCATGCCGGCGGCGAGGGAGAACGGCTGCGGGTGTCGGTCGGTGTAGAGGCCGACGAACGGTTGCAAGAGCGAAGCCGTGAGCTGGAACGTGAGCGTGATGAGCCCGACCTGTGCGAAGGTGATGTGCAGTTCATCCTTGAGGACCGGATACAGCGCCGGGAGGAGCGATTGAATCGTATCGTTGAGCAAGTGAGCGCTGCTCACCGCGACGATGATGGGCAAGACGGTGATCGCGCCGGAGCGGGCAGGCGCCGCGGGGAGGATCGGGCTGGCGGGCGATGACGCGGGTGCTGAGTGGCCCGCAGGCAGGCTGCTGCCCGACGGAGGAGGCGTCATGCGGTGGCGACGAGTTCGCGTTCCTTCTCGGTCTTGAGGCGGAGTTGGCCGCAGGCGGCGTCGATGTCGTGGCCTTTTTCTCGGCGGAGCGTCACCGGCACGCGGGCGGCGCGCAGGACGTCGGCAAAGCGCTCTTGGCGGTTATTCGACGGACGTTTCCATGGGAGTCCGGCGACGGTGTTGTAAGGGATGAGGTTGACGTGCGCGTGGAGGTCGCGGGCGATGTCGCGGAGCTCGCCAGCTTGGTCGATGGAGTCGTTGACGTCCTCGATCAAAATGAACTCGAGGGTGACCATGCGGCCATGTTTCGCGGTGAACTGTTCGATGGCCGGTATGAGTTTCGCGAGCGGGTAGGCCTTGTTGACGGGCATGATCTTCTCGCGGACTTCGTCGGTGGCACCGTGGAGGGAGATCGCGAGGCGGAAGCCGAGGGGTTCGTCGGCCAGTCGCAGGATTTTGGGTACAAGGCCGCTGGTGGAAAGCGTGATGCGGCGGGCGCCGACGCCGAGGCCCCATTCGGCGTTGACGATAGTGAGGGCGAGGAGCGTGGCGTCGTAGTTGGCGAGCGGCTCGCCCATGCCCATGACCACGATGTTGTCGAACGAGGCGAGCTCCATGCGAGCGCGGGGGGTGCGGGCGTCTTCGCGATAGCAGACTTGGAGGAGTTGAGCGACGATTTCGCCGGCGCTGAGGTCGCGTTTGAGACCGGCGAGACCGCTCGCGCAGAAGACGCAGCCCATCGCGCAGCCGACTTGGGTGGAGATGCAGATGGTCTTGCGGGAATGCTCGGGGCCGACGCCCTCCTG
>CAMCHO010000243.1 GCA_945874455.1 Opitutus sp. GAS368 | reverse complement strand
CCAACACTGCTACCGCTGCCATGGCGCTTCGCAGCAAAAGTCCGGTATGCGCGCCGACACTGCGGCGTTTCTGCGGACCGGCGGAGACAGCGGCCCGTCCTTGGTCGCGGGCAAGGCCAACGAGAGTCTCCTCATCAAGACCATCCTCGGGACGCACGACGACATCGCGCAGATGCCCTACAAAAAACCGCCGCTCGCCGAGGCCAAAATCGCCGTCCTGCGCGCCTGGATCAACGAGGGCGCCTTCGCACCCGCCAACGAAGAGCCCGAAAAAAATATTCACTGGGCCTTCACCGCCCCGGTGCGTGCCGAGATTCCGGCCGTGACCCGCCAGGGTTGGTCACAAAACCCCATCGACGCCTTCATTTTCGCGCGGCTCGCAAACGAAAAAACGCCGATCGCCCCTTCCCCCGAGGCCGACCGCGTCACCCTGCTCCGCCGCCTCAGCCTCGACCTCATCGGTCTCCCGCCCACGCCCGCCGAGGTCGCGGCGTTCCTCGCCGACTACCCTGCGACCACCTCTGCAACTTCCTCCGCTGCAACTTCGACTCGCCGCGAAGCCGCGTTTGGCCGCGTCGTCACACGCCTGCTCGCCTCGCCGCACCACGGCGAACGCTGGGCGCGCCCGTGGCTCGACGTCGCGCGCTATGCTGATTCCAACGGCTACTCGATCGACGCCCCCCGCCAAATTTGGAAATACCGCGACTGGGTCGTCGCCGCACTGAACCGCGACCTCCCTTACGATCAATTCGTAATCGAACAACTCGGCGGCGACCTCCTGCCGAATGCCACCCTCGACCAAAAAGTTGCCACAGGCTTCAACCGCAACACCCAGATCAACCAAGAGGGCGGCATCGATCCCGAGCAGTTCCGCATCGAAGCCGTGCTCGATCGCGTGGGCACATTTGGCACCGCCTTTCTCGGTCTGACCGTCGGCTGCGCGCAGTGCCACGATCACAAATTCGACCCGATCACGCAGCGCGAATTCTACCAGCTCTACGCGATCTTCAACAACACCGTCGACGACGGCCACGGCAAGAGCACCCCCGGCGGCACGCTCGCGTTCGCCAGTGAAAATTCGGCTGACGAAACGGCCCTGCGCGAACTCGAGACCCAACAGGCCGACTTCGAAAAATTTCTCGATGAGCACAAGGGACCGGTGGTGGCGTGGTTCGCCGCCCTCGACGGCATGGGCAAAACCAATCTCGGCGGCACCGCCCGCGAAGCCCTGGATGTTCCTTGGGCCAATCTTAACTTTGCTCAAAAGCGCGCCGTCTTCGCCGCCTATCCGCAGGTGGACGCCGACTTCAAGGCCCGCCAACTCAAGCATTCCGGCCTCGAACGGCGCCCGTCCCGAAGACTCACCACACTCGTCATGTCCGAACTGAAGAAACCCCGCGAGAGCGTGATCTTCATCAAGGGCGACTTCACGCGCCGCGGCGATCCGGTGCAGCCCGGCACTCCCGCCATCCTCCCACCCCTCGCCGTCGCCACGCCCAACCGCCTCGATCTCGCGCGCTGGCTTTTCCAACCCGACCACCCCCTCACCGCCCGCGTGATGGTGAACCGCATTTGGCAGCAGTATTTCGGCACCGGCCTCGTCGAAACGGAAAACGACTTCGGCACCCAGGGCACCGCGCCTTCGCATCCCGAACTCCTCGACTTTCTCGCCACCGAATTCATCGCGCAACAATGGAGCATGAAGACCCTCCACCGTCTCATCGTCACCTCCGCCACGTATCGCCAATCGTCGCACGCCCGGCCGGACCTCCACGTCGTCGATCCCGTCAACAAACTCCTCGCCCACCAAGCCCGCCTGCGCCTCGACGCCGAGATCGTCCGCGACGTCGCCCTCGCCGCGAGCGGCCTCCTCGCGCCGAAACTCGGCGGCCCCCCAGTCTTTCCACCCCAACCCGACGGCGTCATGAACCTCGGCCAATCGAGCCGGCCTTGGACCGCCAGCGCGGGCCCCGACCGTTACCGCCGCGGCCTCTACACCCATTACTGGCGCGCCACGCCGCATCCCGCCGTCGCCGTGTTCGACGCCGCCGACAGCTTCAGCGCCTGCACCCGCCGCCTGCGCTCCAACACCCCGCTCCAAGCCCTCACTCTCCTCAACGATCAACAGTTTTTTGAGATGGCCGGCGCGCTGGCCCAACGCGTCCTCCGCGACGGCGGTCCCGACGACTCCGCCCGCCTCGACCACGCCTTCCGCCTCTGCGTCGCGCGGCCGCCGGCGGCGCAAGAACGCACCCGCCTCCTCGCGCTCTTGGCCGACCTCCGCACGCTCAACGCGAAAGATCCCGCAGCCTCCGAACAAGAGGCCTGGACCACCGTCGCCCGCGTGCTCCTGAACCTCGACGAAACCATCACCCGCGAATGACGCCGCTCGGGAACACGACCGCCCTCCGTCGCTGATCGCCTTGCGACCGAAGGCGGTCGCGCTCCCGAAAAATCACCAGCCCACACAGGCTTCCCTGCCCTCTCTCCTTCCCATGCCGTCCCTCCCGCCCCTCGACCCCGCGCACCCGTTTTCGCCGGACCACCTCACGCGCCGTCATTTTTTCAGTCGCTGCACGATGGGCCTCGGTGGCATCGCCCTCGCTTCGATGCTCGGCGAGCGCAGGCTCTCCGCCGCCGCTGCCCCGCCGAATCCCATGGCGCCCCGCGCGCCCATGTTCGCCCCCAAGGCCAAGAACGTCATCTTCCTTTTCATGGCCGGTGGCCCCAGCCAGCTCGATCTTTTCGACTACAAGCCGCGCCTCATCGAGCTCAACGGCCAGCCCGTCCCGCCCTCCCTCATCGAGGGGAAACGGTTCGCCTTCATGGACACGAGCCATGGCACCAAGCTCCTCGGCTCACGGCGCGAATTCAAACAACACGGCAAGAGCGGAGCGTGGGTGTCCGACCTTTTCCCCTACACCGCCGGCATCGTCGACGATATCACGATCGTCAAATCCTGCGCCGCCGAGCTTTTCAATCATGCGCCGGCGAAACTTTTCATGAACACGGGCTCCGGCCAGTTCGGCCGCCCGAGCATGGGCTCCTGGGTCACCTACGGCCTCGGTAGCGAGTCGCAGGACCTCCCCGGCTTCGTCGTCTTGCAATCCGGTTCGCGCGGTCCCCGCGGCGGCGGCGTGAACTGGGGCAGCGGTTTTCTACCCACGACGTTTCAGGGCGTGCCCCTGCGCGGCAGCGGCGATCCCATCCTTAACCTGACCAATCCCGACGGCATCACGGCCGGCCGCCAGCGCCAAGCCATCGACGCCATCCGCGACCTCAACCTCTCTCGCGCCGTCGAGACCGGCGACCCCGAGATCGCCACCCGCATCGCCTCGTACGAGATGGCGAGCCGCATGCAGTCGAGCGCCCCGGAGCTCATCGACCTCAGCAAGGAAAGCGCCGCTACCCTTAAACTCTACGGCATCGAAAACGAGCGGCCCTCCTTCGGCCGAAACTGCCTACTCGCGCGGCGCCTCATCGAGCGCGGCTCGCGTTTCGTCCAGCTGTATCACACAAACTGGGACAGCCATGGCGGCCCGAAAGAAAATCTCCAAAGCGATTTCGAAGAACGCTGCCGCGAGGTGGACCAAGCCCAGGCCGCCCTCGTGCAGGACTTGAAAGCGCGCGGGCTCCTCAAGGATACGCTGGTGATTTGGGGCGGAGAATTCGGCCGCACGCCCATGGGCGAAAATCGCGTCACCACCGGCCGCAACCATCACATCGACGCCTTCACGATGTGGTTCGCCGGCGGCGGTACGAAGGCCGGTGCGGTGATCGGCGAGACCGACGAACTCGGCTTCAACTCCGTCACGGAGCGTGCGCACGTGCATGACATCCACGCGACCATGCTCCACCTCCTCGGCATGGATCACACGAAGCTCACGTTCCGCTTCCAAGGTCGCGATTTCCGGCTGACTGACGTGCACGGCAAGCTGCTGAAGCAGATGCTCGCGTAGGACGCGGATATCGACCGCGCCGTAGCCGCGCCAGTAATGGCGCGGTCGATTGTAGAACCAGGCTGGTTGCGCCCGGCCAGCGGCCGGGCCTACACCTCTCGTTGCGCGCTCTCAGCTTACAAACGAGTAATCATACGGTGCCCGCAGCTCACGGCTCACATACGCGTTCGCTTCCGCCGCGTGCGCGCCGACGAATTTCTCCGCGCCCGCTTCCCACGTGAGCTTTTTCCCAGTGCGCATCGCAATCGCCCCGAGGTGACACATCGTCGCCGAGCGGTGCCCCGTCTCCACATCACAGATCGGCGCCTTCCGCGATTTCACACAGTCAAAGAAATTTTCCATGTGGTTGGCGCTGCGGTAGAGCTGCACCGCGTTTTCCGGCAACGGCTTCGTCAATAACTCCGGATCGCTCGCCTTGATCCCGTCGCGATTGACCCAGATCCAACCGTCCGTGCCCTCGAAGCGGATACCGTTGCGCTGGCCGTCGAGCTTCACTTTCGCGCCGTAGATACTGTCGTCCTTCGTCGTAAAAATGCTCAGCTTCGTGCCGTTCGCGTAGGTGTAGCGCACCTCGTATTCGCTAAACGTCGTGTAGCCGCCCGCGACCGGCGGCACGAGCACGGTCGACTCCACGTCACGTGGCGCGAGCAGCCCAATCGCCCAATACGCAATGTCGTTATGGTGTGCGCCCCAGTCCGTCATCGTGCCGCCCGAGTATTCATACCAAAACCGAAACGTCCGATGGCAGCGCTCTTTCACGTAATCCGTCATCGGCGCGGGCCCGAGCCAGAAATCCCAATTCAATCCCGCCGGCACCGCCGAGGGCGTAAACGGCCCTGCGCACAACCCCGCCGGCAACCACACCTTTGCCTCCTGCAATTTCCCAATGCGCCCATTCCGCACGAGTTCACAGGCCAGCCGAAAGCGCGACGAACTCCGCTGCTGCGTGCCCGTCTGCAACACGATTCCGCTCTGCTGCACCGCCCCGACGAGCCGGCGCCCTTCGTCGATGGTGAGCGTGAGCGGCTTCTCGCCATAAACATCTTTGCGCGCCCGCGCCGCGCCGAGATTCACCAGCGTGTGCCAGTGGTCGGGCGTGGCGTTAATGATGACGTGCACATCGTCGCGTTCGAGGACCTTGCGAAAATCGCCGTAGATCTTCGGCACCTTGCCCTCGACCGTGAATTTCGCCGCCGCCTCCGCCGCGTGCTTTGCATCGACGTCACACACCGCGACGACGTCGCCGTGATTGGCCGCATTAGTGGTATCGCCTTTACCCTGACCGCCGCAGCCGATGAGTGCGATGCCCGGCCGGCTATTGGGCGAATTTGGTTTGGTCTTCCCCGCCTCTGCCGCCGCGAGCTGCCGCTCGACAAACCATAGAGGCAATCCCGACACCGCCGCCACCAGGCTGCACCGCTTGAGAAACGACCGACGCGAAATTTGAAAGGGGTTCATGGGCTTCACCGTGCCGGACCGTTGCGTGGGCGCAAGGCCGCACCGCACCCGCCAACGGTTTTGACAAAGATCACTTCGCCGCTGTCACTCGATGCTCCCCTTCAAAATATGAGCGCCGCCACCTCCGCCCCCGCCCCGAAAAATTTCATGATCAGTCAACTCGACGAGGTACCTCCCGTGCGCTGCCCGTGCGGCTGGGCGAGCCGGAGTTTTGCCACACCCGACAACCCCGTCGCCACCGTCCACGTCGTCGACATCCAGCTCGATGCGCGCACGCACTATCACAAGAAAATGACGGAGATTTACACCGTGCTCGAAGTGCACGGCGAAGGCTTCATCGAGCTCGACGGCGAACGCTTCCCGGTGAAACCCCTCACGGCGATCTTCATCAAACCCGGCTGCCGCCACCGCGCGATCGGCCGCATGAAGATCCTCAACGTGCCGATCCCTGCGTTTGATCCGCATGACGAGTGGTTCGACTAAGCGTGCCACCAGCTTCCTTTGAACGCTGGACTTTTCGGTCGCCGCGAGCGCCAGCGAGTAGACGGATCACCACTCGCTGGCGCTCGCGGCTACCCGGCAAATCAAAGTCTGAATCTGTTGGGCGATTGATATGAGCCCTTCGCTAGCACAAAAAATCGCGGCCTCAAAAGGCCGCGTTTTTTGTGGACTGAAACAAGGTCATCGCGAACCCGCAAAAGCGGCTGGGAGCGCGGCGGCGGCTTCCTGCCGCAGACTCATCGACTGAAAACCGACGCCACTTCTACAGTCGGGCACCCCGCTCAGAAATTCCCGCTCACGCCGAAGTTGAAGCGCATGCCGTTGTAGCGGACTTTCTGCGGGCGGTAGGTATCTTTGCCCTGCACGCGGACGACGGTCTGGTCGAGGGCATTGGTCCAATCGCAGTACACCGAGAGCAGTTTGCTGAACTGGTATTTCACGTTCAACGCACCGTCCTTCCGGTCGTCGTCATAGATGCGGGCGGCGGGGATCGCGGTGTAGGCGTTGAGGAAACGGTCGTTGTAGTTGAACTGAGCGCGGATCGTCCACTGGTGCTGCTGGTAAACGAGGCCAACGTTCCACGCGGTCGGCACGAACTGCACGAGTTGGTCGTCGGATTGGGTGCCGCCGCTGTTATAATTCCCCTCGGAATCGATCAGCGTGTAGGTCGCGTAGGCGCTGAAGCCGCGGAGCGCGCGCGGGAGAAACGTGAGCTGCTGGTTGTAGCTGAACTCGACGCCGCGGGCCTCACCGGTACCGCCATTTTTCTTCGTGCTGAGGAGATAGCCGGCATACTGGCCGTCGAAGCCGTTATTCGCACCACTGCCGATCGTGCGAGTGTCGGTGAAGATGAAATCCTTGATGCTTTTCTTGAAGACGCCGATCGAGAGTACGCCGGCGGGCTCGAAGTAATACTCGGCGCTCAGATCGAAATTGTCGGCGTGCTGCGGCTTGATCGCGGTGTTGCTTTGCGAGACGGTGAGGTTCGAGTCGCTCACACTCGTGTCGGGGATGAGGTCGCTGAAATTCGGCCGCGCGAAACTCGTCGTATAGCTGGCACGGAGGAGCAGGTCCTTGCGCAGCGTGGAGCGTAAGTGCAG
>CAMCHO010000242.1 GCA_945874455.1 Opitutus sp. GAS368 | reverse complement strand
AGACCGGAGCGCCACCGCCCGCCCCGCCGTGCCGAAAGCGTAGTCTACAACGTGGCCTTCAATTCCGTCGCTCGGGTGATGGCTGTCTCCACGTCAGCCGCACGCACCGTAAAGTGCCCCATCTTCCGCGCCGCGCGCGGCTCGGCTTTGCCATAAAGATGGAGTTTGGCGTGCGGCTCAGCGAGTACCGCTGACCAGTCGGGCTCACCGACCTGCTTTCCGGCGGCCCATTTCCAAGCGTCGCCGAGAATGTTTACCATGACTGTCGGCTCCCGCACTGCGACACTCCCGAGCGGCAGTCCGCACACGGCGCGCACGTGTTGCTCAAACTGACTCGTCGCACAGCCGTCGAGCGACCAATGCCCGCTATTGTGGGGCCGCGGCGCGAGTTCGTTCACCACGAGCTCGCCGCGCGTCGTCAAGAACAACTCCACGGCAAGCAATCCGACCACGTCCAATTTTTCCGCGATGCGCTCCGCGAGCGCCTCCGCCGCCGTGGCGATCGCTGGGACCACTCGTGCCGGCACGATCGAGAAATCGAGGATGTGGTGCAGGTGGATGTTTTCCGCCACTGGGAACGCCCGCGTCTCGCCCGTCGTGCTCCGCGCGACGATGACCGACAGCTCGCACGAGAATTCACACCACGCCTCCACCACACACCGCCGGCCCCGGAAGATCGTGACAGCCTGCTCCAGGTCCGCGGGCGTCGTGAGTTTCATCTGCCCTTTGCCGTCGTATCCAAAATCCGCGGTCTTCACCACGCACGGCAATCCCACCTGCGCCACAGCGGGCGCGATCTCACCGTCGAGTGCTTCGGCGTAGGCCACGTGGGGAAAGCCGCTGGTGCGCAGCCACGCTTTCTCCCGCTGGCGGTTCTGCGTCGTGTGCAACACCTCGGCCCGCGGATACAACGCCACCATAGGCTCAATCATCGCCAGCGGACCGGCCGGAATGTTCTCAAACTCATACGTGACGACGTCGACCCCCCGCGCGAATTCCCGCAGCGCCTCCGTATCGTCGTAGCTCGCATTTACCTCCCGGTTCGCCACCGCGCCCGCGGGGCACTGGGCTTGCGGTTCGTAAACATGCACGCGATAGCCCAGTGTTTGGGCGGCCTGGGCCAACATGCGCCCGAGTTGGCCGCCGCCGAGGATGCCGATGGTTTTGCCAGGAAGGATCACGGAAGTTTGGCCTTCAATACCTTGGCCGTCTGGTCCGCGCGAAACGTCTTCCACGCCTTGGCGACGGCGGCGTTATCCAGCGCCACGATCGCCGCCGCGAACAGCGCCGCATTGATCGCGCCCGCCTTGCCGATGGCAAAGGTCGCCACCGGCACGCCGCCAGGCATTTGCACGATGGACAGCAGCGAATCCATGCCCTTGAGCGCGTGCGACTCCACGGGGACCCCGAGCACCGGCAGCGACGTCAGCGACGCCGTCATACCCGGCAGATGCGCGGCGCCACCCGCTCCTGCGATGATTACCCTCAGTCCGCGCTGCTCGGCGCGTTCGGCGTAGCTCACCATGAGTTTTGGGGTGCGGTGCGCGGACACGACCCGTTTCTCAAAGGCAATGCCCAACGCGTCGAGTTGTGCGGCGGCATGCTGCATGGTCTCCCAGTCGGAGGTGCTGCCCATGATAATTCCAACAAGCGGTGTGGCCATGGGCGGAACCAAGTTACCTCCGGCATCCGAGGCAAGTCCGCAGCGTGTCCAGCAAGGGAGTGGCCCCGCCCGCTTGCTCGCTGGGCACACTCGCTTCATCTCGCGCAGACTTCGCGCGAACGGTGCCGCCTTCTCCACGCAAGCCGCGATTTTCCCTCCGAGGGGACTAGGCAGGCCCTCGGAACCGAGCAACCCTTCGGTCCCCAAAATAAGCGGCGTCTCCGACGCGCCTGCCTTCACGTGTTCCGCGAGAAAGCGGGGTGAGCAACGAACACGGAGCCACCCCCGCCGGAGGGGACGCCGCCGTGCAGCGCACGCGAAAGGAAATCGCCACCGACCGACTCACCCCCGTTTTCCGCGATGGGAATGGGGGGGGGCGAATAAAAGGGTCCTGAAATCGGGGATGAAATCCTGCACCCGGGCGAAGCTGGCACGGTCGCAGCGCGGCACCAAATGGAAAACACCGTTTCATAAAGGCTATCAATGAGGTGGTGAAGGCGCGCCGCGCAGTTTCTTCCGGACGTTCGGGTTGCGCAGGAGGGCCGCCGCTCGCCGACGAGCGGCGGGCCCTGCGAAATTCAGGAAGGCAGGTGCGCACGTGATTCGATCGCGCGGGGAAATGGGTTGGACTGGAGATCGTTAATAGCAATAGATTGCTTCTTATCAATTATATCAAGCAATCTATGGATTCTAATCATGCGCTCCTCACTCCATGACTTGCTGCCGCCGCCGACGCGGCGCGCTCTCGCCAAGTTGGGACAAGACGTGGCCAACGCCCGGAAGAAACGCCGCTTCACTCTCGCCATGATGGCGGAGCGGATGGGAGTGGCACCGAACACCTATCGGCGGGTGGAGCAGGGCGATCCGACGGTGGCGCTCGGCGCGTATGCGATGGCGCTGTTCGTCTTGGGCTTCGGCAGCGCGCTGGGCGACGTGATCGATGCGAAGCGCGACGAAGTCGGCCTGCAACTGGACGAAGCTCGCTTGCCCCAACGCGTGCACGTCAAGAAATCTCCAACCTCATCGTGAAACGCACGCTCCAGGTCCATCTGGGCGACGAGAGCCGGCGCGTCGGCACGTTGCATTACGATCAGAATGGGGCGGGGGAACATGGGGCGTTTGCCTACGACGAAGCCTGGCTGGCCGCGAAGGAACGGTTCGCCCTTGATCCAACCCTGCCGTTGGTCGCGGGCGCGCAGTTTCACCGCAAGATGACGACCGGCTCGGTGTTTCATGCGGCGCTTGCCGACACCGAACCGGATGGTTGGGGTCGGCGCGTGATTCTCCGCGATCACGCGAAGCGGCGCCAGAGTGCCCGTCGGGCAGCGCAGGCGACGGAGTCGGTGCGGCTCAATGCGGTCGATTTTCTCCTCGCGGTCGACGACGGCAGTCGGGTGGGTGCGCTGCGCTTCCGGGATGAGGATGGCGTCCTCCAGCGCGCTGCCGAGCCTGGCCGGCGGACGGCGCCGCCTCTGCTGGAACTGGGGCACTTGCTGGCGGCGTCCCGGGCGGTGGAATACGAAACAGAAACGGCGGCTGATCTCGCTTATTTACGCGGTCGGGGCACGTCGCTCGGCGGCCTCCGGCCAAAATGTACGGTGGTCGATGATGACGGATGGTTGGCGATCGGAAAATTTCCGAGCGTGCAGGACGAGCGCGCGGTTACCAAGGGCGAGGTGTTGGCGATGACCCTCGCGAAGAAGGCCGGGCTCGCGGTGGCGGCGACGCGGCTCGTGGACAGCGACGGTATTCCCGTGGCCTTGGTGCGTCGCTTTGACCGCACGCCCGACGGCAAACGCCTGATGTATGTTTCGGCGGCGACTCTATTGGGCGTGGAATCAGCCGGACCCGAGGAGCACTACTACACTGAGATCGTGGATGCCGTGCGCATGCACGGTGCTGCGGTGCGGGACGACCTCGAGGAGTTGTGGCGGCGAATGGCCTTTGGAATTCTCATCACGAACGTGGACGATCACCTGCGCAATCATGGATTCCTTCACGCCGAAGCCGGCCTGTGGCGTCTCGCGCCGGCGTTCGACCTGAACCCGTTTCCTGACCGCGCGCGTGAACTGAAGACGTGGGTGTCCGCCGAAACTGGACCGGAAGCGACCGTCGAGGCCTTGATGTCGGTCAGGGCCTATTTTCAGATTCCAGCCAAGCGGGCCAAGGAGATTCTTGCGGAAGTTGAGCGAGCGGTCGCAGGCTGGCGGAAAGTCGCCCGGGCGTTGGGAATGACGAACCGCGATCTGGATGATTTTGCGGACGCCTTTGAGCATCCGCAGCGCGGCGTGGCGCGGAGGGTGGCCGCCAAGGCCGGCCCCGGGTAAGCCACGCGACAATAATCGATGGCTGGGTCCTAGCGCGGCTCCGCCGCAACCTGAGAACCACAACTCTTTTTGATCACAGATTTCACGGATCAATCCGAATAAAGGCGGTGATGGTTCCGCGACGATCCGTGTGATCCGAGGTCAGTTTCTGAGAGCAGCTACGATGAAATCCTGGCTGCGAAACCAGGACTACGAACCGTGTATTACAGAGGATGCGCAGCCCTGGTATCGAGTGCGCAGAGCGACACCACGGGAAGGGACGCCTGGGCCACGGTCCGGAAAATTCCGGAAAGAACCGACGCGGTGGACGGAACCCGCGCGCAAAAAACGCCGGCCCCGTGAGGGGCCGGCGTTTGTTTTCCGTTTCTGAATTGGTGGAGGTGGTGGGAGTTGAAATCGGATACACGGTATCCGAAAATCCATGATTTTGAGAGCTGTCGAGGAGGAACGTGTATGCGGAGTCCGGATGCGGTGGCACCGAGCGGCAAGCAAGGGCACGACTTAGCCCATAAAACAGGGACAAATTCGGGACAATTTCGGCGAGGCACCCGGGGGCGGGGGGGGCTTGCAAAATGACCGGGGGGCGGGTCGAGAGGACTCATCGTGCTGTGCGTAAATTTAGCCTAAAAGGCGTTCTGGTCCGCCTGCCCGAACCGACACCCTTGGCGGCGCCGGCCCAGACCTCCGGCGTGAACCAGGCGCCGATTTACGGAGACACGATAACCAAGCCCGGATTCGGCGGCGTGAAAACCCTGCGGCAAGTCACGGGACGAGGCAGGACTGGTTGAACTATTGGCTCGGATTGGCAGCTGGGCGAAAGGAGCGGGCCCCAGTGCTGTCGGCAGCGTGACGGGAAGTGGGCGGGAGGCTCGACTTTCACCGTGGCGGCGGTGTGGTGATGGATGTTGGCCCGCCCCCGGGGCTTGTTTTCAAAAAGGCCGCACGCTCCCCTCCCATGCATCTTTCTTTCGACCGCCGCACTGCGTTAATGCTGCTTCGGCATGTCGGGGGAAAGCCGACGATAGGCAAGCGGGCCGATCGCGATGTGAAGGTCAGTGCGGCCGGTGGGCGGTTGTTCGTCGGCAACAGTTATGCGACGGCTGCGTGCGATGCGGTGGTGTTGGAGCCGGGCGCGTTTTGGATTCAGCGAACGTTTCTGGAAAAAGTGCTGCGCTCGTTCCACGGGAAAGAAATCATCGTCCTCGAAGCCGATAGCAAAAGACTCACCCTCGGCCGGTTTTCGTGCGGGATTTTGAACTATGAGCCGGCACCGGAGCCACCGGCGGCGTTTGAGTTTGTGGCGACACCGGGGGCGGTTCGGTTGAGTGGGGAGAGCGGGTAGATGTTCTCTAACTTACGAGCGCGGAACAATTCTCCTATGCTTGCGGTGAGCGAAAATCGAATTTCAACGCCGCGAGCTCTTCGAGCAAACGTTGGCACTCCCCTAATGATTCGCCGTATCGCCGAGTCATTTCCTTCGTCGCAGCGTATGTGAGGGTGCTTCGCTTGGCGCTGCGACTGGCTATGGCGAATACTTGCTGGCGTTCAGCGAGGAGTGAAGCGGCCGCCGCGTTGGCTTCAGCATATTGACGCACTAATTGCACATAGTGGCGCGCAGTGTCAGAAATCTCGAAATCTAGGTGCCGCTCAGTTGACGAAAGGTTGATGATGATCCGCTTCCATGAGCCATCCATGTCCGCGGTCTCTGATGCTAATTCGTCAAACGGAACATGGAATCCCAAGAAGCCCTTGATCACGCTAAGAATGGTATTCTGTGATCGCTCAATCTTGGCGTGTAGTGCGCAGAGGGCTTCTGCATGCCCACACACGACCTGCGACATTATGAATATCACGTCACGAGGATTGTGCCTCTTACTCATTCGTAAAGATGCGAGGAAGGTGTAGCGATCAAGGATAGGGATAATCGCAGCATGTCTCAGCGTTATGGACCGATTACGGCCTGTTGTGCCGTTCAGTCAAACACTGATCTACGGCATGATGGGGCGTGGCCCGGCATACGATTTCAAAAACACTTGCGGCGTTTGGTGCCAACTTGCGCCGGGAGCGCATGGCCCGGCGGGTGACTCAGGAAGCGTTGGCCGAACGTGCGGATCTCAACATTCGGACCCTCCAAAAGATCGAGGCCGGGCAAACCAATATCCTGATCACGACGGCGATGAGGCTGCGTGCTGCCCTCGGCTGCCCGTGGGACGTGCTGCTGGGGCGGTGACAGGGGCCTGGCGGTGATCTCGGATAATGAGCGAGTGAATTGTTCGCCATCAATTATCTCGGCGAAACACAGATGTCCTTTCCGCTCGCAGCGAAAGCAATCTCACGTTTGAGCGAGTGCCCTAATATCCTTCGGGTTTGAAACGGGATTAAGAGTATCGCCGGCAACCGGGAGTAGCGAATACGAAACTGGATTTGCAGGGGAATGAAATGCGCGAGCGGTTTACCACTCCGGCAAGATTTAACCCGTGGCCCTGTTTTCGTGTCCCACCCGAGCCTCAGGGGCTCGTGTAAGCAATCACCTCGGGACCCGGCGCAAACCCATCCTCCGACCCCGCCAGCAATCGATACGCCCCGGTGCGCAAGGTTCCACTGCGCATATTGTAGAGTTCGATCACGCGCGTGAGTTCGAAGAGGCTGATGTCGGCATTCCGATTCGAGTCGGCAGAGTGAAAGCGGGTGATCGTGACGGGGGCGCCCGCTGGCGTGACGCGATCCAGACCATAGCCATCCTCGCTGCCGTCTTGGATCAGATAGCGGCCGGTGCGCGTCGTGCCGAGGCGGGTGTTGTAGAGTTCGATCACCCGCGTGAGTTCGACGAGGCTGATGCGGAAGTCTGCGTTTGTGTCCGCGCTGTGCATCGTGATCTGAGGAACCAAGAGCGGGCTGGGCGTCGCGATCGGCTGCGAGAGCGCCCCATCGAAGCGCACAATCCCGGAGGCCGCGAGGAATTGATCGCCCGCCGTGCCCGCCGGCACACTCACGGTATAGGTAAACGTCACCGGCCCGACTGGCGGCACCGACCAAGCCCATTCCAACGCGCCGACGGTGCCGACCACCGGCCGCACGTCACCCAACATTCCGGCAGCGGAGACGAAGCTCCAGCCGAGGGGCAGCGTCACCTTCCAGCCCAAGCCTGTGGCCGCGGCGGTGTAGGTCAGCGTGTTCGTGATCGT
>CAMCHO010000241.1 GCA_945874455.1 Opitutus sp. GAS368 | reverse complement strand
CAATCCCCGGCCATCTCCGCCGTAATCGGTGAACCAAGATTGATAAACGTGCCGACGACCCATTCACGGGCGAGGACGCGGGCGCGAAAGTTTCCAGTGATTTTCATAAGGGTTCAGAGCGCTGTATAGAGCCGATAGAGGGCCTGCGTGCCGCAGTCTTCCCAGCCCTTCACCGCGACCTGTTCATAAAGTCTCTTCGCGTTCGCGAGTCCCGGCAGGTCGAGTTTCAGTTCCGCCGCGCTGTCGAGGGCGATCTTCATATCTTTAATGATATGTTTCACATAAAAACCCGGCGCAAAATTATCGGCGAGCGCCCGTGGCGCGAGATTCGTCATCGCCCAACCGCCCGCCGCGCCGCCGCTGATACTCGCGTGCCCCGCCGCGGGATCGAGCCCAGCTTTCTTCGCATAGGCTAGGGCCTCCACCCAGGCGACCATCCCGACCGCGACCGCGATCTGGTTCGCCATTTTGCAATCCTGCCCAGCACCCGCCGCACCGAGCAGCGCGATATTTTTCCCCATGATTTCAAACAACGGCTTCGCCCGCGCAAAGGCCGCCGCGTCGCCACCCACCATAATCACGAGCCTCGCTTCTTTCGCACCGAGGTCGCCACCCGAGACCGGCGCATCCAGTGCGGCGAGGCCACGTTGGCCTGCGGCTTCGGCAATTTTCCGCGCGAGCACCGGACTCGACGTCGTCATATCAATCAACAGCGCTCCTGGTTGGGCGCGTTCGATAATACCGCCGGCCCCGAGATAGGTGGTCTCCACATCGATCGGAAATCCGAGAATCGTAATGACCACATCCGCCACGGCCGCGGCGCTGCCGGCGGAGTCATGCCACGTCGCGCCCGCTGCGAGCAACGCTGACGCTTTATCCTTGGTGCGATTGTAGACATGCAACGTGTGACCAGCCTTTTGGAGGTGACCAGCCATGCTGCGGCCCATGACGCCGGTGCCGATGAATGCGATAGAGAGCGATGCGGACATAGAAAAAATAGTTGGGAGGGTAGACAAAACGCGTGGAGAGGCAAAAGCGTCCGCGCAGCCCGTGCGAACCAAATCGCGCCGGCGCGCTAAGTTCGGGGTTGTGCGCAACGTCTCGCCGCTGCCATCGTCCTACTTTCCTCCATGAAGACCTCCCGCCGCGATTTCCTCAAAACCTCCTTGGCCGCCACCGCAACGACGGCCACGCTCACCACCGGCCTCACCGCGTCCGCCGCCACCAAGCCGTCCGCTGCCGCGCGCGATTACTGCGAAGTTCGCGCCTACCGCTTGAAACCCGGTGCCTTGGCCGCCCTCCTCGACACTTACCTCGCGCAAGCCCTCATTCCCGCCCTCAACGCGCGCGGCCTCTCGGCCGTCGGCGTGTTTAATGAGATCGAGGTCGATAAGAAGGCCGGCACGTCCAAACCAAAGGTCGGCACGGCCGAGGCTCCCGCTTCCGTCTGGGTTTTGATCACTCACCCCACCCTTGAGTCCTTCGTCAATGTCAGCGCCGATCTCAACACCGACGCCAAGGTCCAAGCCGCTGGCGCCGCCTATCTCAACGTGCCCAAGGCCACCCCCGCCTTCGACCGCGTCGACACGTGGTTGCTCCGCGCCTTCGCCGGCTTCCCGCGTACGCAAGTCCCCGCGTTTTCAAAAACCAAAACGCCCACCCGCATCTTTGAAATGCGCGACTATGAGAGCCACAGCGAAGAGCGCGCCCTCAGCAAAATGGCGATGTTCGATAACGGTGAAATCGACGTCATGAAAGACCTCGGCATGTCACCCGTGTTTTTCGGTCAGGCCATCGCCGGCCCCAATCTCCCCCACCTGCGCTACATCACGTGCGCCGCAGACCTCGCGACGCACCTTGCTAACTGGAAAAAATTTGGATCGCACCCCACTTGGATGAAAATGAAAGACGATCCCCAATACAAAAATAACACGTCGAAGAACACCGCCCGTTTCCTCGTGCCGACGTCCTACTCGCAACTTTGACCGTCGGCGGGCGGTCTGAATCCGCCCTCTTTGACCGGCACTCTCGCCCTCGCCGCCGGTCTGAACAGCTTCCATGAGAACCCGCCCTTGGCAGTTTTTTGGTTTGCTCCTCGTCCTCACACCTTGGGCTCCGGCCCAAAATGTCCGCTCTGCGCCGTTGCCCCTTGCCCACAGTTCGTCCGCGCAACTCTCCGCTGAGCAGCTCGATGAACTACTCGGCCCGATCGCACTCTACCCCGACGCCCTGATCGCGATCATGCTCCCCGCGGCGACTGCTCCCTCGGAGATTGTCCTCGCCGCCCGCTACCTCCAAGCCGGCCGCAACAGCCAGCACATCGAGGACCAGCCGTGGGACGACAGCGTGCGAGCCCTCGCCCACTACCCAGACACGATCCGTTGGATGGACGAAAATCTCGCGTGGACGAAACAGCTCGGCGAAATTTTTCTCGCCCAACCGGACGACGCGATGAGTGCGATTCAGCGCCTGCGCGCCCGTGCCCTCGCCGCAGGCCACCTGTTTTCCAACGCCCAACATCAGGTGGTGACCGAGGGAGGTCTCATCAGCATTTTACCCGCACAACCCCACGTCATTTACGCCCCTTATTACAGCCCGCAGATCGTCTATTTCTCGCGGGTCGGTTACTCCTCTTTTGACGCGCCATTTCTCTCGTTCGGTAGCGGTTTTTCTTCCGGATGGTGGCTCGCCTATCACTTGGATTGGGGCCAACGCCGCATCTGGGTCGTCGATCAGCAAGCCCGCAAACGCCACTGGCAAGAGCACCGCGATTTGCGCCCCGGCCTCCCGCCCCCGCCCGGTCGCCCCGGCTACATCGGCCCGCCGCCTTGGCAGACTTGGCGCCCCTCAGCGCTCACTCCCCGCCCACCGCGAACGGTCGACGTTGGGCACCGCACACAAATCGTGATCGTGCAGCCAGCGCCCTATTCCGGTGCACCGCGATTTAATCGCCCGCCACCGCCGATCTCATCAGCGCAACCGCGCCCGGAGCCTCGACCCCGGCCATCGACCGAGGTACCGCCTGTCCGCCCCCCCGGCCCAGACCGCTCCTTCGCACGACCCAACGTTCCTCCGGTGACGACCGTCACCCCGCCCGCCACCGTCTCGACCCCACCCTCGCCGACGACCCCACCTCATCGCTCCCGAGCAGCGACCCATTCCACTTCGTCTCCCTCCCCCAACCCAGCGCCCGTCTCGTCTACGCTCACGTTTAGTCCCGGCCCGGCTCCAGCCGCGACCGCGACCTCCCCGGCCCCGCCGCCGGCGTCGCGCCCGAGTGAAACGCGCGCCGATCAGCCCGCCCGAAATCGGCCCCCACGCGACGATCGCCCCGCGCCCACCGCGCTGCGAACCACGTCCGAGTCCCGCGGACGCCCCGCCCCGGCACCGTCGCCAAATCCCTCCGCTGCCGCCACGCCCGCCGCTCCCGCAGCCGTCCCCCGTGCCACGCCCGCCCCAACCGCAGCGCCCCCTGCTCCGACCGCCCGACCCGCTCCTCCTGCCGCCGAAGCAGACGACCGTCGGAACCGGAAGCCCGACGAACAGGCACGGTAGCATTCCCGATGCGCACACGGTGTCCGCGAAAACGTCGCCCACCGTGAATGCCCGCATCACCCCGCCCTTGAACAGCGACGCCTGCGGCCCGCATTGACTCTTGGTCGGGGCGACGGCCCCTTGTTGGCCGTCATGGCTTCGTTTGCACTTCCCACCGCTCCCCTCGCGCCCCTCTCCGGATCGCCGACCGCGGACGTCGTGATGGACCGCTTCCTCGCGGTCGCCGCCGCGCGTGGGCTCGAACTCTACCCCGAGCAGGAGGAGGCGATCCTCGAACTCTTCGCCGGCCACAACGTCGTCCTCAACACCCCCACGGGCTCCGGCAAATCGCTCGTCGCCGCCGCCCTCCACTTCAAGGCCCTGTGCGCCGGCGAACGCTCCGTCTACACCTGCCCCATCAAGGCGCTGGTAAACGAAAAATTTCTCTCCCTGTGCCGCGATTTCGGCCCCGAGCACGTCGGCATGATGACCGGCGACGCCTCCGTAAATCCTCGCGCGCGCATCCTCTGCTGCACCGCCGAAATCCTCGCCAACATCGCGCTCCAACGCGGTGCCACGAGCGATGTGCGCGCCGTGATCATGGACGAGTTCCACTACTACTCCGACGCCGAGCGCGGCTACGCGTGGCAAGTCCCGCTTCTCACGATGCCCGGGACGCGGTTCCTCCTCATGTCCGCCACCCTCGGCGCCACGGCGTTTTTCGAAAAGGAAATGACCCGCGTGACCGGCGCCCCGAGCGTCACCGTTCGGAGTGACCGCCGCCCTGTGCCATTGGAATTCGAATACAGCGAAACGCCCCTGACCGAACGCATCGCCGCCCTCCTCGAAGCCAAACGTGCCCCGGTCTATCTCGTTTACTTTACGCAGCGCTCCGCCAGCGAAGCCGCGCAAAGCATGATGAGCCTCAACGTCTGCTCAAAGGAGGAAAAAGCCACTCTGCAAGCCGCCCTCGAAGGCGTCCGTTTCAACAGCCCCTACGGCAAGGAAGTGCGCCGCTGGCTCCGTCACGGCATCGGCGTCCACCACGCCGGGCTCCTCCCTAAATATCGTATCCTCGTCGAGCAGCTCGCGCAAAAAGGCCTGCTCAAACTCATCTGCGGCACCGACACCCTCGGCGTTGGCATCAACGTCCCGATCCGTACCGTCGTCTTCACGCAGCTCTGGAAATATGACGGCAAGAAGGCCGCCGTCCTCACCGTGCGCGATTTCCGCCAGGTCGCCGGCCGCGCCGGCCGCAAGGGCTACGACGACAAAGGCTACGTCATCGCCCAAGCGCCGGAATACATGATCGAGAACAAGCGCGCCGAAGAAAAAGCCGCCGGTGATCCGAAGAAGCAGAAAAAACTCGTGAAGCAGCGTGCCCCCGAGGGCAGCGTCGGCTGGGACATCAAAACCTTCGAACGTCTCCAGACTGCGCCATCCGAGGGCCTCGTCTCGCGCTTCGATATTTCCCACGGCATGTTGCTTCTCGTCTTGAGTCGCGAGTCGGACGGTTGCCGCGCGATGCGTCAGCTCATCACCGATTGTCACGAAACGCCGCACAAGAAGCGCGCCCTGCGTACCCGCGCGTGGCAACTCTTCCGCGCCCTCGTCGACCGCCAGATCGTCGAGTTCCTCCCCCGTAGCGGCGAGCGCCAGCAAGCCGACGCCTCCGGTCTCCCCCGTAGCGGCGAGCCCCAGCAAGCCGACCCCTCCGGTCTCCCCCGTAGCGGCGAGCCCCAGCAAGCCGACCCCTCCGGTCTCCCCCGTAGCGGCGAGCGCCAGCAAGCCGACCCCTCCGGTCTGCCCCGTAGCGGCGAGCGCCAGCAAGCCAACCCCTCCGGTCTGCCCCGTAGCAGCGAGCGCCAGCAAGCCAACCCCTCCGGTCTGCCCCGTAGCGGCGAGCGCCAGCAAGCCGACGCCAACGTCCGCAAACTCCGCGTCAACCTCGAGCTCCAGGACGATTTCTCCCTCCACCAAGCCCTCTCGCTCTACCTCATCGACACGCTTCCGCTCCTAACCAGTGGCGCGGGTCGCCCGCCCCGTATTGCCGAGGCTTCGTCCGAGTCTCTCCATGATTCCGCGTCCACGGGACAGGAGACGAGTCCGGAGAACCGTCCCGAGACCCGCGCACCGAATCCTGACTACCCGTTCGACGTGCTGACGCTCTGCGAGTCCATCGTCGAAGACCCTGACCAGATTCTCCGCCGCCAGATCGACAAACTGAAGGGCGAAAAAATCATGGAATTGAAGGAAGCCGGCGTCCCCTACGAGGAGCGCATGGAAAAACTCGAAGCCATCGAGCACCCGAAGCCGCTCCGCGAATTCCTCTACGAGACGTTCAACGCCTTCGCCGCCGCGCACCCGTGGATCAATCAGGAAAACGTCCGGCCCAAATCCATCGCGCGCGAAATGTTCGAGCGCTATCGCTCGTTCTCCGACTACGTGAAGGACTACGGCCTCGAGCGCTCCGAAGGCCTCCTCCTCCGCCATCTTTCGCAAGTGTGGAAAGTCCTTAGCCGAACCGTCCCCGAGAACGCAAAGACCGCAGAGGTCGTCGAAATGGAAGACTACTTCCGCGAACTCATCCGCGGCATCGACTCCAGTCTCCTCGAAGAATGGGAGCGCCTGAAAAACCCCGACTTCATCCCCGCCGCCACGAGCGACGCCGACCAACCTGCGCGCCCCGCCAGCTTCGACATTACGCGCGACGCGCCCACCTTCCGCCGCCTCGTGCGCACCGCGATCTTCGGTTTCCTCCAGGACGTGGCCGCCCGCGAATTCGACAGCGCCCTCTCCCGCCTGCGCACCGGCGAAGCCGCCGCACCCGCGGACAACGACCCCATCTCCCCCGACGCCCGCAAACTTGAGGCCGCGTTCGCCGCCTACTTCGACGCCCGCACCCGTTTCCGGCTCGACCCCGAAGGCCGCAGCGCGAAACACACGCATTGGTCCGAAGACAACGCAGCGCCCACCGCCGACGGCGGTAAACAGTGGCTCGTCGCCCAAGTCCTCATCGACGCCGAAGAGCAAAACGACTGGGAAGCCACCTTTACCATCTCGCTCGCCGAATCCCGCGCTCAAAACCGCGCGGTCGTGAGCTTCAGCGGCGTCGGCCCCATCGGTACTCAGCCGGCCGGCGAAACCGCCAATCCAAGTTAGCCGCACCCTTTCGGCGCGGAAAATCACCGCGATCCCCTCCGCCTGTTTCCGACCCCACGTTCGGCCTCACCAACGCCGGCTTTCCAAAACGTCAGATTCGACCGCTCGGTGGTCAACGTGGGTGCGCGGGCCTTCCCAGATATCACTTTCTCGGATACGAGCGATCTTGGGCGGTTTCGCGCACCCGGCCTCAGTTTTCCTTCGCCGTGGCCTGCTTTTTCTTTCCGCCCTTTTTTGCGTTCTCTGCAGGCCCAGGCGCGGTCGGTGCCGTGCCCGCGATTTTCTCCTCCTGCGCCTTCAGCCACGTGTCGTAGGCTTTTTGACGTCCGGACGTGTAACGGTAGGTATCGAAGATCGCGCCATTGCCCAACGCCCGGGGATCCTTTTCCTCGACGAGCAGCGTCATCATGCGGGCGCGCATCGTCTGCAACGTGCCGGCGTAAACGAGGTCGTGCGCGAGGTTAATCACGCCCTCGGGATCGCGCCGCAAATCGTAAAGTTCGTCCGGCTGCCG
>CAMCHO010000240.1 GCA_945874455.1 Opitutus sp. GAS368 | reverse complement strand
CACTGGCTGCCCGGCGTGGATCGAATCGAGAACTTTTGAAGCGAATCCTTCGCTTTCCGAGGGAGAACCGCAGGGGAACTCGAAGGTGAGTCAAACTATGGCGTCGACCTGACGGGCCGGCAACTGGGTTTCTCGTCATCAATTCGCTTCATTCGCTTCAACCGCCGTGGATGAAACCACGAACTTTTGAAGCGAATCAAAATCATGTGCCAATCTCCACGTCCACGGGCAGGCTGACGATGATGTTGTTGATCTCGTTGTAGAGTTGCACTTCGGCGGCGATCTCAACGCTAACAATCAGGCTGTAGCGGACCGTGCGCCGATGGCACCGATACCAGGGAGAGTTCCGATCATTGAAACTCCGCGCCGCCCACCATCCCTTGACAGGAAAGACAGCGATCCGATCCATCTGCGTCAGGTCGGCAGCACTCCCCTGCCAGATGTCTTGAACAAGCGACCCGGCTTTGCCGCGCAGTTTGGCCCCAAGCGCCCAGGCCGAATCGTTACGAGCCTCCAGTCCTTCCTCATTGGCTTCCTCGTCCTCCTCTGCCACTTTGGCTACACGGCTTTCAAATTCCGCGACGCTGTCGTCCTTGTGCCGAACCTGAAACCTTAGGAGGCACCCCGCATAACGGTAACGTGAACCGGGGATGCGATTGCTGGCCGAAGGATTGGGTGCGGTGAAATGCGACAGGGTGACCTTGAGGGTGCAGGTGGTGGCGGGATTCGCCTGCAGCAGGGCAGTAGGGAGCGGCAGCCCGTGAATATGGCAATCGTTCAGCCCCGCCGCGCCGGCGGAGCCTTTGAAGGGCGTGATCGTGTCTTCCCGCAGAAGTGTGACTGCCTGCTGGGAGCTAAATCGGGCTCGCGCAGTATCCGGTTCGCCAAAACCGTAGCACCGGAGCATTTGAATGAACAGCGCCCGTTTTTCCCGTGTGAACGCAGCGAACGGATTGAGGTCTCCCAACATCGCATCATTCCACCGCGCCGAGTGGACCAACAACCCGCGAATCGTTTCCGGCCAATAGTTCGGATAGGTCGCTTGGAGCTGGGCCGCCAGTCGCGCTGCAAGGGCCGTCGCCGCACTCGTGGCCCGCATCCCGCAAATCGGGCGGACCCGAAATTCCGCCGCCGTGCTGAGAAGATCAAGTGAGTCGCGACGCTCGGGACCGTTCCGGGGATGCAAGCCGACGTTTCCGCCTTCCATCACGATTTCCGGTTTGATCGGCCAATGCGGATCGGCGTCGCAGGAGGTGCGGCTGAAAGGGCTCAACTGCTCGCGTCCGGCCAGAGGGGAGAGCAAACGGGACTCCGCGTCCGTTTCTTCAATACGGTCCCGATGCGTGAGGGCGCCCACCGTAACGGCATTCCATGCTTGGGCCGGATCTTGAACGGTGAGTTTTTGGTTATCCTGCGGATACCGATAGGCACCGCCCATGGACAGGGCGTCGACGTTGCCGGCGGAAACGAGAATAATTCGTTTGGGTTCGCCCCGCTCCTCTGCGCCAAAGGCGGCAGCGTCCACGGCGGCAGACCATGACGTTGGCCGGGCGTCGCTCAATCCATCGGCCGTGACCGCCAGCGAATAGACACGACGGCGGTGGGGGGCAGCCACTTCCGGCAGGGTAACGCCTTGCTTGGTTACCTGGCCGTAGTTTTCCGGCTCGTGCGGCCGGGCCGGATCGATCAGGCGAACTCCCTCCAGACGGTGGCTCTGAGCCCAAGGCTGATTCGAAAGCATCAAGGTTCGGAGGTCACCGTAGGCGGCGAGGCCCGCCATCTGGGTGCCATGCCCTCCCGGCCAGCAGTCGCTGGCGTCCCGATCCCCAAACACGGTATGATTGTCACCTTCGGCAAGAAGCGGAGCGATGAGGCGATGTCCGCGATTGACGCCCGAATCGAGGAGACAAACGACGGGGGCATCTGCACCCGGCAAAGCAACACGGTTGAGCGCATCATCTATCCACTCTGCCAGCTCGGCGCCGCGAAGGTCCGAGAGGCCGATACTGCACGGACGGGCACGCCGCACCTCGGCGAGCGTATTGAGCAGATCGAGCGACGACTCCAATTGCGCGCGTGTCGCCTGCACCACGACGATGACATGGTCGGGCAAAGCGAGGCGTTCAGGACGGTGTTGGACGGCCAGTTGCTGAACGATTCTGTCGAACTGGCTTAAAACGGCCGGCTCCCGGCGCACCCAAAGTTCCCACCAATGGGGCTCATGGTCGTCCGGCAATTTGTCGGTGTCGGTCCACAGGGCTGCGAGAGCCGCGACACCGATCCGCGCAAGATTGGCAATCCAGGCATTTGGGGTCTTTCCCTTTTTGGTGGTCCCTTCCTGATAGTTGCGGACCTTGTCGGCTAGGAAATGAATGGAGCCATACCGCACGTGCAGGACGACTACGGTGCGCTCGACGCCCTGGTCATCACTAACCGGGCGGGCGTGCAGCAAGGAAATCGTTCCGTTGGTCCCTGACGTGAGCGCATGGAGATGGTCGGCCGAAAGCGGGAAGTCAGGCGCGGATTCGAGTTCGAGAATCAAATCTACCTGAGCCGGAAGCCCCTGTTCGATTCTTTGTTCCTCCACGGCCGTAATCTGGGCTTCGACCGTTTCAATCTGCCGGCGCAGACTCGCTCCGTGCAGGGTGCGATCAACCTGTCTCGGCGACGCTCCCCGCCCATTGCCCTTGTAATCCAACCTGCTCGGTTTTTTGGGGAGATTGAGGTGCCGGAGCGCGGGCTCGGGCATCCGAAACAGGGGCAATTGAGGATCGGCCACGGATTGAGATCAATGGTTCAGAAATAAACGGCGCTCGGTGAGAGCGTTTACGAGCATGTCGGTCGTCACACTTTTCCTCCCACCGATGAGCATTCCCTTTACCGCTTCCTCACAGGCGCGGGTAATTTCCGCGAAGCTAAGTCCCTTGGCCGCGGGCAGCAACTTGGCTTGCGAAAGCGACGCAGTATGGACGCCCGCCATCCGAGTTCGGATGGTAGTCCAGGTTTCTTCGTCACCTGGCAGTCCAAACTCAATTAGGTCGTCGAAACGCCGATATAGCGCCTTGTCCAGACGACTGCCGTGATTCGTCGCTGCGACTACAAGGCTATTGCTGTTCAGTTTTTCAATGAACATGAGAAAGCTGTTCAAGAGCCGGCGCATTTCGCCGACTTCATTAGCAAACTCACGCGTATAGCCGATGCTATCGAATTCATCAAAGAGATACACCGCACGGGAGCGATTTACCGCGTCGAACACGAGACGGAGCTTTGACAGCGAATCCCCAAGGTAACGGGTGATCAGTCCGTCAAGCCGGACCACGAAAAGCGGCAGGGATAGCTCTGCCGCCAATGCAGATGCGGTCATGGTCTTGCCGCATCCCGGAGGCCCGGTGAATAGCAGCTTTTGACGTGGGCGCAGACCATGCTCCTTGAGTTGGCTGAGATTACGCTGTTCTTCCAGAATTCTCGAAACCCGGTCACGAAGTGGTTGGGAAAGGATTAGGTCGGAAACACGACAATTGCCCGGGACTTCCTCGAGCAGATCCGCCGCCTCGCCCTGCGGCATAGACAGCGGGACGATGGAAGCCGCCCGTTGGTTCGATTTGGCCAAACGCGCTTTTTCGACCATCTCCTGAATCTCCTTCGCAAGACGATCATGCCCACGGCGGGCCTCGGCTGCGGCAACTTGAAGTGCAACGGCATAAAACCGGTCGTTGTCACCGGAGCCGTGACTTTGAAGCATTGCCTTGATCTGGGCGGAACTGGCCATGCCGGGAGCGTAGCGTTTCTTCGGGGTGCGGCGAGGCAAGAAACGGAAATTTGTCCTGCTGGCCCTTTTCCAAGGCAGAATAGTTGCCCGAGCAGATTTTCTGAGGGACGTCGACCGCATCGAACTGCTTGGGGCGGCGACGATGGTCTGAAATGCTTCACTCCACTGTCTCCGACACGCCGGCACGAGCCGTCGCGAGGCATGCATGAATCGCTTCGTCATCTACGGTGACGATTCCGGCTGAAACGGTTCGGTGGAAATATGAATTTGCTCCCATCGGCCGGGCCGCGTCGGCAATTGCCTGCGGCGATGGTAGCGGCACCGCCGGGTTGGTCTGAGTGGCCAAGCAGAAATCGACGCCTCGCAGCGCCTCATCGCTCCACCGCAACTTGACCCGCAAGAAACCGGAGCGATCGACCACGTCCGGCCCGAACCTCCAGTGCTCCTTGTTCGGATCTCTCTTGAAGATGCGGCGCCAAACGCGCCGGAGCTCCGCGCGGTGCGGTGAATTCGGATTGATGGCCATCGCGACGACGCCCCAAGTGCAGACGTGTCGCGGGTCGCCGTTCTTTTGTATGTCCTCCGCCCGGGCCAGCGCGTCCGCTTCGCGTGCAATCTGTGTTTCCGTTTTCGCGGGGATGACGCCCGCGCGCACCGGTAGGACCGCGCTCAGTTTGGAGACCTTCGCGGTGCCAAGTTCCTTGCCTGCGAAAACCATCGTATATTGTCCTTTCCGCCGGCCGTTGATGCCACTTTTTCGCCAATAGCGGATCGGCACCCGCAAGTCCGCCAGGTGGTCCATCACGAGATGTTTTTTTCGCCACTCCATTCGTAATTTCCCCAACGGCTCGTCCGCTTCGCGATCATCCTCCCACAGGAGTGACGCGAGAAAGATAACGGCGCCCGTCACGCGCGCCGGTTTCCGAGCCCGCTTGGGTTTCGCGGCCTCGCGTTTCCGCGTCGGTGCTTTGCACGCAGCGTTCATAGTCGAGATAAAAACCCCCACGTCCGCACGGTCCAGTCGGGTTTGCAATTGTTGCGCAGGACCGAGGCGTCAATCGCCGCCGCGAGTTGGGCCGACGTCACTCGGTCAATCCCCATAATTTCCCGCGCCAATTTGATCGTCGGGGACATGCTCCCCACCCAATCTACATATAGATTATCGCCTTCACTCGTCGTGGAGACGCCGTCTTCCAACCCTACCGCCTGCACGGCCGGAAGGAGGATCGCGGCGGCGTGGGCCTTGGCCTGCAGCTTTACCGTTCTAATGATCGCGGTGCCCATCACGGGAAAGACGGTCATCAGGCCATCACCCAACGGCAGCGCGCCGTATTTCGACCGCGCGTCGCACACCTCCTCCGGATAACAGCCCATCACGTCGGCCATTTCGCCTCGCTCGATCGCGGATGCGCAGAAATGACCGGCCTTGATGAGCGTAAATTGATGCAGCGCCACCGCGACCGAGACGAGGCGGGTGACATTCGCGGTCCCGCTGTCGTCAACGAGCACGAACCCGTCGCCAATGTGATGCGCGAACAGGCGCGAAATTCCGAGGCGCTTGGCCTCAGTGCCGAGCAGGTAGACTCCTCGCATCAATTCCGAAAGGCCCCAAAGCGAATCGTGCTCGCCACCGTAAAGGACAGCGAACCCCTGGATGTCGACAAACATGGCGGTGCGTTCACTCATGGCGGAAAACAGGCAACGCTCTTCCACGGCGAACTCACATGCAATCCTGTTGGCTAGGCCATTTGACACGACGGCCAGCGCTCCACCTGACCCGATAGGCCGCGGTATTCTCCGGCAGTCAAGGTGTGAGGCGACGAAGGAGCACTACCTTGACGGCCGGGGCACAATTTCGCGGCGGGCAGGAGGAGCCATTTTGTCGGCGCGAGCGTTCCCTTCGTCGGCAGCATGTTTCGTTGACGGCAGCGTCTCGCGGTCGTTGCTCAACAGGCATGCCCGCGAAAAAAAAGCTTCTGGTCATCCTCGGCGCCGGCAGCTCGGCCGAACAGGGTTTTCCGATTGCGAGCGACCTGGACGGTGAAGTCCGCCAATGGGCCAGAGACTATGTCAAGCGGCTCGGTCGCGATCCCATCGAATCGCTGTCCGCGCAAACCCACGCCGACTATTTCAATTTGCTTTGGTCGAACCGGGAAAATTACTCCGCCGACCTGTCGTCCGAGCTGAAGAGCTTCACCGAACCCCGCACGGCTCCGAACTACGAGCGTGTCCTCGGCGATCTTCACGTGCTGATGAACGCCGTCCTCGCAAAGCCGTATGGCGATCCAATCTTTAAGTGGATTCCGCAGGCGGACGTGTTTGCCTCACTGAAAATCCGTCCGGATTCGACCGACCTGGACGGCCACGCGAGCGGCAAGGTGTTTCACGCTATTCAAGGACAGCTTCACTACCTGTGCGCTCGCATCGCGACTCGCATTCGGGATTGCTCGCGGCGTTTCGAGTTGGAGCTGGAAAACGATCGAGGCACGGCGGCCTTCAACCCATATCAACGGCTGCTCACGACGCTCACGGAGCAATTCTCTGTCGGCGTCTATAACCTGAACCACGACACCGTCGCACTAAATGCGCTTCCCAACGCTTTTGTCGGATTCGACCGCCAGCGCGGAGCGTTTCAGCCGACACAAATCCTGAGCCGCAAACAATGGGATTTCCTATATCATCTTCACGGCAGCGTTCACCATCGCATTCGCGTCGGCAGTCGCGAGCAGGAGCATGACGACTTCGGACTGAAAGTGGTGTGGCATGACGATCTCAGCCAAACCGGCGACGGCGAAGACTGGGAGGACATCAAAGACGTCCGCCTGGCAGCCGACGGCAAGCGTATCCTCCCGACATCGCTCGTCACCGGCGGCCTCAAGCTCGATCAATTGCAGGAAGAGCCGTTCCTCACGCTCTACAGCGTGCTGACGCACCACGCTTATCAGGCAGACGCGATTCTCATCGGCGGATACGGATTCGCTGACCCGCACATCAATGCGGTGATTCACCAAGTGCTGCGCTCCAAGGCCGTTGGTCGTCGCCGACCTCCCGTGTTGGTAGTGACGCGCCGTCTCCAAGGTGCGCCCACCGCCAAGCGCCATGATCCGTGGATCAACGCTCTCGGGCAGACGCTCCGGGTTCCGCCCGTGACCTTTCGCGCACCAGAGCATTTGGCGCAGCGACAGTGGACGGAATTGCCGGAAACGATGACGACGGCCGGTTTCGAGCGCTCCATGCATGCACCCGTGGCGATCTGGAATGGCGGATTCCAGACCGCCGAGACTCGGCTTGAGGATATTGTGAAATGGCTGCGGGGCGAATCGCATGCGCTCGATCATGGTGTCAGAAAATCAACTCGCCGCGTGAAATAATCTACCGATCTCACCGCAAAGATCCTTCCGTGGCGCTTCCTGCCATGCCTGCCCTGCGAATCCCGGCATGAGCGCCAATGTGAATCCGCACATCAAAAAAAACTGTCTCGCAT
>CAMCHO010000239.1 GCA_945874455.1 Opitutus sp. GAS368 | reverse complement strand
GCACCGTAATTTCTCGGCTGCCGATGGTGGCCTCGGTTGTCCACCCTTGCCCTGGGATGTTACCGGGGCCCCACCTGTTTCCCAGAGCCTCCTTGCTCGCCTACAGATGCATCTGGCAGGTCTCAGTTCGCCGCGATCACCCGCACCTGGGCGTTGAACTCGGCATCCGGTGACGAGCTTATCGCGTAACTCCGCGTCAGCTCGAAGCTCAACAGCCCCACGCCCGACGGCGCCCTTGCCAGCGGCCGCGGTCCGGCGCAGGCCGTCACTCTCACATTTCGCTCGTCGATCGGCGCCCCTCGCGACGCCTTCGTCTGCCTCGCCGCCCACCCCGCGCGCACCGCGCATCTCAGCGAGCAACCCCTCACCGGCGTCCTCGCTGGCACCCAAAAACTCGATCGCGCCGACGGGAAATCCCTGCGCCAAAAACCACCACCCGGCACCGGCATCGAACGCTTCGAGTTCGAGATTCCCCAGCACCGCCCCTGCGGAAAAAACACTCCCAGCGGCGCTCCCGCCGCCCTCTTCCGCGTCTCGGCCTGATGATTGCTTCCGTCGCCGTCCTCCGAAGCTCCAGGGCGGCCAGTGGCCGGGCTGCAGGGGCAGTCGCAGCGCGGGCCGTGCTTGGGCGCGCGGTGCTGCAGCGTGCGCTCGCGCTTCACCGCAGCGTCAAACGCGAGCTAAAGCACCGCACTACCTTTCCGACGATCGCGTGAAAAATGCGGATCGCCCGCTAGGTCCTGAAAATCAGGGAGCGCACACGCAGCGCCAACGACGGCAGCCCCCGCGTCCACCAACACGTGCTCGTCTTCACCCGCGCCGCAGTCCTCGCCGATCCCCGCACACTCCGCCTCACGATTCCGACGCTCGCCACCGGAACGCTCTGCCATCGCACGTTCTCTCCCGGCTCGTCCTGCTGGTTTCAGCCAGCGAGGAACGGAGCGCTGCAAAAACGTTGCCGCTAAAACTCATTCCGCCGCACGGCCTCTCCCACTTCGGCGTGGCGTGACTAGGGGCGGGAGGCTGGCCGGGTTTTCTGTTGAGGAGCGGGCGCCGCGGGCGCGGGCGCCACCCACTGCCCAGGAAACAGCATCATGCCGGGGTGGCGGGGCGGCCCGCGCTCGTTGTGGTGGAGCTGCGCGATCAAGAGTTCGACCGCCTGAGCCCCGAGCAAATCGTCGCATTGATCGATTCCGGCGATCGCGACCGGCAGATTTCCCGGCCAGCGAAGGGCGGCTATTTGCAGCTGTTTCCGCTGGCAAACCGCGCGCACGCCCGGGGCGGATAGCTGCGCGACCGCGCTCACAATCAGCGCGTCGGCTCCGCTCTCGCGCAGCCACGCGGCTAGGCCCCGCGACCGTTGCGCGTCGTGGAAATAGAGCAGTCGCCGGGCACGCGCCGGGTCGGGGTGATTCGCGAAAAACGCCCCTGTCCACGCGTGTTTCGCCCGTTCGTCGATTACCGCGTCGACCACCGCCGCCGGCCGCGCGCAGCCAAGCTTCTCCAGTTCCTGCAACACCGTCCGCATCGCGAGAAAGTGGTGGTGGCCGACGTGGTGCAACTCGGGCGTCCAGGTCACGTTGCCGATAACGACGGCCGCGAACTGGCTCCAGTCCCAGTCGAGTGCCAGCGAGGTCTCGGAGGTGAGCACCGGGGAAAGCAGCACGCCCGCGATGCCGCGCGCGACGATGATCTCCTGCAGCCGCGGCTCGGTCATCCCGGGATCGTCAGTCCAGAACTCCTCCAACGCAAAGCCGAGGCGCTCCGCGCGGGCCGCGGCGCCCTTGAACACCGCGCGCAAGTAGAAGTTTTCCGCCGCGACGCGCCGGCTCGTGTGCACCCACACAAAGGCGATGCGCTCCGCCTGCGGCAGCACGCGCGCGCCGCGCAGGTGGGCCATGAGACTCGCCACGCGTGAATTGGGCCGGTAGCCGAGGTCACTCGCCGCTGCGGCGACCAGCTCCCGCGTGCTCAACGGAATCTTGGGATGCGCCCGCAGCGCATACGAAACGGTCGCCAGCGAGAGTCCCGCGTGGCGGGCGACCGCTCTCAGAGTGACAACCGGCCGTTCCGTGGTGGGCATGGTGAACGAGTTCACCTGAACGGTGATTGCCAAGCAATCCGCAACTTCGTGGGGTGAACGACGGTGCCGCTGGAACTCCGCGTCTTAGCCACCGCCCCATGCAAAGCCCAACCCCGCGTCCTACCGTCAAGAAATGAAAACTCCCCTGTATTTCCTGTTTTCCGCCACGCTCCTTACACCACTCGCGCTCTTAGCGCAGTCCGCTCCCACCAAGCCCACGCCGTCACCCGCCCCGACCGACGCCGTGGTGCTCTCGCCCTTCGAAGTGTCCGGCAATCCGAATGACTCCTACGAGGCCACCAACACCAATTCCCTCACCGGCATTAGCACGCCCTTGAACAAGGCGCCGATCGATGCCCGGGTGCTCACCCGCACGATGATGGATGAGCTCGGCGGCGGCGACGTCTTCCGTCTGCTCTCCGACTACGGTGGCCTCGGCGCCATGCTCTTCGGTGGCGGCAGTGAGGACCAGCGCGGCATGCAGGAGGGCGACTCCGCCCAGCCTGGCGCCTACAACGCCCGCGGCTTCTCCATCGGCGAGCCGCGGCGCGACGGTTTCCTCCGCTCTTCCACCGCGGGTTTCAACGGTTTCGATGTCGAGAGCGCGGAAGCCGTCAACGGCTCCAACAACCTGCTCTACGGTTCCGGCGATCCCGGCGGTATTGTCGTGATCAACGGCAAGCGCGCCCGCGTCAACCAGCGCTCCGCCACCCTGAGCACCAAGTTCGACTCGGAGGGTTCGCACACCTACACCGGCGACTTCAACGTCGGCACGCGCCAACTCGCCTTCCGCCTCAATGTCCTCGAAAACACAGACCGCTACTACCGCCCGATTCTCGGGCTCGATCAAAACGGCGTGCAGGCCGCGCTCACCTTCCGTCCCTACCGTTGGATCAGTATTTTTTCCGAATACCGCCGCTACGAGCGCGCCGCGATTACCTCGAACGGCGCGACCCTCCGCACGCCGGCCGGCTTCGTTCTCAGCAACGGCGTCACCATGGACAACCAGTCGCCCGCCTACATCACCGGCCTCGGTGGCTCCGAGCGGCTGAACAACCTGATCACTTTGAGCAACCAGGACTCGCTCTCCGGCGTCGTGCCGCGCCAGCACTGGATCAACAAGGCCAAAGGCGTCACCGTTGATCTCACGCCGCACCGCGACCTCGCGTTCCAGCTCCGCTACAGCCACGACGACCGCATCAACCGCGCGCTCTCGCCGCTCAGCACCCAGTTCCTCCATCCCGACCTGCCGACGAACCTCGCGACCGACGCCAACGGCGCGCCGCTCCGCCAGTGGGCCGCGTTCACCTCCCTCGGCGGCTCGCCGTTCTCCACCGGTGCCCACGGCTACAAGTTAACCGCCGTCGGCCACCGCGATCTCGGCCGCTGGGGCGACCACCGTCTCAGCGTCTTTTACTCCCGCCTCGATTCGTGGACCGTCAGCCGCAGCGCGCGTTTTTATGAGATCAACGCCGACGGCTCGTGGGTCCGCAACGAAGCCAACATCCGCAACGCCGACTCCGGCCGCACGCTCATGCCCGCGATGTGGCGACCGATCTTCTCCACCGCCATGCCCGGCAACTTGAAGTGGCCGCAGGACATCATCACACACCCCAACGGCAAACGCTACGCGTGGGACACCTCGGTGGCGCCCGGCACGGTGCCCGCGACGCCGATGAACCCCGAGGGCCTCGGCGGCCCGCTCAACGCGCTCGGTCAGCCCACCAGCACGGCCTTCTCCAACGACGACACCACCGAGAAAGGCTGGGGCACCGGCTTCACCAGTTCGTTCTGGAAGGGCCGCATCGACACGCTCGTCGGCCTCCGTTTCGAAAACGCCGGAACCGTGCGCACGACGACCACCATCGCCCGCGGCCCGATCGACTACGCGAGCCGCACGTTCGGCGTCGTGTTCGACACCCCGCTCCGCGGACTCCGCGGCTACGCCAATCTCTCCCGCAACGCGAAAATCAATTTCGCCACCGACCGCGACGTGTTCAACAACCTGCTGCCGATCGGCAAAGGCGAGACCAAGGAGGGCGGCCTCAAACTTTCCCTCTGGGATCACCGCCTGTCGGGTAACGTCACTTACTACCAGACCACGGGTTCAAACTTTGCCGCCTCGCTCGGAGCCATCCGCAACGACGTTGATCCCGACGGCATCAACGGCCGCAACGGCGGCGCTGGCTTCGTCTTCAGCCGCACCTCCGACGGCCTGAGCGCGAGCCTCAGCGCCCGTCCCCTCAAGCCGTGGCAGATCACCTTCAGCTGGGCTCAGGCCAACGGCTCCGAGCGTAGCGACGTCGTCCTGCCGATCTTCTACAACGACGAGTTCAACACCACGACCGTCGGCGGCCAGCAGGTCGTCGCGATCCGAAATGCGGCCAACAACTCGCTCACTCCCCTGATGCTCCCCGTTGATCCGACTCAGCCGAACGGAGCCACCAGCGCTCTTTCACTGGCGATGATGAAGGATCGCGCGAGCCCGTATTTCGCCGACCTCGATCCCGATTCCGGCGCGATCCTCAACTCGCAGGCGCTCGGCCTCCGCACCACCGGCGTCGGCACCACCAAAACAGCGCTCCCGATCAGTGCGCACCAGCTCGGCTTCGTCCCGCCCGTGCCCGAGCTCATCGTGCGCAAGTCCGGCGAAGCCACGTCCGGCTACTCGGAAAATTCGATCAGCATGATCAACCGGTTTCAGGTGAGCGAGGGCCGCTTCCGTGGCCTCGTCGGCGGTCTTGCCACGACCTACGCGCGGAGCTTCCGCGGCTACATGTATACCGACGCCGCCGCCGCCAATAAACGAAAACTCTTCTACTACCCCGACAAGGTGCAGAACAACGTCTTCCTCGTCTATCGTTTCAAGGGCTTCGCAAAATCCCAGATGTCCATCCAGCTGAACATCGAAAATGTCTTCGATCGCCAGCGCGTCCTCGCCCTCCCGCGCAGCACCACCGGCGTGATCCGTTACTTCCAATACCAATACTCCCCGCGGAAAGTCGCGATCACGACCAACGTCACGTTTTGAATCGCCCCCTGCCTCCCGGCTGACTGCGCGCCGCCCAATCCGTTTTCACGATGCTACAAGGTATCTTTCCGGTCATCCCGACCCTCTTCACCGCTCGCAACGAGCTCGATCTCGCGGCGCAGCGCCGCGTGATCCGCTTCGCCCTCGATGCGGGCGCGCATGGGCTCGTCTTCCCGGGCGTGGCGAGCGAATACAGCCACCTCTCACTGCCGGAGCGCGAGCAACTGCTCGCGTTGGTGGCGGCGGAGACGGCCGGGAAAGTGCCGCTCGTCGGGGGAGCGAGCGCGCCGACGGCGAATGAGGTGATCGCCGCGGGCACCCTCGCTATGCAGCACGGGATTCGCCACCTGATGATCATGGCGCCGGTCGGGCTCGGCGCGGACGTGACGGCGCAACGGACTTTCTTCCAGCAAGTCGCCGCCGGACTCCCCGGCGCGGAGATCATTTTGCAGAACGCCCCGACGCCGACCGGCGCCGGCTTGACCGCCAAGGCCATCATCGAAATCGCGGCGAGCGTTCCGGCCATCACTTATATCAAGGAAGAGACGCTGCCCTCGGGTCCGGCCATCACGGCGCTGCGGGCGGCGGCCATCCCGAACGTGCGGGGCGTGTTCGGCGGCGGCGGCGCGCGTTACATCATCGACGAGTTGGACCGCGGCGCATGCGGCGCGATGCCGGCGGTCGAGCTCACCGACCTGCACGTGGCGTTGTGGAGCGCGGATGCCTCCGGCGATCGGGCGCAGGCGCGGCGGCTCTATCGCCTGAGCCTGCCGCTGCTCACGGCCCAGGCGGTGTATCGCATGCGGCTGACCAAGCTCGTGCTCGCGCAGCGCGGTATCGCCGACGCCCGGCACGTACGCGCATCCTTGCCGGAGATGGATGCGTTCACTGAGCGTGATGTGGCCACGATGCTGGGCGACTTGCTGGCGGAGTTTCCGACAAAGAAATGAAGACGAAGATTCCTCATCTGCGCTGGGGGATCGCCGGGCTCCTGTTTTTTTCCACGGTCATCAACTACGTGGATCGGCAGGCGCTTTCGGTGCTGGCGCCGGTGCTGACCAAGGAGCTCGGCATTTCGAACATCGAGTATTCGAACATTCTCACGGCCTTTCTCGCCGCCTACACGCTGATGTATGTCGGTTCCGGTTTTCTCGTGGACCGCTGGGGTGCGCGGCTCGCGCTGAGCGTCTTCATCGTGTGGTGGTCGCTCGCCAACATGTCGCACGCGCTCGCCGTCGGCGTGTGGTCGTTGGGCGCGCTGCGGTTCCTGCTCGGGCTCGGGGAGTCGGGAAATTTCATGGCGGCCTTCCGCGTGGTGAGCGAATGGTATCCCGCCAAGGAGCGTGCCTTGGTGCACGGGCTCATCCAAGGCGGCGCAGCCATCGGCGCGATCATCACGCCGCCGCTCGTCACGTGGATTTACTCCCTCTACGGCTGGCGGCCGGCGTTTCTGATCACGGGCGGGCTCGGATTCGTGTGGCTGGTCTTCTGGCTCCTGCTGTATCACTCGCCGGACAAACACCCGCGCATCACCGACGCCGAGCGGGCGCTCGTGCTGGCGGAGACGGTGCCGACAGCTCAGGCGAACAGCGTGTCATGGCGGCAACTCGCCCAGTATCCGCAGATGTGGGGCTTGATGGCGGCGCGCTTCGTCTCGGATCCGGTGTGGTGGTTCTACCTCTTCTGGCTGCCGAAGTATCTCGTGGAGCAGCGCGGCTTCACGATGGTCGAGATGGGGATGCTCGCGTGGATTCCGTATCTCTCGGCCGATCTCGGCGCGCTGTTCGGCGGATGGCTCAGCGGCCGGTTGGTCGCGCGGGGCCGGTCCGTGCTGTCGTCACGCTTCGCCGTGATGTTGCCGTGCGCACTGCTGATGCCCGTGTCGCTGGCGATCCACCAAGCCCCGTCACGGGCTGTGACGATCGCGTTGATCTGCGTAGTGACGTTTGCGCACATGGCCTGGAAAACGAATCAGAACACGCTCACGAACGATCTCTTCCCCAAGCACCTCATCGGCGCCACGTCGGGGCTGCTCGCGTTCGGCACGGGGCTCGGCGGCACGCTCTTTATCTGGATGACCGGCCACGTGGTGCAGGGTTACGGCTACGGGGCCATCTTCATCATCATGGGCCTGCTGCATCCT
>CAMCHO010000238.1 GCA_945874455.1 Opitutus sp. GAS368 | reverse complement strand
TCCGTAAAATCGGCGATGACGTAAACGCGTTGTTCCTCGACGCCGAGCGCGGAAATCTTCGTGAATCCCGAAGGCTCCACATGGCGCACGCGGGCCGCCAGAGATTCCGCGCCGCCCCACTGCTCAAGCATGACGCGTGCACCGGGCTTAATCGCCACCCCATCGCGCGAGAGCACTTCGATCCGGACTTCGAGATTAGTCGGATCGCCCACCTCCAGCAACGGAAAGCCGCCGGGCACCACACGCGCACTTTCTTGGAGGACCCGCAGAATCCGTCCGCTCACGGCAGAAGTAATCACGAGCGGCTCCGCGCCCGCGGTTCCGCCGGTCCTGCCCCGCGAGAGAATCGCTTGGGCCTGCTCCAATTCAAACTCCGCCACCTGCAAGCCAAACGCTGCCCCGCGTTCGTCGTGCTGGGTCGTGGCCGCGCGCATTTGGGCGGCGTCAAACTCCTGGACCGAAAGGACTTTTTGGGTGAAGAGTTGTTGCAGCCTTTCGAGGTCGGCGGAAAATAATTTCGCGGCGGCAGCAGCGCGCTCGCGCTGAGCTCGGGCGGCATCGCGGGCCGCTCCGGCCGTGCGCACGCGGGCCTCCGCCTGGGCCTGGCCGCGTGCATCCAGAAAGTCAGCACCGCTCGTCTCGAGGGTGGCGAGTATGGTTTTTCCTGCTACGACCTCGGCGCCGGCTTTCCACTCAATCCGGCGGAGTTGGCCCGCCACCGGGGCCGACACGACGTAGCGATGCTTCACGCGCGTCATGCCTTCTTCGTCGACGGTCACGGCGAGCGGGCCACGCGAAACGCTGCCCGCCTCGACGGGGACCGCCCGCGGCCAGAGCCCGACGACGATCAAGGTAACCAGCAGCCCAAGGCCGAGCCACGGGAGGCGACGCCGCCATGCGGGCATGCCGTTCTTCTTGGCGACAGGGGAGGGGAGGGGAGCTTGGTTCATGGCAAAAAAGCAGGACTTTAATCGAGCGCTTTGAGGGCGCTCACCAGATTAATATCAGCGAGTTTACGGGCCGCAAACCATGCGGACAGCGCGGACGCGCAGGCGACGACCAGAATCGCAAACGCGTAATTATCGGCGGTCAGCACGAGCGGTAGGCGCACCGTTTCCGTGTTCACTGAAGCGATAATGCCCTGCGCGAACCCGGCGCCAATCACCAGTCCGAGTGGTAAGGCCGCCACGGTGAGCAGCACGAGTTCACCCACCAGCACCGCCCCCACTTCCCCGCGGCTGAAGCCCAGGACGCGCAGGGTGGCCAGTTCGCGCATGCGCTCGGAGAGCGAAATCCGGGCGCTATTATAGATAATTCCAAAGGCCACGATGATGGCAAACAGCAGATACATCTTCTGGAGTAAACCGATACTCTGCCCGGTCGTTTTACGAAAACCGTCACGTATTGAATTTTTGATGACACAACCGGCGGCGCGCGGAGTTTGTTTCACGGCGTGTAAAAAATCGCCCCAGCGACTCGCGTTGACGACGAGGTGCGCGCCGCTGATACGATCGCCCTCAAGGAGCAGACGGTTCAAGGCGTGCAGTTCCATGTACGCAGCCATGCCGGCGAAATCCTCGGCCAAACCGATCACGGGAACAGCGAGTTCGCGCTCCCGACCTTCCAAGACCTTCGCAATCACCTCGTCGCCCGGACGCACGTGAAGGATGTCGGCCAATTTGCTGGAGATGACGATGCCGCGCGCGGGCAGGGTGAGTTGACGCGGTTCTGCGTCGATGACCCGACTCAGGGTGCCGCGCTCAGGGAGGCCCTGAAGTGTTAATCGCCGGGAAATAGGACCGGCACGAAGTTCGACGGGAACGAAGCGAAACGGTTCGGCGAGCTCGACGCCGGGCAAGTGCCGGAAATCGGCGATGGCGCGGGAGGGACCGGGTTCCACGAGGGTGAGTGTCACGGTCTGGCGTTGCACGATGTCCCACTGGAAATCGATCACGTAGGCGATCCCGTCGCGAAATGAATTGGGCACGATGAGAATCCCGGTGGCGAGCGCGAGTGCGAGACACGTGAGACCGCTGCGAATCGGGCGGCGTTCGATGTTGCGGAGCGCCATGCGAAACGAGGCGCTGAACCAACGGGCACCACCGATCCGCTCCAAGAGCGCGGGGCGAAAACTCGCCGGGGCCTCGGGCCGCATGGCCTCGGCGGGCGGCAGGTGGACAGCGCGACGCACCGCCCCAGCCACCCCAGTGAAGGCCGCGAGCGCGCTGACGGCGGCAGCGGCCACGAGCACGCGAGCGTCGAGCACGAAGTCGAGTTGGGGAAACCGGAAAAATAAATGATACATCTCCACGAGCTGGTGCCCGAGATAAACGCCCCCGATCGCACCGAAGAGTACGCCCACAATCACGATGGCGAAGGAGAATTTGAAATAATGTGCGCCGACCTGGCGGTTGCTAAATCCGCACGCCTTGAGCATCGCGATCTGTTCACGTTGGAGGGCGATCTGTCGGCTCATCACAGAATTCGTCATGAAGGCGGCCACGCTGAGAAAGACCAAGGGGAAGGCGAGCGACAGGCCTTGCAGCACCCGGATTTCATCGTCGACGCGGCGGTGCGAGGGATGGTTGACGCGACCGTAGGCACCGCGGGCTCCGTAGGGGGCGAGCAACCGATTCACGGCGGCGATCACTTCGCCTTCGGAGGCTCCGGGGGCGAGGGTGATGGCGACATTGTTAAAGGCGCCATAGAGCTGGAAGGCGGTCGCGAGTTCTTTGTAAGGCATCCAGAAGACACCGTAGGTTTTGTTGTCGGGGAGCGCCGCGCCCGGTGGAGCTTCGAAGACGAATTCGGGCGAAAGGACGATGCCGGAAAGGCGGAAGTTTTGCTTCGTGCCGTTGAGAATCGCGGAGATCGCGCCGCCGGGTTTGAGTCCATGGGCTTCTGCGAACGCTTCACCGACGGCGAGTTCACCGCGCGTGGTGCGGCCGAGCGGGAGGCGGCCGGCGCGTACGTGGGGCCGATTAAGTACGGGCTCGCCGCGCTCGGGTAGCGAGTTGAGGAGCCCGACGGCGGGCTCCGGGAGACCGGGGACGTCGAGTGTCACCTGAATGGCGATACTGGTTTGCACGGTGGCGACGCCGGGGATGGCGGCGAGTTGTTCGCGCACGGCGTTGGGTGCGCGTTTTAGCCGGGCGAAGACGTCGGCGAAACGGTGTTCGCGGTAGTAGGTATCGCGGGTCGATTCGAGCGAGAGGATGAGCGACCGGGTGGTGACCATCATGGCGAGACCGCACGCCATGACGAGGGCGACGGCGAGCGCCTGAGACTTCAACGCGATGAGATCGCGGAGCAGTTTTCGGTCGAGGAGACTCATGGCCGGAAATCGTTCTTTGTTCTCCTAATCGTTCTCGTTCTCCCGTAGGGGATCCAGGCGGCGCGACGGTTCGGCCGCGTGAAAAACCGGGAGAAAGAGAATGAGAACGAGGAACGAGAACGATTCATCGCAGGAGCCTATTACCACGCGAGTTCGCGGACGGAACCGCGACGGGCGTTGGTGCGGGCATTGACGATCCGACCGTCGGAGAGGGTGAAGACGCGGTCGGCCATATCGGCGAGGATGGCGTTGTGGGTGATGATGACGGCCAGTGTGCCGAGATCGCGGTTGATGCGCTCGATGGCCTCGAGGACGGTAATGCCGGTGTGCACGTCGAGCGCGCCGGTGGGTTCATCGCACAGCAGCACGTCGGGGCGTTTCGCAATGGCGCGCGCGATGGCGACGCGCTGTTGTTCGCCACCGGAAAGCTGGGCAGGGAAGTGGTCCATGCGCGGACCGAGGCCGACCAGTTCGAGGGCGTCCTCGGGCGCCATGGGATCGCGGCAAATCTCGGTGATGAGTGCGACGTTTTCGCGGGCAGTGAGGCTCGGAATCAAATTATACGCCTGAAAGACGAAGCCGACGGCATCGCGGCGAAACTGGGTGAGGCCGGATTCATCGGTTGTACCCAGATTCCAACCACGGTAGAGCAGGGTGCCGTGGGTGGGCGAATCGAGGCCGCCGAGTTGATTCAGGAGGGTCGATTTTCCGCTTCCGGAGGCGCCCAGCAGGACGACGAGTTCACCGCGAAAGAAATCGAAATCGACTCCGCGCAAGGCGGTGACTGCTGCGGTGCCTGCGCCATAGACGCGGGCGAGTCCCCGCACGTGAAAAATGGGTTCGCGGTCGGCGCCAGCCGGCGGAGCGGACGAAGGGTGGGGGAGATGGACTGCGGCTGACATGAGGGAGCCATGGATGAAGCCGCTGCACGCCGAACGCGGCAACGCGCAAACGAGCGGAGCTAGCCGAAAACTGAGGTATGGCTTCGTCCGTAGATAACGACCGGTAAATTCATGGGAGGGACGCCGGTGCCACGTAGCGGCATAGTCCAAGAATCAACGGACGTGGGTGGCAGGCATTTTGGCGAGGGCGCGCCGCGCGTAAAAAACAAAAAGCCGCATCGGCGGGAGCCCGATGCGGCGGAGGAACCAAAACGCTGGGTGCCGGAGGTGCCCAGCGTGAGCGCGAGCTGATTAGCCTTCGCCGAGCACGGGCTCGCCGGGTTTGATGGTTACTTTTTCGAGGATGGCCTTACCGATTTTCTCGGCGAGCTCGGGCTTTTCCTTGAGCGCGGCTTTCGCGGCGTCGCGGCCTTGGCCGACGAGAGCGCCTTCGTAGGCGATCCACGCGCCTTTCTTTTCGAGAATCTTGTGTTCGATGCCGAGATCGATGAGCGAGCCCATCTTCGAGATGCCCTCGTCATACATGATGTCGAATTCCACCTCGGTGAACGGCGGGGCGATCTTGTTCTTCACGATTTTGATCTTCGTGCGGTTGCCGATGACCTTGCCCTCGGGCGTCTTGATTTGATCTTTGCGGCGAATGTCGATGCGGACCGAGGAGAAGAATTTCAGCGCGCGTCCGCCAGAGGTGGTTTCGGGGCTGCCGAACATGACGCCGATTTTCTCGCGGATCTGGTTGGTGAAAATACATACGCAGTTCGTCTTGCTGACGACGGCGGTGAGGCGGCGCATGGCTTGCGACATGAGGCGGGCCTGGCTGCCCATCGTCATGTCGCCCATTTGGCCGTCGAGTTCGGCCTTGGTGATGAGGGCGGCGACAGAATCGAGGACGATTACGTCGATCGAGTTGGAGCGAATCAGCGTCTCCATGATGTTAAGTGCGTCTTCGCCGGAGTCGGGCTGGGAAACAAGGAGATCGTCGAGCTTCACGCCGACGACTTTGGCGTATTTCGGGTCGAGGGCGTGCTCGACGTCGATAAAGGCGGCGAGACCGCCGGCTTTTTGCGCTTCGGCAATGACGCTCAGACAGAAGGTGGTCTTGCCGGAGGATTCCGGGCCGTAGATTTCGATGATGCGGCCCTTGGGGAGACCGCCGACGCCGAGGGCGAGGTCGATGGCGAGGGAGCCGGTCGACAGCGTTTCGACCTTCATCTTGTGGTTACTGCCTAGGCGCATGATCGAGCCTTCACCGAATTGCTTCGTGATAGCGGAGAGCGCGAGGTCGATATTTTTTTCACGTGCGACCACCGCGGTGGAGGTGGCGGCGGGAGTGGTTTTGGCGGGGGCGGCTTTGGACATGGGTGCTTTAGATTTAGTCTGAGGGAGGAGGGTTGCGGCGGATAATCGATACATGAGACAGACTATGTCTCATGTATCAAGCAAAAAATCGCCGACGATGGAAAATATCTGCCCGGGGTGCCGGTGAGCGGCCGTGACGGCGGTGCCCGGGCCACCGGAAACCGTCCTCCCGGCCCCACATGAACCCGCCGCAAACACCGCTTCCCGCCGGCGCAGAACTATGCCCTCGCTGCGTTTGAGGCTTGAGCCGGTGGAGAGGGTCGTTCGTTTTTAAGGTTCTGTCTTGTTTTCCGTCACCCTCCACTAACCTCCCATGAGAATCGGCCTCAATTCCTTCCTCTACGCGTCTCCGTTCACGACCAAGAGCACCTCGCTCTTCGCAAAATTCAAAAAATGGGGCTTCGCAACGGTCGAAATCCCCGTTGAAGACCCGAGCCACATCGACCCCGTCGCAGTCCGCGCCGCCGCGGAAAAGGCCGGTCTCGCCATCGGGAGTATCTGTGCCTGCATGGGCCCCGGTCGCGATTTTCGCGGTTCGGAGGCCGATCAAAAAGCGGCGATGGACTACTGCGTAGCGTTGATCGATCAGGCTGCCGTCATGGGCTGCCCGCGTCTCATTGGCCCGGTTTACTCCGTGGTGGGCAAGGCCGACGCCGTGGAACCCGCGCAACAGAAGATCGAGTGGGCCCTCGTCGTGAAAAACCTCAAGGTCCTCGCGAAGCACGCCGAGGCGAAGGGTGTCACCATCTGTATCGAACCACTCAACCGTTTCGAAACTGATTTCCTCAACACCTGCGACCAGGGGCTGAAACTCGTGAAGGCGATTGGCTCCAAGGCGGTGCTCCTGCACCTCGATACGTTCCACATGAACATCGAGGAGAAGAACCAGGCCGCCTCCATTCGCAAAGCCGGCAAGCTGCTCGGTCACTTCCACGCCTGTGGGAGCGACCGTGGCACCCCGGGTGGCGATCACATCGCTTGGCCGGAAATTGTGAAGGCGCTCAAGGCCATCGGTTACCAGGGCGACGTGGTCATCGAATCGTTCACGACCGACGTGAAGGTCATCGCCCGCGCCGCCGCGATCTGGCGCAAGATCGAGCCGAAGCGCGATAACATCGCGGTCAACGGGATCGCGTTCCTGCGCAAGGCGCTGAATTAAACGGCGACATGCGCCTACCCCAACCCCCGAGACCCCGATGAAATTATTCCCAACCCTCACCCTGATCGCGGCCTGCGTGTGGCCGCTCGGCGCCTTGGCTGCCGATAAGAAAATCGTGCTCATTGCGGGCAAGCCCAGCCACGGCCCCGGTGCGCACGAGCATCGCGCCGGTTGTCTGTTGCTCCAAAAATGCCTCGCAGGGTTTCCCGGGGTTAAAGTTTTCGTTTACGACGGCGGTTGGCCGACCAAGCAGGTCGCGGGGCAGACGGTGGACAATGATGCCGTCCTCGAAGATGCCGATGCGATCGTGATCTATAGCGATGGCGGGGTGAAACACCCGGCCCTCGGCGGCGAGCACCTCGCGACGCTCGGTCGCCAGATCAAACGAGGGGCGGGTCTGGGTGCGCTCCACTACGCGGTCGAGCCGACCAAGGAAAAAGGTCAGGCAGAGTGGCTCGATTGGATTGGCGGCGCTTTCGAAATCAATTGGTCCGTGAATCCACACTGGGATGGGAATTTCAAAG
>CAMCHO010000237.1 GCA_945874455.1 Opitutus sp. GAS368 | reverse complement strand
GCATGACTAAACGAGGAGCGGAGATGGGAGAGCGGAGTTCGGCAAGCGGGGTGATGAAAAACGAGTAATGGACACTAATCAGTACTTAATTTTTGGAGGCCGGAGGGCGAAACACGGAGCCACGGAGTCACCTGTGCCACGAAAAAAAGCCTGCCGAGCGTGTAACCCACGAGGGTGTGACCCCTCTGGAAGCGAGGCGTGAATCCGGGCACAACGTAACAAAATAGTGCGAAGCCATAACGATGCAGCCGGCCCCGAATCCAGTCTGAACCTACAAAACTGAAAGGTGACCTTTGTAGTTAGCCCGCTTGCGGGCGCTTCACCGAGCGCGAGGACGCTCACTGCCTACATCCGACTCTCAAGAAACAGCCACTGCTGGGATCGTGACTGCAAGCGGGCTGGTTCGTCTCCGAGAAATTTTCCTACCAACAAAATTTTCCTGCCTAAAATTCTAGACTCGGGGCCAATGTTTTCCAACCGCTGTAGGTTCCTCCGCCCGGCACAGCTCAACCGTTTTCCGATTACTAAAACCGCCGGTAGAGGGCAGGAAGATTTTATTGGTAGGAAGATTTTCCAAGCCGCAGACAGGCGGGACCAACAACTCGAAACATGCTCTTCTTGTTCGGCAAAAAAATGTGCGGTAAAAGATGAAGGTGCCCCGCAGATTTTTGAGCGGCAGCCGTTCAATCTGCCGAACGCTGAATCTGCGGGAAAAATCATTTAAAGTTCCTCGCTCCTAAGAAACAGCCGCTGCTGGGAGCGTGACTGCAAGCGGGCTGGTTCGTCTCCGAGAAATTTTCCTACCAACAAAATTTTCCTGCCTCAAATTCTAGGCTCGGGGCCGATGTTTTCCACCCGTTTAATTTCCTCCGCCCGGCACAGCTCAATCGTTTTCCGATTACTAAAACCGCCGGTAGAGGGCAGGAAGATTTTATTGGTAGGAAGATTTTCCAAGCCGCAGACAGGCGGGACCAACAACTCGAAACATGCTCTCCCGTTTCTTCCCGTCGGGTAAAAGTCGCTTTTGTGGTTGGGGCTGAATCGTTACGGCTACGCGCGCTACCAGCGGATGCCGAGGGCGAGGAGACGGGCAACGAGCGCGCCGCGGAAGCGGGTACGGCGGGCATAGGCATCAATGGTAGTCCAGTCATCCTGGCGCGGGCCGTGGAAGCGGGTGCGGATCCGCGCCATCTCTTCAGCCCCGACGGTGTGGATGGCCTGCGAGGTTTTTTGCTCGGAGTGCACGCGGAAGGCCCCGAGGAAATAGGGGACACGCACCAGTTTGCAGCCGGCTTGTTGAAAGCGGGCGAGGAGATCCCAATCGAGGGCGAATTGGAAACTGGGGTCGATGCCGCCGGCGAGATCCCACGCGCGTTTGCGCCAAAAGAGCGTTTCTTGCGGGACGTAGTCGATCCATTCGAGGACGTGGGGATCGTGGCGCGGCATGATCCAGCGGCCGACGTCGCCGTCGTTTTCATCGATGATAATGCGGTGGCCGTAGATCACATCCACCTCGGGGTGAGCGGCGAAATATTCGGCGACGTAGCGGAGCACGCCGGGGCCGATGAGGTCGTCCGAGTTGAGCCACGCCATGAGATCATCAGGGCCGAGCTCGGGGGTGAGGCGGGCGAAACCGCGGCGGATGGCATCGGCTTGGCCGGCGTCGCGGGTGGATTCCCAAGCGTGCAAGCGGGCGGCGTGGCGCGCGATGATGGCGGGGCTCTGGTCTTTTGAGCCACCGTCCTGCACGACGTAAAGGAGGTGTGGATACTGTTGATCGAGGATGCTGAGCATCGTCCGCTCGAGATATTTTTCTTGTCCGTAGCTGGGCGTGACGAGGGCGATCTGGGGGAGCGATCGGGTCGGGAGGCCGGCGGCTGGGGTCTGGGCTGCTAGGCGGGGGGCGGGAAGGCGGTCCCAGACGAGCGGTTTGGGCGCGTGGTGGCGCAGGATGCCGATCTGCATCCAGTATTTCTCGACGACGCGGGTGAAGAGCCAGGCCTCGCAGGGTCGCCACCACTGTGCGCGCGCGTGGGCGGTGGCGGCCAGCCAGAGCTTGCGCAGGAGGGCGGTGGAGTCGGTGGAGTCGGCGGCGAGTTGCTGGATGACGGTTTCGCGCTCGGCGCAAGCGCGGTTCAGCACTTGAAGAACGGCTTCCTTTTCCGCGAGGAGACGGCCGAAGCGCTTGGCTTGTTCGAGTGAACCGTGGCCGGTGGCGTAATTTTCGAGCGACTGGTCGCGCTCGGCGAGCACGGCCTTGAGCGCGACGATCTCGCGGTCGCGGAGAATGACGAGGGCCTCGATGTTGCGGATGTGGACGGCGCGGTCCGCGAGGGCCTGGGTGGCGAGCGCGATATCGGGGGGGAGGAGCGTCAGCGTGGCTTTGAACTGCGTCTGGTCAGCGAGGGCGGAGGCGTGGCGGGCGGTGAGGTCAGCGAGCGTGTGCTCGAGCTGTTTGCTGTGCGCGTGCTGTTGAAAAATGAGGCGCTCGCGTTCGTCGCAGACGGATTTGAGGGCGATGATTTCGGCGTCCTTCGCGTGAATTTCGCGTTCTTTGGAATCGATTTCGCGTTCTTTGGAATCGATCTCGCGCTCCTTCTCGGCGATGGAAAGTTCCTTTTCGAGAATGGCGACGTCTTTTTCGCGGTCGAAGGCGGTGAGTGCTTCGAGCTTGTGCTGGCGTGCGAGATGTTCGGTGCGAAGGGAACGGTAACGTGAGGATGACGCGGCGATGAGTTCGCGGGTGGAGGCCGGGAGGCGTTCGATCTGACGCACGGCGAAAGGCGCGTCGGGGTGCGCGAGGGTGTCGTCGAGCGCGGCGATGGCATCCGCGATGGTGATACCGCTGAGGCAAGGCGCAGCGGTATCGCCGAAGGCGCAATCCCAGCCGCAACCGAAGCACGGGAGCGGCTGCACCAAAACGATGCCCCGGCGGGCAGTCGGCGTGAAGCGCGGCCAGGTGCCGCCGCCGAAAATTGCGACGATCGGCACATCGAGGGCGGCGGCGAGGTGCATGGCACCGGTATCGTTGCCGAGGAAAAGCGCTGAGTCGGCGATGAGTGCGGCGAGGATCGGGAGCGAGTCCTCACGGCCGAGCCAGAGAGCAGGTGCGACGAGTGCTGCGATCGACGTGCGGCTCGTGGCGGCGAGGGACTCGAGGTAAGTGCGCTCGCGCTCGTGGCCGACGAGCAGCGTGGGGAGGCCGTGGCGTTCCTGCGCATGGCGGAGGGTGGCGGCGAACCGGTCGGCGGGCCACGTTTTCAGCGTGACGTTGGCGAAGCCGGCGGCGGCACAGAGGACATACCGACCGGGCGCGAGGCCCTGCGCGGACAGAAACGCGCGGGCGGTGGCCCGGGCGGCGATGGGCAGTGTGAAGGACGTCGTTAGTGGTATCGCCGGACGACCGAGCAACGCGGAGGCGAGGCGAAGGTTGCGCTGCGCATCGGGCTCGTCGGTGGGGACGGCTACTTGCTCAGGGAACACCTGAGTGGCGTCCAGTTGCAGTTGGACGCGAAGCTGGGTGGAGAAAAATTCATCGTTGGCATCGGCCCCGAGGGCGATGTGCCGCGCGGCAGGGGCGACGGCGGCGAGGGCGACCTCGAGCCAGTTCCGACGCGAGGTGGCGGCGGCCACGAGGTCGGGTTGCAGAGACTCCACGAGGCGGCGGAGCCGGGTGAGCTCGACGTCGTCGGCTGCGGGGCCTTGGGCGAAAGGGTCGAACGTGGTGGGGAAAAACTCGATCCCGGGAGCGAGGAACGCCGCGAGATCGACGTAAGGCCGGCGGATGAGGACACACAGACGCGTGGTCGGCCAAGCGGTCCGCAACGCTCCAAGCGCGGGCGCGAACAGCACGAGGTCGCCGAGGGTGTCGAGCTTGAGCAGGAGGGCGACTGCGGGAGCGACGTGGGGGGCGGGCGCGGTCATGGCACGGGCGCGAGATCGACCTGCAATAGTCGCGCCGAGCGGCGGCGGGTGTCCGGTGCCGGCAGAGGGAAATCCGCCGGAGCGTCGAAGCGGAGCATCTGCGGTGTCACCGAAGCGGGGATACGGACGATCACGGTGGCGTAGGCCCCCGCCGCGAGCGTGTGGATCGTGAAAGCGGGGACGGGGGCGCCGGGCTGATCGGCGATCGTGACGAGTTGCGAACGCAGGACGGTGGTGGGCGCGCCCGACCAGCCGGGGATTTCGAACCGCAACGTGACGTCTTGGGCGAGCGTGTTGGCGGGGAGATGAAGCGTGGCTTCGCGGGCCATCCAGCCGTCTTGATCGATTCCCTGAGCTGCGAGGCGCAGGGCACCGGCGGTGGCGAAGTCGAAGGTGCGGCTGGGGAGGGTCGGGAGAATTTCGAGAAGCGCGAGTTTGGCGCCCACGGGTCGGTCATCCTCATCGGGGAGGGGGGCCGTCGCGGAGGGACGGAGGGAAATCCGCGTGGGGCCGGAGACGGTGGCAACTGGCAGGAGCCAATCGAAGGTGCCGGTGGCGGCGGGGAGTTCGCAAGCGCGACCGTTGACGTTGACCTGCAGCGTGCCGCGGCCGAGGGGCTGGCCGGGAAGTTCGGGGACGTAGCCGCGCAGGCGGAGACTGGACCCGGCGGGCGCGGCGCCGAGAATGAATTCGCTCTGCGGGGAGAGCCAGCCGTCTTCGAAGATACCGGAGAATTCGAGGCCGCGGGCGTGGACGAGGTCGGCGGGGAAATTGCTGAGCCGCGTGGGGCGCGCGAGCGCGGCGACTTCGGCGGGGGAGAGTGCGGAGATGTCGCGGCCATAGGCGACGAGCAGACGCGAGTCGAGGGGGATGCGGGTGTTGTAGAGCGACTGGAGGCCGCGGCGTTTGTAGGGGAACTGGACGGGCGTCTCGGCCAGGTCGAGGGCGATGTAGGCGGCGCCGTCCTGCCAGATCGGGCGGAGCGGGCCGATGATGCGGTTGACGGCGCCGTGACCGACGAAACCGAGGGGGACGTCTTTTTTGGCGAGAATGCGCGGGCCCTCAGAGGCGGCGAGCACGCGTGCGCGCTCGGGCGTCCACGAAGTGTGTTTGCTGCCCATAAACGATTTGGAGAGTGCGACGCGGAGGTAGATTTCCTCGCTGGGTTGTTCGACGCGGATCAGCAAAAAGCGCCCCAGTCCGGTGATGTCCTGCTGGCCGGTGTGGGGGTCCGCCTCTTGTTGATACATGCCGATGCGGTGGCGGTCGCCGAGGTAGTAATGGTTGCCGCGCCCGGAGTGGACGAAGACGAGGTGGTTGGCCGCGGCGGGCGAGGCGGCGGGGACGGCCTTGAAGTAGACGGTGGGCTTGGCCGTGGTGTCGGGCAGGCGGAATTTATTAAAGAGACCGAGCTGCTCGCTGAGGTGGAGATAAGCGTCGTGGGGGTCGCGCTTCGCGAAGTTCAGCGCGGGCGCGCGGAATTCGGTGTTGAAGAGCGTGGGCGTGAGCATCGAATCCGCGTCGCGCTGCGCGAGCATGGCGCGGGTGCGGACGAGATCCTGGAATTGGGGATGCAGGCTGACGAGTTCGTCGCCGAGGCGCTCGAACTCGATCGGGGCGATCTGCTGGAAGTAATCGCGGGCCAGAAAACGCAGGTCGGTGCCGCGAAATTCGACGGCCGCGAGTTTGGCGGCGACGAGGTTGCTGATGTCGCTCAACAGGCGCGTCTGGGGCGCGAGGGCGGGTGCCGATGCGCCGAGAATGGAGGCGAGTTTGGCTTCGGTGAAGCCGCCGCCTTTCTCGCCCTGCGAGACTTGGGTGTAGTAAAGAGCGCTCGGTGCACACAGCGCCGCGAGCAGGAGCACGGCGGCGGGCGCCGTCCAGCGGGCGCGGGGTAGAGCGAGACACGCGCAGGCCAGGGCAGCGGCGAGTGCGGGCTGCATGAACATGGCGGTCTTGTAGAGACCGAAGTCATTGCCACCGGTGTAGAGTTTTACGCACATCGCGAGGAGCACGACGAGCAGCGCGGTCATCGGTGCCGGGGTGGCTCGGAGCAGCGTTTCGCGGCAGGAAACGATGATGGCGGTGACGAGGCAGATGAACCCACCGAAAATGGCGAGAGAGGTAAACGGCTCGGCGAACGTAACGGCGAGCGGCATGAACCCAAAGAGGTTGGCCAGGCCGGTCGGAATGAGGAAATACGGAAACAGCGAGAGGGAGAGATCGACGGTGCGGAAACCGGAGCCAAATTGATAGGAAATCGTGAAGAGGTAGGAGAGGACGTTATGGCGGAGGAGGACGATGACGCCGACGATGCCATACATTACGAGGCCGAGGCGCGCGGTGGGGAAGGCCCGCGTACGCACCCACTCGATGGCCCCGACCAGCAAGGTGGTTAAGACCGCAAAGGCGGTGACCTCGGGGTAAAAAACGGCGAAGGCGGCTCCGACGATCGAGAGGACCGCGATATGTGGGACCAGCCGGCGGCGGGTCGCGGGCAGGCGGGCCGTGAGCAGCGCGGTCGCGGTCAGCAGCAGGGCGACACCACCGACCTGCGCGATGAGTTGGTAGAGCATGCCCAACATGAACAGCGGGCTGACGGCGAGGAGCGCGGCCCCCAGCAAGGCGCGACGCCGCCAGCGGCCGCGATGCAGCGTGAGGCCGGCGGCGGCGAACAGTTGCACGAGCCCAAAGCCTATGATCACGGGCATGAAGATACCCAGAGTCCTGATACCGGTCAGAGCGCTGATCCACGCGAGCACATGTTCGCTGCCGAAGCGCATGAGGCCGGGCACGTGCATGAACCAATAGTATTGGGACCAGTCGCGGCCAGCCAGTTCTTCACTCGTCGGTACGCGCCAGAAGCCAAAGTCTTTGAAGCGTTCGGCGGCGAAGCAGTAGTTAACAAAGTCGTCGTTGACGTAGCTCAGCCAATTGAAACCGAAACGCAGTGCGGGCCAGCCGGTCCAGAGGAGCACAAACGCCGCCAGCGCGAAAAACGGCGCGAGGGCGCGGGCCGGGAAGACGGGGCGACGCCACAGGAAAATGCCGAGGGCGAAGAGCGCGAGTCCCCACGTCATCGGCCCGGCGAAGGCGCGGACGGGGAGTCCGGCTTGGTTCAATACCATAATACAGAGCACGGCGGTCGCGAGGCCCGTGGCGGGCGCGAGGAGCCACGAACGCAAAATGCCGCCGCGCCAGGAGCACAGCGCCAGCGTCGCCCGACCCAGCACGGTCAGGAAGAGGAAAAAACCGAAGGAAACTGCGAGAGCTGACATGGAAAGGACGAGCTACGGAGTTCAGGGACCGGGTGCAACAGCGGATCGCGCGGCGGCGCGGACGAAGGCGGCGCAGGCCTCGAAGGCACGGTCGGCGGCGAGGT
>CAMCHO010000236.1 GCA_945874455.1 Opitutus sp. GAS368 | reverse complement strand
TGGAAAGCCGCCCAACGCGCCAAAGCCCCGCCCGCCCTTTTCGTCAAACGCCCGCTGCCTGATCGTTTGGTCGTTGCTCATTCCATTGCGCCGAGGGAGTGAACACGGGGTCGGAGGCCGACGCAGGGTCGAGGTGTCGTTTCGCGCGGGAGGGGGCTTTTGCGCCACGAGGCGCGGTGACATGATCGCCGCCACTATGTCGTGCGTGGTGATTCCGCGCCGACCAGCCTCTGCATGATGTGTCCGCGGCCTCATTCGTGATAATGCGGGGGCGAGTTGAGAGGGCGAGTTGAGAGCTCGGTGTGCAGAGCCCGATATGGGGAGGGAAAAGCGGATTTTGCGGTGGCGCGGCGTAGTCATCGTTTGTTGCCACCGGCACCGCTCGGCACTTCGGGCGTCACCGAATCGTTGCGCTAAATCCGGCGCCAAAACCCTTGCTTCGGTCCGACCGGCGTGTCTTCTCTCTTTTCTCCGCGTTCGCGCGGATCAACCAACATCGTCATCAACGCTAGTAACAATCGGAGAGCTCTAACATGGCAGTAAAAGTCGCAATCAACGGTTTCGGTCGCATCGGTCGCCTGGTTTTCCGCGCACTCGTGGAACAGGGCCTGCTCGGAACGACGCTCGACGTCGTCGCCGTCGGAGACATCGTCCCCGCCGACAATCTTGCCTACCTGCTCAAGTATGACTCTACGCAGGGCAAGTTCGCCGGCACCGTCAGCTCCAAGAAGTCTTCGCCCGATAAGATCGAGGACGACGTCCTCATCGTCAACGGCCGGGAAATCCTCGTCGTTTCCGCGCGCTCTCCCGCCGAGCTCCCTTGGGCCAAACTGGGCGTCCAGCTCGTGATCGAGTCCACCGGTCTCTTCACCGAAGCGGACAAGGCCAAGGGCCACATCACCGCTGGGGCCAAGAAGGTCATCATCTCCGCTCCGGCGAAGGGTGAAGATATCACCGTCGTCATGGGCGTGAACGATCAAAAGCTCGATTTGGCGGTGCATCACATCATTTCCAACGCGTCCTGCACCACGAACTGCCTCGCGCCAATCGTGCACGTACTCCTCAAGGAAGGCTTCGGCATCGACGAAGGTCTCATGACCACCGTTCACTCCTACACCGCGACGCAGAAGACCGTCGACGGTCCGTCGAAGAAGGATTGGAAGGGCGGCCGTACCGCGGCGCAGAACATCATCCCGTCCACGACGGGTGCCGCTAAGGCCACCGCGCTCGTGTGCCCCGAGGTGAAAGGCAAGCTCACTGGCATGGCCTTCCGCGTGCCGACCCCGACCGTCTCGGTCGTCGATCTCACCGTGCGCACCACCAAAGAGACCTCCTACAAGGAAATCTGCGCTGCGATGAAAAACGCCAGCGAGACTTACTTGAAGGGCATCCTCGCCTACACCAGCGACGAAGTCGTCTCGAGTGACTTCATCCACGACAAACACTCGTCGATCTTTGACGCGGGTTCGGGTGTCGAGCTGAACAGCAAGTTCTTCAAGCTCATCTCGTGGTATGACAACGAGTGGGGCTATTCCAATCGCGTCGTCGATCTCACCAAGAAGATCGCCGCCGGGATCTAAGCGCCCCGGGCGCTGAAACGTAGCGAGTAGTGAGTAGCGAGTAGCGGGCAGCCACGCCGCGAATCCGCCACCGCTACTCGCTTCTTTTTTCTACCCGCTCCTCATTCCTCGCCACTCATCAGCCATGACCAAATTCCAATCCATCCGCGACCTCGACCTCGCCGGCAAACGCGTGCTCATGCGCGTCGATTTCAACGTCCCACAGGACAAACAGACCGGCGCGATCACGAACACGGCGCGCATCGCGGCCGCGTTGCCCTCGATCACGTTTGCGCTCGAGCGCGGCGCGTCCGTCGTCCTCATGTCGCACCTCGGCCGTCCCGACGGTCAGAAGATCGCAAAGTTTTCTCTCCAGCCTGTGGCGGTGGAACTCGAAAAACTGCTCGGCAAATCCGTGACGTTTCTCGATGACTGCGTCGGCCCCGCAGTCGAAGCGGCCTGCGCGAAGATCGTGCCCGGGAGTGTTGTCTTGCTGGAGAATCTCCGCTTCCACATCGCGGAAGAGGGCAAGGTGAAGCTCGAGGACGGTACGTCCAAAAAGGCCGATCCAGCGGCGGTCGCGGCTTTCCGCGCTTCGTTGACGAAGCTCGGCGACGTCTTTGTGAACGATGCCTTTGGCACCGCGCACCGCGCGCACTCGTCGATGGTCGGCGTGGCGTTGCCGGTGAAGGCGGCGGGCTTTCTGATGGAGGCTGAACTCAAGGCGTTCGCCAAGGTACTCGAAACGCCTGACCGGCCGCTCCTGGCTATTCTCGGCGGGGCGAAGATCGCGGACAAGATTCCGCTCATCCACAATCTGATCGAGAAGGCCGACAAGATCATCATCGGCGGCGGCATGGCTTACACGTTCTACAAGCAGCTGCACGGGATGCCGATTGGCACGAGCCTCTTCGATGCGGAGGGCGCCAAGATCGTGGGCGAGCTCACGGCGAAGGCCAAGGCTCGCGGTGTCGAACTGATCTTCCCGGTCGACTTCCTCTGTGCTGATCGATTCGCGCCAGATGCGAACACGCAGACCGCGGAAATCGCGACGGGTATTCCTGACGGTTGGGGCGGCCTCGACGCGGGTCCCAAGTCCATCGCTCTTTACCGGGCCGCGATTCTCTCCTCCAAGACGATCATCTGGAACGGTCCGGCCGGGGTCTTCGAATTTGAAAGGTTTGCGACTGCGACCAAGGCCATGGCTGAGGCGATCGCCGAGGCGACGGTGGCGGGTGCCACGACGATCGTCGGTGGCGGTGATACCGCGACGGCGGCAAAGAAGTTTGGAGTCGCGAAAAAAGTCACTCACTGCTCCACCGGCGGCGGCGCCAGCCTCGAGTTCCTCGAGGGCAAAGTGCTTCCCGGTGTGGCGTTCCTCGAAAACTAAAAACCAACTATCATGATCTCCCGCAAGAAACTCATCGCTGGCAATTGGAAGATGAACAAGACGTCGGCTGACGCGCTCACGCTCGTGGCCGACCTCGTCGCCTCCGTCGGCCGCCAGACCGACGTCGACGTCGTTGTGTGTCCGCCGTTCACGTCGATCGAGACGGTCGGCAAGGCCATTGAAGGCTCCATGTTGAAACTCGGCGCACAAAATATGCACCCCGAGGCGAGCGGTGCCTACACCGGTGAAGTATCCGCGCCGATGTTACGCGCGCTCTTTGCGACACATGTTATTTTGGGCCACAGCGAACGCCGGGCGCTTTTCGGCGAGACGGACGCCTTCGTTAACAAGAAGGTGCTCACGGCGCTGAAGAACCAACTGAAGCCCATTCTGTGCGTCGGTGAATCGCTCGGTGAGCGCGAGCTTGGTCTAACGCTCAAGATCGTCCAAACGCAGCTCGAAGCGGGTCTCGACGGCGTGAGCAAGGACTTGGCGTCGAGCGTCGTGATCGCCTACGAGCCCGTCTGGGCGATCGGCACTGGCAAGGTGGCCACGACCGAGCAGGCGCAAGAGGTGCATGCGTTCATCCGCAGCCTGCTCACGAAGCTCTTCACCGAGCCCGTGGCGCAAAAGGTGCGCATCCTCTATGGCGGCTCAATGAAGCCGGCGAATGCGCCTGAGTTACTCGCCCAAAAGGATATCGACGGCGGCCTCATCGGCGGCGCGGCGCTCGAGGCGCGGAGCTTCGTGGAACTCGTCACCGCAGCGGCGGCAGCGAAGTAGGCTCGGTCGGCGTGCGATCGCCCCCGGTCGCATTGCGTTCAGGGATCGTTTTGGAGTTGGGATATGTTCGGAGTTGCGACCGGGGGCGGTCGCTCTCCCACGTTAATTCGATCTCGCGGCCATTGCCGTGATGAGCGCGAAGAGAAACGATTTGTCGCCTGGTAACGTAGCGAGCGCGGAGCGCGCCGCCGTCGATAAATCCGCCGCGAAACGCCGCGAGGCTTCGAGGCCGTGGAGTTTCACGAATGTCGTCTTGTCGGCCTTCGCGTCCTTCCCAGCAGTTTTCCCGAGCGTCGCGGTATCGGCCGTGGCGTCGAGGATGTCGTCGATGATTTGAAACGCCAAACCGAGGTGGCGGCCCGCGCGACGGAGGAGGGCGAGGGTGGGGCCGGGCCGCTCGCCGCCCAAAAGACCGCCCATCACGAGTGCGGCTTCGATCATCGCGGCCGTTTTGTTAAGATGGATAAACTCGAGCTCTTCCGCAGTGGCGTCGGATTTTTTTTCGGCGAGCAAGTCTTCCATCTGGCCGCCGATGAGGCGGCGGCTGCCTGCGGCGTCGGCGAGTTCGCGGATCAGCGCGTGGGCCAGAGTGGGTTGCGCGGCGTAGCCCTCGGCGAGCAAGGCGAAGGCGTGCGTGAGCAGCGCATCGCCGGCGAGGAGCGCGGTCGGTTCGTCGAATTGTTTGTGCGCGGTGGGACGGCCGCGGCGGAGGTCATCGTTGTCCATGCACGGCAGGTCGTCGTGGATGAGCGAGTAGGTGTGGAGGCACTCGATCGCGATAGCTGCGGGGAGGGGATCCGTCGGCTCGCTGGCGCGCGCCGTTACCGATTGAAAGAGCTCGTTGGTCGCGAGCACGAGCACGGGACGGAGGCGTTTTCCACCGGCCGCGAGCGTGTAGCGCATCGCGGTGTGGAGGCGGGCGGGACGAGTCGTCGCGGCCGGGAGGTGGAGGTCGAGACCCTGTTCGACGCGGGCGACGTGGCGTTTGAGTTCGGCGGCGAAATCCATCGGGTGGCGAGTAGCACGCGGTTCACGGCGGTCATCAAACAAATTTATCGGCCGAAAGCACCGCGTTGTTAAACACACTCGCCAAGGTGCGGGAGCGGACCCATAACGACGCTCGATCCAATCCATGCCAACCTACGAGTATGCCTGCCCCAAGTGTGGCCACGAATTTGAGCAGTTTCAGTCGATGCTCGACGAACCCCTCAAGAAGTGCCCGAAATGCAAGAAAACAGGCGTCAAGCGTCTCGTCGGGGGGGGCGCTGGACTGATCTTCAAGGGCACGGGGTTTTACATCACCGACTACAAGACGAAGAAAGGCACGCCGCACAAAGACGGTGGCAGTGACTCCAAGGTCGCGTCGAGCGAGAGTAAAACCAGTGACAGCAAACCTGCGGCGAGCACACCGGCCGCACCGGTCAAGGCATCGAAGTCGGCCAAGAAGTAGCGTGGCGGTTTCCCCATGACTAAAAAAAATGATCTGGCACCACCGACCTCCGGTTGGGGCGAGGTCATCCTCGGCGCGGGCTTAAGCGCGATGGTGGGTGCGGTGCTCGGCGCGCTGGCCCTGGTGTTGACGCTGACCGTCACCGTGGAAGAGCTGCCGCAGGAGCTGGCTGTTGGGGCGAACTATTTTATCGAGGGCTCGCGCGTAACCAACCAAGGCACGCAGGCCGCGGCCAAGCGAAAATCTCTTAGCGGGGGGGCAACGGGGTTTTTCTCGATTACCGAGGACGAGCTGAACGCGTTGGTCGTGTCGGCCAAGGCCGTGGCCGTGCCGGCGGCGGAAGCGTCCAAAGCATTGATCAGGGCGCTCGGGGCGCAATGGACTGTCGTGGTGCAGGCGCAGGGGGAATTTGCTAGAAAAGATCATGCCTTCGTGTTCGAGCCGGAGACGGTCCTCGTCGGGTCCTGTCCGGTTCAGTGGCTGCCTTATGCTTCGACGTATGTGACAAGGAAATTTCTGAGCTCGCAGACGCTGACCGAAGACATCGCGGCGGTGTGGCCGAAGTTGGCCAGCTTCACGGTTGATGGGGGCTCGCTAAAACTGACCATGCCGTGAAGCGGATTCGGTTACTGGCCCTCGGCCTCGTGGCGATCTCCGCGACATCATGGGGCTCCGCCGCCAGTGGTCCGCCTTTGCCGGTCCTGTTTCAGTCTGCGCCGGGCCGATTCGAGGTGGCGGCGGTGGACGTCGGCGGTGCGCAACGGGTCGTCGCCCAAGCCGCGGAGGCCTGGCAGCTGCTCGCGGGGCCGCTGGCCCTCCCGGAGGCGTTTCCGTCGCCCGTGTTCGTGCGACTCATCCCGTCGCACGAGTGGGCTGAGCCGGTGCCCTTTCGGGTGTTTGTCGAAGTGGGCGGAGTGGTCTCGGTGCGGGTGTGCTGGGACGCCGCGACACCTGAGCTATTTGTGCGGCGGGCGCTCGTACAAGGATTGCTGATGCGGCAGGCGGTGGCGCGGCACGGTGTCCACGAGCGACTCGCGGCGCCGCTTTGGTTGGAGCAAGCGTGCGTCGGTTGGTGGCGCACCCGCGCGGAGCCCGCTCAGCTCGATGCGCTCAAGCAATCGACGGCTGGACGAGACCCTCCGGCCTTGGATCGGCTGCTCACGTGGCGCCGCGGCGAAACCGAGCCGGCGGAATGGAGCGATGGGGCGGTGTGGCTCCTCGCGTTCCTGCGCAGTGAATCAGGTCCGGCGCAGGAGTGGTCGGCGTTTTTGCAGCGACTCCTCGGCGGCGAAGCGCCGGACGTCGCGTTGGCGGCTTCATTTCCGTCGCGATTTGAGAGTGCGCGGGAGTGCGAGTTGTGGTGGCAGACCGGTTGGCATCACCTGCGGCGTGTGCGGATATTACCGGGCTTGGAGGCAGCCGAATCGCGAGCGGAACTGGCGGACCTCGCACGGTTCGTCGTCTTCCGAGAGGGAGGAGATGTGGTGATGACGCTGCGCGACGTGCTTGGTAAGGCGGTAGACCCTGGGTTGGCAGACGAACTCACTAGGCGGGCCACCGCTCTCAACCGGGTGCTGCCCGCGGTGCATCCCTTCTACCGCAATGCCGCCCTCTCATTGGGCGCATTGCTGGCGGGGCGAAACAAGTCGGCGGAAGAGGGCGAGTCGTTGTGGACGGCCTTCGAAGCGGACTGGCGGGACGCGAACGAATTGGCGGCGGCAAGTGCGGCCGCGCTCGATACGATCGAGCTCAGCCGTTCGTTGTCATCTAATAAATGACAAAGTGACTTGTCGTTATGGCTGTTTTTGAGGCATATGTTATTTAATAGATGACAAATTGGTTTTGATTCTCAACGGGTCCACTCCTACGAATCTGGTTTCGGTTTGGCGTGAGCGCGGCGGGCGGGAGTGAGCTTGCTCGGGACGATAGGCGAGCGAGTCGCGAGCTTGCTCGCTCCCCCGCTACCGCTGGGAGAATCTCGCTGCTATTTGCCGTGAATGCTCCAGGGACTGGCGCGGGGAGCCTTATTTCTGGCCCGAACGCGGCGGCGACGCGAGGGCTGCGAAGTGAGCGTGGACAAGCGTGTGCTAATACCTGCGTCTCGTGATATTTAGACGATAGTCGAA
>CAMCHO010000235.1 GCA_945874455.1 Opitutus sp. GAS368 | reverse complement strand
CTCAGTTCGCCGATCCGCCGGTTGGCCTCATCGAGCCGTAGTTGTGCCGGATCGCCGGCGTCGCGGGTCTGCAACGCCTGCTCCAGACCGTGCAGCCCACGCTCGCGCCATTCCTCCAGTCGCGGCACGGGCACGGCGGTGTGGCGGCTAAGCGCATCGAGCGCTTCGCCACGCAGCGAGCGCAGGACGACTTCGGCTTTACGTTTCGCGCCCCAGCGCTGCGGGGGATTTTCCAGGCCTGAGCCCCCGGAGGCTCCGCCGGGGGCTCAGGCCTGGCGGGTTGGGCGGTGCGCTTCGTTTCATTGGGATCAGTCATCGGATTCATTGGCTTTCGGGTTTACTGTCCCGTGTCCAAGGAAATTGGTGGCGATATAGACGTGCGCACGCCGAAGGGCGTCGCCGCAGCTCGTGGCACGGTTTTCGGAAGCTCAGTTGTCACGATCAACGGTCAACCGTTTACCGTAGCGATGACTCTCTCTGGGTCTGTATCCATTACCCCACCGCCGGTTGCTGGCGTGGCGCAAACTCCCATCACATCGTAGCTGGCACAGCTTCGACTGGTGGAGCGGCCGTTTCTTTGGTCGTGGCTGCAAGCACTCTGAATGTTGATGTCACGTCAATCGCTGCTGCCGCTGTATCGCTGCTGCCGCAGTGACGGCTATCGCCGTGGTCGCTCAAAAAATACCCCAGCTGCGGGCGTCGCGGCAACCCCGGCTCAAACAGCCGCTGCCGCTACGGCCGCGAATTTGCTGGCTGCCACGATGGCGACCGTTGTCACCTCCGCGCCAGGGAGTATCTCTGAAGTCGCGTTGGCGGTCGCCACTAACGTGCCCGCCCAAGCAGCTAATGTCGTCACCGCTACCGTGTCTGCGGCCGTGACGACTGCGGGACTGACGGCTCGACGGTTAATGTGGCCGCTGTTGCTGCACAGGTTACTCAGGCGGCAGCCCAGGGTGCCGCTGCGGTAGCAACCACCGCCGCAATTGCGGCTAATCCCGGCAACCAAGCGGCTGCCTTAGCTGCCGCTGCAACCGCTGCGGCGGCTGTAGCGAAGAGTGTGGCGCAAGCCTCCGCCGCGGCCCAGACGACGTCGACGACTACCGTTGCTCAGTCTCAGGCGATCGCAACTGCGGCTTCCGGCTCCGCCGCCACGGGTGCTACCTCGGGTGTTGTGGCATCGGCTGGCTCCTCTGGTATTACGGCAACCACCGTAGGCACATCGATCGCGGCGGGTGCGGCGCAAGGTGCCAGTGCTGGCAAATCGACTGCTGACGCGGCGGTCATCGCGGGTAGTGCAGCCGCAGGTGCGAGCAAGGGGGCGACCAGCGCGGGTGCCGCCGTAAATAATACGACGGTCACATCCCAAGCGGCCACCGGTGCACGTGCTGGTTCGACGACACCAACCGTTACCGTGACGCCGGTTGCCCCTCCTCCAGGGGGCGTTACGCCGCCGCCGGTCACGCCTGTGACGCCGGTTGCCCCTCCTGCGGAAGGCGTTACCCCACGGCCTGTCACGCCTGTGACGCCAATCGATCCGACGATCAATGTGAGCCGGTCGGGCCCATAATCAGATTCGTTATTTTACGAGCCCCAGCCGCAAAGCGGGGCTTTTTTGCGGAGGGAGACGGGGAGATTTGACGGCTGCGGAGAAGGACTGGTGAAACGTACTTCCCTCGCGAGCAAGCGCACTTCCACAAAGCTCTCCACACTCCCAAACGAAACCGAAGCAAGCTTCGGGGGTGATGGGGCGATTTGCTTCAGGGCGATAGATCGGCGTATCGCTACTCTAAGAACGACGCCTGCTGGGGACCCTTGGCGGCGCGTTTGGCGGCTTGCTCCGCCGGTGTGGCGGTGAGATGGCGGGGTGGGCGGGTGGCCTTCAGTGTGACGGCGGCTTCCCGGTCGTTAACGATGCGATCGCAAATTTGATGGAGATGCATCCGCAGCCATTGCGTGGTGCTGCTCGTTTCTCGGTAGTCGGCGGGGCCGTAGCCGTGGATGCGGCCAGACTGTAGCAAGCGATCGTTCTGGGCGAATTCTTCCGGCTTTTCCGGATTGTAGACCGCGTAGGCGCGACCGCCGCCCCCTTTGACGACGGCAAAACTCGGCACGTCGCTCGGACCGTCGGCGATGTAGATCATGTTTTGCAGCGGGATTCTCCGGTCCTCAGATTGCATCTTGGAATTGACGTCGATCGCGGGATTTTTGTTGGTGCCCTTGTTGATCTCGAAAATCGCGCGGGTCTTGCCGGTATTGTCGATGACCATACCGATCTGCGCGATCTCGGACGCGGCTTCGAAGGCCATTTCATTCTGCTTGAGGAAGCCCGGTTGCAGCGGGTTCTCGATGAACTCGCAGGCCCAGACGCCGTCGATGTGTTTGGCGATGGCACTGCCGCGCACCATCTGGGCAATGCCGGTGCTGACGACGTAGTGCTCGAGCGAGATTTCGTGTTTTTGGTATTCGGGCTTTTCTTGGACGAACCCTTTGGCGCGGTCAAAAAAATCGGGCAGGCCGGGGTAAAACTTAATGTCGGCCCCGCAATCAAAGAGTATTTTGTTGTTCAGTCCGGCGAGCGGACCGGCGAGGGTGTACGTGAGGAGATGATTGAGGTAGCCGAGTTCGCCGGCGAGGTGATAGCCGCGGCGGCGGTATTGCTCGATGAGGCCGTTGGTCTCTGCCCAGAAGTTGGCTTCATCGATGCCGTAGCGGCGGAAGAGCGGCGACTGCATGTATTCCGGGATTAAGGTCTTGTCGAAATCCCAGATGCAGGCGATGGTGTTCTGTGTGAAAAGTGTCGTGGCCATGGCTGATCCGCACCGCTAGGCAACATTGCCCAGCGGGTCGCAGGTCGCGAGTGGAGCCGTAACGGCCTGCCCGCGCAATTCGCAAATGCCCGCCCTTCATTCTCTCTGTATTCATGGACGAACTTCCTGCCATCGCACCGTTTCAACGCCGCGTCGACGAACTCGCCGCGCACATGGCGGCGGCGGCTTTTTACGGGAATCCGCGGCGTGCTGCCGAGGTGACCCGTGAGCATCAAAAACTCACCGAGTTAATCGGCTACCATGAGTTGCATGGGCGCGTGGAGCGCGAGATCGAGGAGGCCGTGGCGTTTGGCAAGGACGCGGCGACCGAGCCGGATCTGCGTGAGCTGGCCCTCGCGGAACTCCCCGATCTGCAGCGTCGCCGGGATGCCCTGCGGCAGACGGTGCTGCTGGCGATGATTCCGCCTGAGCCCACGGATTCACGCAACACGGTCATGGAAATTCGCGCGGGCACAGGAGGGGATGAGGCGACGCTTTTCGCAGCGGAACTCTACCGCGCCTACGTGAAATACGCGGATGCGCGGGGCTGGAAAATTCAACCGATGAGCAGCAGTTACTCTGAGCGCGGAGGATTTAAGGAGGTGATTTTCCTGATCACCGGCAGCGAGGTTTATAAGCAGCTCAAATTTGAGAGCGGCGTGCAGCGGGTGAAACGGGTACCGGTCACCGAGGCGAGCGGGCGTATCCACACCTCGACGGTGACGGTGGCGGTGTTGCCGGAAGCGGAGGAAGTCGACGTGCTGATCGATCCGCAGGAGCTGGAAATCACGGTGGCGCGGGCGAGCGGACCGGGTGGGCAAGGGGTCAATACGACGGATTCTGCGGTGCAAATTTTGCACAAGCCGACCGGACTGATTGTGACGTGTGCGGACGAGCGGTCACAGCTGAAGAACAAAGCCAAGGCGATGACGGTACTGCGTTCGCGCCTACTGAAGCGCCGGGAGGATGACGAGCGATCCAAATACGCGGCGGCGCGGCGCAGTCAGATCGGGTCAGGGGATCGTAGCGAACGTATCCGGACTTATCATTTCCTGCAAAACCGGGTGACGGACCATCGCATCGGGCTCACGCTTTACACACTGCCCCAGGTGATGGAAGGCCACCTCGATCCGATCATCGCCGCGCTGCAGAAGGCCGACTACGAAGAAAAACTCGCGGCGCTGACCGGACACGTTTACCTGCCGGCCCGCGCCGCCGCCAACGACGAGGACTGAGATGCTGACGATCCTAGATATCATCAAGAAAACGACGGATTTCCTCGCGGGGAAGGGCGTCGATTCGGCGCGGCTCAACGCCGAACTGCTGATCGGCCACGCTTTGGCACTGAAGCGGATGGCGCTCTACCTGCAGTTTGAACGGGCGCTCAGCGAGCCCGAGCTGGAGAAAATCCGTCCGTTGGTGCGCCGCCGCAGTCAGCGCGAGCCCTTGCAATATATCTTGGGCGAAACTGAATTTCATGGACTGAAACTAAAGGTCGACCGTCGCGCGCTGATTCCGCGGCCTGAGACGGAATTGCTGGTCGAACGTGTGCTGGCGATCTGTGCGGAGCGCGCGAACGTCGGGACGAATGTCTTGGACTTGGGCACCGGCAGCGGGGCGATCGCGTTGGCGATGGCGGCAGGGATGGGGTCGGCGAGGGTCACTGCTGTCGATTTCAGTGAAGACGCGCTCGCGCTCGCGCGGGAGAATGCGATCGCGACCGGCCTGCAGGACCGGGTGGTGTTTACGCGCTCACATTGGTTTGCGGGCCTCCCCGCGGAGGCGCGGTTTGATGTGATGGTGGCCAACCCGCCATATCTCAGCGCCGAGGAGACCGCAGAGACGGCGCCGGAAGTGCGCGCCCATGAACCGGCCACGGCGCTGACGGCTGCGGAAGGGGGATTGGCGGATCTACGTGCGATCGTCGCGCAGGCCCCAGAGTATTTAAATGCGGGCGGCCTGTTGGCGCTGGAGACGGGTATTACCCACCATTCGGAGGTCCTACGGCTCGCGAGGACCGCTGGGTTTAGTCGAATGGAATCCCGGCAGGATTTGACTGGACGGGACCGCTACGTGCTGGCGTGGCGCTAACGAGCGCGCTCAACCGCCACTGCGGGCGGTGAGCGGGGCGCGATCGCTGGCCCAGTCGGCTTTGTTGGTGCCGAGGCTGACGGCATCGCTCACGACCCGCAGAGTCTCCCGGAGATGCACGTCGTTCTTGATGTAGGTGTCGTTTTCCTCTTCGACGGCATCATCGTCATCGTCGGCGTCGATATCTTTGTCCGCGTCTTTCTTGGCCGCTTTGATGCGGGGGAGGGCGGGCGGGCCGAGGCGAAATTCTTTGAACGTGTAGTCGTTCTTGGCCAAAAGTTTTTTCTCAGCATTCATGCTTTTTCGGAAGGCGTCGTCGGTTGCTTTCTGCTGCTTTCGTTCGTCGAGGTTCACGGAAATCAGTTTCTGCTCCTGTCGGGCTTTGAACCACTCGATATTCTTTCGCAGGTAGGCGAATTCTTCGAGTTTATCCTGACGCTCGAGACTGGATTGTCGGAGTGGCGTCAGGACCTTGGCATCGAGAGGGGAACCATCGAATACGCTGGTGGGGATCTGCTCCCACGCGAGCGCGTGGAGGAGGTCAGCCTCCCCAATTCCGGGGATCAGATTGGTCACGGAAGGCAGCACGATGTCAGGCACCACGCCTTTGAGCTGGGTGGAATCGCCACTGGGCAGGTAATATTTCTGAATGGTGAACTTCGCGGCACCGGTTTTGGCGGGAGAACCATCTTTGTTCCTCGCATAGCTGAGCGCGCGGTCGACCTGCCTCATCTCGACGACGGATTGCACAGAGCCTTTGCCGTGGGTGGAACGATCTCCAATGACGACTGCGCGGCCGTAGTTTTGCAGAGCGCCGGCGACAATCTCGGAGGCTGAAGCACTGAAGCGATCTACGAGGACGGCCAGCGGACCGTCGTAGGCGATTTTCTCATTTTTGTCAGTGTCCACCTGAATCTCGCCCGCGAAATTTTTAACCTGCACGACAGGACCTTTCTTGATGAAGAGTCCGGATAATTCGATGGCTTCCGAAAGGTAGCCGCCACCATTGCGGCGCAGATCCAGCACGAGACCTTGAATGCCTTGCTCTTTAAGTTGCTCAATCAGTCGGGCGACGTCTTTAGAGGCGGTGCTTTTTTCTCTATCGGTATCGCCATCATCATCCGCGTAGAAGGCGGGCAGGGTGATGACGCCTAAGGATCGTTCGGTGCCCTCCGCGCCCGGAACTTGAAAGATGGCGGCGCGGGCGCGGGCAGCGTTTAGCTTCACGAAGTCTCGCGTGATCACGATCTCTTTGCGCACCGACGGATCCGTGGCGTCCGCCGGCAGCACCGACAGATGAACCACGGTATCCTTTTCACCGCGGATCATATCGACAATTTTGCGGAGCTTCATGCCGATGATTTCGACGGGCTCTTTGCCGGTCTGAGCGACGGACATGATCTTGTCGTTGGGCTTCAGGATCCGACCCAAATCGGCGGGGCCGCCGGCGACGATCTCCTTGACGACACAGGTGTCCTCTTCGAGTCCAAGGACGGCCCCAATGCCGCAGAGCTTGAGTTTCATCTGGATGGCGAAATCCTCGAAGGTCTCGGCGGAGAAGTAGGTGGAGTGAGGGTCGTAGAGATGGGCGACGGTGCTGAGATAGAGCTCGGCCAGATTGCCCCCGTCGATTTCCGCGACGTTTTTGAGCATGCGCTCGTAACGCTTCTTGATCGTGACCTTGGCCTCGTCGGACGTTTTCTTGTTCAGAATTTCTCCAACGAGTTCGAATTTCAAACGCTTGCGCCAAAGTTCATTCGAATCGGTGGCGGTGGCGGGCCATTCCGACTTGGTCCGGTCGGCGCGGTAGGTTTCTGGCACGGTCAGATCGATTTCCTTTTTCAGTTCCTCGAAGATCCAGTTTACGCGGTCGTCGACGCGACTCTGATAGACATTAAAGATTTCGTAGGCGGCCTCGATGTTGCCCAGCATCGCGGTGTTGTAGTAAACGCTCCTGCCGTATTTTTCGGTGAATGCGGCTCGATCGCTTCCGAGGAAGAACAGGTGTTGCCCGTCTAGTTCGGCCATATAGTCGGGAATGACTTGCGCGTAATCAGCGCTGCGGACGGAGTCGCGCGCGTAGTGGGCTTGCTCAAGGAGCTTCACCAGCGTCGTGGCCTCGGTCTTGAGCGTGTCGGAGGTGGAGAATTTCCGATCTGGGGCTGAGGAGGCCGTCGCCAAGGCGCAGGCACAGACCAAGGCGGCTACAAGGCGACGGACGGTAGAGACGCGAATCATGGGGTGATAAGAGTGGAAGTGCGGCGGAATGTTTCACGCAATTGGAAGAGATTCAAGGCGTGAGGACATTTCATTCTCGGTTAACCAGGGCTCCTCATTCCTACCGCGTAAGTGGTTGAGAAATTTCACGCAGGGCGGTGGGGAGATGGCGTTGATTGCGCAAGACGAAGGCCGGGGCGCATTTTTGCGGGTGGCGCCGGCGCCACCAGATGAGGACGAGGCCGCGCAGCAGCG
>CAMCHO010000234.1 GCA_945874455.1 Opitutus sp. GAS368 | reverse complement strand
TCATGGGGGCAACGCTTCCCGCCATCGCGCGGTGGGTCGAAGCCACTCCCCGCGGCATTTCCTGGCTTGGCTTCTTCTACGGCGGCAACACCGCCGGCGCCGTCGCCGGCTGTCTCGTCGCCGGCTTTTATCTCTTGCGCGTCCATGACATGGCCATCGCCACATGGTGTGCCGCCGGCATCAACGTCGCGATTGCCGTCCTCGCCCTCGTGCTCGCCTGCAAGCTTCCCCACAGCTCCGCCGCCGCGGAATCCCACACCCACCGCGCCGATCCCGCCCTCGCTCTGGTCGAGCGAGCTGGCGACCGCGGCGTGCTCGTGGCGATTGCACTCTCGGGTCTCTGCGCTTTGGGCTCCGAGGTGATCTGGACTCGCCTGCTTTCGTTGCTCCTCGGAGCCACGGTCTACACGTTTTCAATTATTCTAGCGGTGTTTCTTTCCGGTCTCGGTCTCGGCAGCGCTCTGGGCGCGCTCATCGCGCGCAGCAGTCCCCACCCACGACTCATCTTGGGCGGTTGCCAAATCCTTCAGGTTCTCGGGATTGCTTGGGCCACGCACGCCCTCGCGACGTCCCTCCCGTTTTGGCCGATCGATTCCTCGATCGCCACCAGTCCATGGCTCAAATTTCAACTCGATCTCGTTCGCTGCGCGTGGGTCATTTTACCCTCCGCGTGCCTTTGGGGTGCGAGCTTTCCCCTCGCCTTGGCCGCTACTACCGAATCCAGCCGCGACTCCGGCTTACTTGTGGGACGGGTTTATGCAGCGAATACCGTCGGGGCGATTGTCGGCGCCGTTGCGGTGAGTCTGCTTTCAATTCCTACGATCGGGACTCAGCACACAGCGCAAGTCCTCCTCATTCTCTCGTTCATCGCAGCGCTGGTCACATTTGCGCCGCGCCATCTATCGGGCTCGATCACGCTTGGGGCGGCCGCGGTCGTTGCGCTCGTGCTCGCGACCGGTCTGCCCGCCACGCCCTGGCAACTCATCGCCTACGGCCGACAAATCCACTCCAACGATACCACCGCCCATGTCCTCTTTGTTGGCGAGGGTATCAACGCTTCCGTCGCAGTCACAGAATCGAGCGACGGCGGGCGTTTCTTCCACGTCAGCGGAAAAACCGAGGCGTCCAGCCTTTTCAAGGACATGCGGCTCCAACTCATGCTCGGCCACATCCCCGCCCTCCTCCATCCTCAGCCGCGCTCGGTGCTCATCGTGGGTTGCGGCGCCGGCGTGACCGCCGGAACGTTCGTCACTCACCCGACGATCGAGCGCATCGTGATTTGCGAGATCGAACCGTTGATCCCACGCGCCGTCGCCACTCGTTTCGCCAAGGAAAACCACGACGTGCTCCATGATCGCCGCGTCGAGGTCATCTACGATGACGCCCGCCACTATCTCGCTACGACGACCGAAAAGTTCGACATAATCACCTCCGATCCGATCCATCCGTGGGTCAAGGGCGCTGCCGTGCTCTACTCGCAGGAGTACTTTGAAATCTGTCGACGCCACCTCAACCCGGGCGGCGTCGTCACGCAGTGGGTACCGTTTTACGAGAGCGACCGCGCAGTCGTGCAGAGCGAGATCGCCACCTTCTTCTCGGTCTTCCCTCACGGCACCATCTGGGGCAACGACGACGAGGGCTACGGCTACGACACAGTCATGCTCGGCACGCTCGATCCGCTCACCGTCAATCTCGACGCGCTGCAAACGCGACTCGATCGCCCGGACCATGCCGTGGCGCGCGACGCCTTGGCCACACTCGGCCTCGGCTCCGCACTCAGTCTCATGTCCACCTACGCCGGTCAGGCGGCGGACCTAAAAACCTGGCTCGTCGGGGCCGAGCTTAATCACGACCGGAGCCTACGCCTACAATACCTCGCCGGACTGCAACTCAACTCGAACCGCGGCTCAGACTCGTTTAACGAGATGCTCCGCTACGCGGCGTTCCCCGAGGAGATTTTTTTGGGCACCACCTTTCGTCGCGCCGCCCTCCGCAACGCCCTGAAATCGCCTGCCGTCCCTCCCGTCACTCCGTAAGCGTCCGGCTTGAGTCCGGCCGTGCAGGCGGACTCGCCTTTCCAAAAACGCTCACACCGTCGTTACCCGACCGCTGGAGTCACCGATCCGCTCGATCCCCTGCACCCCCAAGCGGTCGGTCATGCTCAGGAAAAGATCGCTCATCGGCCGACCGCCGAGGTTAACGTGCCGTCCTGACTCCAGCGTGCCACCCCCGCCGCCCGCAAGAATGACAGGGAGATTGTCGTGCGTGTGCCGGTTGCCGTCGGCGTTGCCGGAGCCGTAAACGATCATCGAATTGTGCAGCACCGAGCGACCGTCGACATCCTTCGTCTGCTCCAAACGCTTTAGGAACCGCGCAAAATGCTCCATGTAGTAACGGTCGATCCGCGCGATCTTTCCCATCAGGTCCGCGTCATTGCGATGGTGAGAACAATAGTGGTGGCCCTCCGCAATACCGATCTGCGGATACGATCGGTTCGAACCATCACCAGCCAGCAGCAGCGTCGCCACGCGGGTCGAATCAGTTTCGAAGGCCATCGCCAGCAGATCGAACATGATATCCATGTGCTCCCCGAAATCGCCAGGAATACCCGCCGGCGCGTCCACGCGTGGATCCGGCAACGCGCCAAAGCTCTCCGTCCGCTGGATGCGCTGCTCGATCTCACGCACTCCCGTCAGATACTCGTCGAGCTTTGCGCGGTCGGATTGCCCCAGCTGCGTCTGCAATGACTTCGCGTCCTGCATGACGAAATCGAGCAGAGATTTTTGCGTGGCTTGGCGCTGGCGGAAATGAGCCTGCCGCTCCGCGCCGACGCCGCTGCCAAACAAGCGCTCAAAAACCAACCGCGGATTGGGCTCCGGCGTCATCGGCACCGAGGGCGAGCGCCACGAAAGATTGTATTGGTAAGCGCAGGAATAACCGGAATCGCAGCGACCGGATTTGCGGACACTGTCACAGGACAACTCCAACGACGAAAATCGCGTCAGGTGGCCGATCTGTTGCGCGGCCACTTGGTCGACAGAGACCCCCACCTGAATGTCGGCGCTGTCCGTTTTCCGCGCCCGAGCGCCGGTCAGAAACGTCGCATTAGCCCGGGCATGGTCACCGGCGCCGTCGTTGCCAGCCTTCGCGTTTTGGTGATTCAGGCCGCCCAAAACTTGGAGCGACGACTTGAGCGGCGTGAGCGGCTCCATCGTCTTGCCGAGCTGAAAGGCCCGGCCCTCGTCCGTCGGCCACCAATTGTCCTGATGTACCCCGTTGGGAATATAGACAAACGCCATGCGCAGCGGCGCACCACTCGCGGTCGTCGCCAAACCCGTCGCGCCTTTCACGAGCGGGGCCGAGGCGGCTCGCAGGCGGCCCGGGAGCGCCGACTCAAAGAGCGGCAGCGCCATCGATACGCCGACTCCACGAAGAAACTGGCGGCGGCTCAGCGCGACGCGGCGTTGGTTCACAAGATCGGACGGGGCAACAGCAGGCTGGTCTTTCATGGGGAAGGCTTGGCGGGGAATGGTGACGACGGGGGCGGGATTGAAGTTAGCGCGGAATGTCCTCTCCGCAACGTCTGAAACGGCACCGAGTTGATGACTCCGTTCACGAGGACGGACATCCGCCCACCTTCGCGCTCCAGCGCGTCCACGATCCGGTCCACTGTATCAATATCGCGATACGTCAGCCCTCGGCCCAAGGCATAGGTTAGAAGTTTTTCCGTGAGACAACGATAGTAGTCGAAGCGCCGCTCGTGGGTGAGAATGCGCTTGAGCTCAGTCACACTGGCAAATCGCTCGCCCGTCACGAGGCGGCCGGCCACCTCGATAGTTTGGCCCGCCTCGGTCTCGCGCCACGTGCCCAGCGCCGTGAAATTCTCGAAGGCGAGCCCCAGCGGATCCATGCGCTCGTGGCACGAATTGCACAGCTTGTTCTCACGGTGCACCGCCAGCATTTCACTCAGCTTCGGTTCACGACCACCGAAGCCCTTAGCGGCATCCTCCAGCGCCGGCACATCCGGCGGCGCCGGCGGCGGTGGCGTGCCCAAAATGTTTTCGAGCACAAACAGTCCACGCTTCACCGGGGATGTGCGCGTCGGATTAGACGTGACGGTCAGCACCGCCCCGTGGGTGAGAATGCCACCACGCGGGCTGCCCGCCGGCAATTTCACGAGCCGTAGTCGGTCCCCCGTGACATCCGGCACGCCATAATGGGTAGCGAGGCGCTCGTTCAGAAAAGTATAATCCCCGTCGATCAGCTCGAGGGCGCTGCGATCCTCGGACAAAACGTGCGAAAACGTCATCTCCGTTTCGCTCCGCATCGCCCGCCGGGTCGCTCCATCAAACTCGACGCGGCTGCCGTCGCGGTTACGCGTCGCGCTCACGCCCAGCACGGCGCGCGCGTTGATCGGCACCGATTCAACATCCCGCACCTGCAACCACTGCCCCGTAAAGTTTTTCACGAACGCCTGCACTTTCCGATCAGCCATCATGCGTTTCACCTGGGCAGGCAGTTCCCGCCGAAGCTGCCCCTTCGCCGCCAAGCCCGTGAGTTCTGCATCCGGCATCGTGGACCACAAAAAATACGACAGCCGCGACGCGAGCGCATACTCGTCCGTATGCGCATACGCTGCCGTACCCTCAACCGGTGATTCGATTCGAAACAAGAATCGCGGCGAGGCTAAGATCGCCATGATCGCCCGGCCGATGCCTTCCTCGAAAGTATGCCCAGGCTGACTATAGATGTCGCTGGCGATGCCTACGAGGCGCGCCACATGGGCGGAATCCACTGGCCGGCGATAAGCTCGCGCAGCGAAATCCCCGAGCAGCTCGTGGGCGTAGGCGGCCCGCGCGGCCACCTCCGTCGGCGCCGGTCCCCGTGTAAAAAATCGCGCGTAGCCCTCTGGCGTGCTCCAGTGCTCCGGCTTGAGCGGGCCCTTCACCTGCACCGAAGCGACGCGCACAATCACACTCGTCGCTCCCGGCACCGACTGGGTGCGCGCCGCCGGCACCGACGCGCTCGCTTCACGTTCGCGCGGGATGATCTCAAATTGCACGGCATGGGCCCCGGCATCCCACTGCACTTCACGCACTCGGCTCAAAATCTTTTTTTCCTGCCAAGCGACGTCCTCACGAAACCACTCCTCCCCGTCGACCCGGGCGATCAGCGTGCCCTGTCCCGGATCAAAATCGAAAGAACCGCGAATCTCCAATTCCGCTTCCAATCCGTAACGCTCCGTTTGTGCTACGCGAAACGAGTGCGCCACCTTGGCTGCCTTGGTCACGAGCATGCGTTCACCCGTGCCCCCACCCTCTGAGCCGCGAAACTCGCGCCCCGTGGCCGTCTGGTTTGGCATCACACGTGAGACCTTCGGCACCGCACGTTCCACGATTACCTCCGCGGCCTGTAAGTATTTCTCCAATAACAGCGGTGAAATCGTCAGCACCTCGCCCATATTGTCGAATCCATCGCCCGCGTCGTCGGGCGGGAACTCGACCTCGCTGTTAAACTCAATCCCCATCAAGTCATTGATCGTATTGCGATATTCCGCGCGATTGAGTCGACGCACGGTGATCTTCCCAGGATCGGACGCGGTAGCGTTAAGATCCAAGGCCTCAAACTTGATCCATTGCGTGAGCGCCGCGATCTCCTCCGCCGACGGACGCCCCACGCCCTCCTCTAGGGGCGGCATGATGCCGGCGCGCACGTTCTTCAACGCCGCAAACCACATATCATGACGAGAGAACATATCCGCCGCCGTCTTCATCCCGTCAAAAGCCACCTGCCCTTTGTTCACACCGTCGGCATGGCAATCGTAGCAATACTTTACCAAGAGCGGTTTGATGTTTTTCTGAAAGTTTACGGCCACCTCGGACTCAGCCGCAATCGCCCCGATAGGCCCCACCGCACCGGCGACCCAAGCCATCGCACCGGCGCGAAAAATGCGCCATGGGTTTAACGCTAAATGACAGGACTCAGTGGGGGGCATTGAGGCGGCCTGACGCTCGTAAGCGACGCACGGTTGCGCGATCGAAATAAGATTTCAGCGATTTGGAAACGAATGCCCTGAGAGCAACCCTCCAACGCACGGCCTGCTTGTTGGGTCCGCTCAACTTAAATCTCGGATACTTCCAAACCGGGGATCGAACAACCTTTGGTGGGTGCGTACGATCATCCCATCTGTGAGTCCAGCCAGCCAGTCGCAGATCTGCCGAGCCTTCCCGGCCTGCGTCGCCTCCAAGTCGAGCAACCGCCCCACGCGCGGCGGCAAGATCGTGATCACGCGGTCGCCCTTTTCGACATAGTTGCGCCAGCAGGATTCCCACAGCTGAAAAAGCACCCGCCGCGCCTTGTGCTCCATCTGCTGAAGCTGCGGGCTCTCGAAGATAACATCGTTGGCCATTTTCTTGTAGAATGCCGCTTCGCGCTCCGCGCCCGGGGCGATGACGAGTTCAAACCGGTAGCGGTTCGTCTTCGCCGACATAAAATTCGTCCGCTCGCGCAGCCGACATGCCGTGATGAATCCACCGACCTTTTGCGCAAATACGTTCTCCAGTCGATCACCCCGAATCGCTACGCACAACTGATCGAGCCAACGCTGCCGCTCCGCATCAATCGGCTCACCCGCCGCCCAAGCCTCGATGCGCTCAATCGTAAGAAAACCCGCCTTCACCCCGTCGACGATATCGTTCAGCGAATACGCCGCATCGTCCGCCCAATCCATAATCTGGCACTCAACACTTTTGAACGCGTTGAGCTTTTCTCCACCATGCAATGCCGCCGGAATCTTGGCGTCGCCAAAAACAAAGTCACGGTGCCGCTCCTGCCGGTCGTAGAGAAAGTGCTTGGTCGGTAGCGACGGAAACTCGCCGATGAGCTTCTTGTATTTGAGCACGCCGTCGAGGAGGGCCCGGGTCGGCACCATGCCCCTCACTCCGCTCTCGTTCTCATACATCGTCTCCGTGAGCAAGTGGAGTGTCTGCGCGTTACCCTCGAAACCACCCCACCTGAGCATCAGTTCCTGTAGGGTGCGCTCACCCGAATGTCCGAACGGCGGGTGCCCCAGATCGTGCGCCAAGCACACCGCTTCAACAAGGTCGCTGTCGATATGAAAATCATCACCCAACGGCGCGCCCCGCGAGCGGAGGAAAACACAGATCGAGCGCCCGATCTGCGCGACCTCCATGGAGTGCGTCAATCGCGTGCGATAGAAATCATACTCTCCGGAGAGAAACACCTGAGTCTTGGACTGTAGCTTGCGGAACGCATGCGCATGAATGATCCGGTCGCGGTCCACCTGAAACGGCGTACGGTAGTCGCCCTTGCGGGCTTCACCCATCGACTCGCTGTCGAACGCAGTGTAGAAACG
>CAMCHO010000233.1 GCA_945874455.1 Opitutus sp. GAS368 | reverse complement strand
GCCCTGCGCAATCCGACGATCTCCCAGCTCAGTTCGCCCGATTGGATCGCCCTCGAAACCATTATCGACGAAAGCGTCGTGCGGGAAATTATTCCGCGGCTCAAGGAACTCGGTGCCGAAGGCATCGTCGAATATCCGCTCAACAAGGTTGTGTACTGAACCGCGTTTCAAGCGTTTGTGTTTATGAGCAAAGTCACCCTCGGCCTCCTCCAGCACGCCTCCGGCGCTGATCCCAAAGCCAACCTGAAGAAAACCCTCGCGCTCACCGAACAGGCCGCGAAAAAGGGCGCGAAGATCATCTGCACCCAGGAGCTGTTTCGTTCGCAGTATTTCTGCCAATCCGAGGACCACGCCCACTTCGATCTCGCCGAATCCATTCCGGGTCCGAGTTCCGCGGCTTTCCAGAAGATCGCGAAGAAATATGGCGTCGTGATCGTCGCTTCGCTTTTTGAGCGGCGCGCGTCCGGCCTTTACCATAACACCGCTGTCATCATCGATGCCGACGGCTCGCTGCTCGGCATTTACCGGAAGATGCACATCCCGGACGATCCGCTGTTCTACGAGAAGTTCTACTTCACTCCCGGCGACACCGGCTTCCGCGCCTGGCAGACTAAATTCGGCAAGATCGGCGTACTCATATGCTGGGATCAGTGGTATCCCGAGGGTGCGCGCCTCACGTCGCTGCAGGGCGCCGAGATTCTTTTTTATCCGACCGCGATCGGTTGGCACCCGAAAGAGAAGGCCGAATATGGCGACAACCAGCATGGCGCGTGGGAAATTATTCAGCGCAGTCACGCCGTCGCCAACGGCTGCTACGTCGCTGCCGTTAATCGCATCGGCCTCGAGCAACCCATCGGCGGCGACGGACTTGAATTCTGGGGCCAGAGTTTCGTCGCCGGCACCAGCGGGCAAATTCTCGCGAAAGCCAGTGTCGATCAGGAGGAAATTCTACTGGTCCCGATCGACCTTGGCAAAGTGGACGTGACGCGCACGCATTGGCCGTTCCTGCGTGACCGCCGGATCGACGCCTACGGTGATCTCACGAAACGATTTATCGACTGACCTGCCACCCCGTGCCGATTTCAAAAGATCCTCTCCCCCTGACCAAAGACCTTAAGACGCCGACGCCGAAGGCGTTGGGTTTCCGCATGCCGGCCGAGTGGGAGCCGCAGGCCGCCGTGTGGCTTTCGTGGCCGCATAACCTCGCCACATGGCCCGCCCACTTTCGCATGATTCCGGCGAAATTCGCGGAGATCGTCGCCCGGATCAGTCGCTACGAGGAGGTCCGGATCAATGTCGCCGATCCGCTCCAGCAGCGCGCGTGGGCGTTGATCGCCAAGGCCAAGGCGGTGCTCTCGCGAGTGACGCTCTACGATCATCCGACCAACGATGCGTGGTGTCGCGATCACGGCCCCATCTTCGTGAAAAACGACCAGACGGGTGAAGTCGCGGTCACGGATTGGGACTACAACGCTTGGGGTGGAAAGTATCCGCCCTTCGATCTTGATAATACGATCCCACCGAAGATCGCTGAAGCGCTCGGGATGCGTCGCTTTGAGCGGACGATGATTATGGAGGGAGGGTCGCTCGACGTGAACGGGGCCGGCCTCCTCCTCACCACCGAGTCGTGTCTGCTAAACAAGAACCGCAACCCTAAGATGTCGAAGGCGGCAATCGAGCGAGCGTTGCGCGATTACCTCGGCGTGCATACGATCTACTGGCTCGGCGAGGGGATCGTCGGCGACGATACCGACGGCCACGTCGACGATACGACGCGATTCTTCTCCGTGGACGGGATCGTGACTGTCGTCGAGAGCAACAAGCGCGACAAGAACTACCCCATTTTGCGCGACAATCTCGAGCGCCTCCAAGCCCTCCGCACGCCCGCCGGGAAACCGTTTAACATTGTGACGCTCCCGATGCCCAAGCCCGCGTTCTGCGAAGGCCAGCAACTCCCGGCGAGTTATGCCAATTTCCTCGTGATCAACGGCGCCGTCTTGATGCCGACTTTCCAGCAGCCTAAGCGAGACGCCGAGGCCGCCGAGGTCCTCGCGGCGTGCTTCCCGGGCCGCGAGATTATTCCCATTGATTGCCTCGAGCTGGTCTGGGGCCTCGGGACGCTGCATTGCATTTCGCAGCAGCAGCCCGCCTAACCGATGAAACGCCCGTTCGTGCTGTGCGCCGTGCTGTCGCTCGCTGCGCTCAGCGGTTGCGAGTCGCTCTCCGAGGCTTCGAGCAGCGTGCGCGGTAAGCTTGCTGCCCGCGAGCAGCCGCGCACCCACACCTACCAAGCCGCCCAGCGGCCGACTTACGAGGCCGCGCGACTTGCCGTGGATCAAATGGGCTTTCGTTTCATCCGCGGCGGTGCCGCCCAGGGTGAACTGGAAGCCGTCAGCGGACTTTCCTCGAGCGATACGCTCCGCAGTTCCCGTCAGTTCACGCTGAAGCTGCGGCTGAACCCCACGCTCAATGGCGGCACGGAGGCCTCGTTGTGGCTCTCCGAGGTGATCGAAAGCGATTCCCGGGGACGCGCGGGGCAGGGTACCTCGGCGGCGCTGCGGGATACACCGCTCTACGAAGTGTTCTTCCGCAACGTCCAGTTGGCCATCGACGCGCCCCGCAAGAACGGAGCTCCGTGATCGGAGCGGCGCTTCCCCCAGCGCCGATTGAAGCGCGTTGATCAGCCCAAACGAGACGGGGCGCTCGGGAAACGCCCCTCCTTTGCGCCCCGGTACGTTGAGTGTTTTTCCTCTGAAAATACGCTTGCGACTCCGGCGCGCACTCCAGACGCTGGCTCTTCGCGGTCTCAGCTATTGGTCAAGTCGACGTCGCCGCGATGCTCCCGTCGACCCTTCCGTTAGTTCAAACAGTCAACCCAAGGCCCCGCTCTACGGCGGGGCTCTCACCGGTGGTCTGGCGTCTCTGGAGCAGGGTGTCGGTTTGCCGGTTTCCGCGTTATGAGTTCCATCATGCAAGCGCTGCTCGAGCAGTCCTCCTTCGATAAATTGAAGCAGGGTGCGATTGTTCCGGGCGTTATCACTGAAATCCGCCAGCACGAAGTCGTCGTCGACATCGGCGGAAAATCCGAAGGCGTCATCCCCGCCCACGAATTCCTCGACATCGGCGAGCTCCAAATCGGCTCCACGATCGAGGTCCTCGTCGAAAAACTCGAAGACAAGAGCGGCGCCCCCGTTCTCTCCTTCGACCTCGCCGAGCAAAAGAAGAATTGGGACAACATCCTGACGAAGTTCCCCGAGGGTTCCGTGGCCGCCGGCCGCGTGAAGGCCAAGGTCAAGGGCGGTCTCATCATCAGCATCGGCGTCGATGCGTTCATGCCGGCGTCGCACATCGACATCCAGCCCCCCAAGAACCTCGATCAATACGTCGGCCAGACCTACGATTTCAAGGTTCTCAAAATCAACGTCGAGCGGAAGAACATCGTGCTCTCCCGCCGCGAACTCATCGAAGAGCAGCGCACCAGCAAGCGTCGCAATCTCCTCGAGTCGATCCAGCCCGGCCAAGTCCGCAAGGGTATCGTCAAAAACATTACCGACTTCGGAGCGTTCATCGACCTCGATGGTATGGACGGTCTTCTCCACATCACCGATATGAGCTGGGGCCGCATCTCGCACCCGAGCGAAATGGTGAAGCAGGGCGAAGAGATCCAGGTCATGATCATCGAAGTGAACCGCGACAAAGAGCGCGTTTCCCTCGGCCTCAAGCAGACCACGAAAAACCCGTGGGACGAGATCGACCGCAAGTTCCCCGTCGGCGCCAAGGTTCACGGCAAAGTCGTCAACCTCGTGCCTTACGGAGCCTTCATCGAAATCGAACCCGGAGTCGAAGGCCTCGTGCACATCACCGAGATGTCCTGGACCAAGCGCATCACCAAGCCCTCCGAACTGCTCAAGGTCGGTCAGGAGCTGGACGCGGTTGTCCTCGGTATCCAGAAAGACGAGCAGAAGATCTCGCTCGGCCTCCGCCAACTCGAGCCGAACCCGTGGGATATGGTTCGCCACAACTACCCGATGGGCGCACGCGTCCGCGGCAAGGTGCGCAACATGACCACCTACGGCGCCTTCATCGAACTCGAAGAGGGCATCGACGGTATGGTGCACGTCTCCGACATGTCGTGGACCCGCAAGGTCAACCATCCCTCCGAAGTCCTCAAGAAGGGCGACGAAGTGGACGCGATCGTCTTGGACGTCGATTCCTCGCAACAGCGCATCAGCCTCGGTATGAAGCAACTCGCGGTGGATCCATGGTCCGACATCGACGCCTTCTTCAAGATCGGCGACGTCGTGCAGGGCACGATCAGCAAGATCACCTCCTTCGGCGCCTTCGTGGAGCTCAAGGATGGCATCGACGGTCTCGTGCACATCTCGCAGATCAGCGAAGAGCGCATCGACAAGATCAAGGACGTGCTCAAGTCCGGCCAAGTGGTCAGCGCACGCGTCATCAAGATCGACCGCGAAGAGCGTCGCTTGGGGCTTTCGATCAAGGCCGCGAACTACTCTTCCGAGCAGCTCGCCGCCGAGACGACCGCCTACGAGGCGTTGAACCGCAGCGCGGGCAACGACATGATGAACCTCGGCGACATCCTCGACGAGGCCTCCAAGAAGAGTTAACGCGACTCAAACCTAGGGCGCCCGCTCGTCGACGCCCCGAAAAGACTCAAGCCGTCCGGAGTAATCCGGGCGGCTTTTTACTGCCGCCGCGGCGAGCTTGTTGAGTCATACCCGTCAAGCTGACGTCGACTGCCTGCCTCAACGTCCACCCGCCTCATTCCCATTCGCGTTCACTGTGACGAGCCCAACTGACCGGAAGGTAGGAGCCTGCTTGCGGGCGATTTCTGCATCGTGAACGCACCTTAAAATAACCGGTCAGCCGAGGGCTCGAATTGCTTTTCCTCGCCGAACACTCACCGTGTCGCCTATCCCCTTTTCCATGTCTTCATCGTTTCGTGTTCAGTTCATCATTCTTCGTATCCTCCCGCTGTTTGCGATCGGTGCGGTCGGTCTAAGCGGACAGGGCACGCCTCCGGTAGCTGCGCCGGGCACATCCGCCCAGGTCGTGATGAGCCCCTTCGAAGTGCGCAGTCCGCAAGATTACGGTTACCGCGCGGGCGCATCCGTCACGGGTACGGGCACCGCCGGGCTCATCAAGGATACCCCGCTCAATATCAGCATTGTTTCCCGAGAACTCATCGCGGACCAGGCCGGCAATCAGTTGGTGGATGTCTTGCGGGGCGCGAGTTCCGTGGCTCTGCAGGTGAAGGACGAGACCATGATTTTGATTCGCGGCTACACCGGTCCTCAATTCGTGAACGGCCTTCCGGCCGGTTCCGGTCTGACGCTTTACGACGTGGACCGCATCGAAATTGTGAAGGGCCCCAATGCCGTGTTTGCCGGTATCTCCAATCCCGGCGGGACGGTTAATCTCATCAAGATCAAGCCGAGTTTCACGCCGGTTCACTCCTTGGATACGAGCTTTGGGTCCTTCTCGCACCGGCGAGCCGTCCTGCGCACGTCGGCGCCGCTGCTGGAGGATCGGTTGGCCTACAGTTTCGTCTACGGGCACACCGACGAAAAGAGCAACATCGACTTCATGTTCACGAAGGAGACGTATTACTCTGCAGGTTTGACGTGGAAGCCCACTGCGCAGCTGACCTTCATTGGACGTTATGGTGAATTGGATCGCGAGGCCGGACGCCGCCCCCACACGCTGGTCAGCCACCCGCTCTTTCAGCAGAAAGATCGTGAGGCCATCCAGCTCTATGATCGTCTGGGCTTGGCCCGCCCCGCGAGTTTCCCCCAGCTGGAAAACGGCGCCGTGGTAACCCCCGCGGGCCAACCCATCACCACGGGACGCACGACTCCTGAAACCGTCGATGCGTTTATTTCCCGCAACCTCGGCCCCAATGTCCCGCCCTTTCCTGGTATCTACTCGCGCGATTTATTCCCGAACGACTCGTTCAATTACAATGGTCCGGATGGCCGCGACAATTACGCTAACAAGACGACCACCATCGAAGGGGAGTGGGTGGCATCGCGAGAGCTCGCCGTGCGGAGTGTTTTTCAACAGGTCGACAGCAACCGCATGCGCCGCGAGTTTAATGGCCTGCGCCCGGTGGCCGGCCAGCGCATCCGCAGTTCGATCTCCGATTTCAAGCCCGGCGGAGTTATCTTCTCCGCCCGCCTTGAAGCCGCTTACAAACTCGACCTGCGCCGAGCGGGAAAACACGACCTGCTCTTGGGTGCCCAGCACGATGGGGGCAAGGATGTCATCAGTCCCGTGACGGTCGCGACTTCGCGGATCCTTACTTACACTCCAAGTAGCGGCCCGATTCCCAGTTTGTTACAACTCATGCGCGACCAATATGGTTCCACCTACAACGAGCCAGGGGTCGTGCGCAAGGGCGGCGGACACGCCAATTCCGTCTACGGCGTGCTCCAGTCGTCTTTCTTTCAAGATCGCCTGCGCACGCTCATCGGTGGCCGCAAGATCACGAATCACCGTCCCACCGACGACAACCGTGACGGGATCGACGAAGATTTTGCGACGAGTAAGTTACTCCCGCAATTTGGGGCCCTCTTCCGGATCACCTCTGCTCTCAGCCTCTACGGCAGCACGAGTAAGACCTTCGTTCCTCAGCGCCAGCAGTCCGCCGACCTTGCCGCGATTCGCGCAACGCAGGGCGACCCGACGTTGCCGACGTATCGCCCCCCGGCGGTGATTCCGGCGCGGTTCATTGCCGCAGACTTGGCCGGCCGTGGCTGGGAAGTGGGCACCAAGCTGGATGTCGGCGAGGGCCGCGTGCTCGGCACGCTGTCATATTTTTCCAACGAAGAGGCCTCGCGCCTGGATATCGACACCGTAAACCAAGTGCTCTTCCAGTTGCCGGGCGCAACAGTCCGGACTGCCGCCGGCCAGACGCGCACCAAAGGCCTCGAGACTGAGTGGGTGTGGACGCCCCGGCCTGACTATCAGGCACTGTTGAGTGCCAGTTATTTTTTTACGAAAAACGAAATCTCGAATCCGTCCGAAGCCCGCGAAATCGGATCTCATCTGGAGTCCGTGCCTCGTTACACGGTCAACTTTTGGAATAAATACACGGTTACAAGCGGCTCGCTCAAGGGGGCCTATTTCGGCGGCGGTGCCACCGCGCTCGGAGAAACCTACGAGCATCCGAGCTGGACGATTCCTATCAAGAGCGCCCCGGTAATTCTCGTCGATGCGATTTTCGGTTATGCGACCAAGGTCAGCAACCTTCCGGTCAATGTGCGGGTGAACATCCGCAATCTCGCCGACAAACATTATCTCAACGGCACCTTTCAATACGGCGAACCGCGCACGATCATTGCGTCCGTGGGACTGCGGTTTTGA
>CAMCHO010000232.1 GCA_945874455.1 Opitutus sp. GAS368 | reverse complement strand
TTCGTGTTCCTACGGTCGTGCCTTTGCTCCAGACTTCTTTCGTGCTGAGTGCCTCGCGACACCCGCCTTGTCCTTCGCTACGGTTATTGTCACTGTTTCCGAACATTTCGTTTCATATGTTAAGTTCATGCCCATGCCGGGCACACTAGTGCGGACTTCACTCCGCCGAACGCCAATCCTCTCCTCCTATGAAATCCCTCCGCCCCGCCTCCCTCCGCTTCCTTGCCGTCGCATTCGTCCTCTTCGCCTCCGCCCGCGCCCACGCCGCCGCCCCCAAGGATCGCCCGATTATCGCGCTTTGGCCCAACGGCGCCCCCGGCTCCGAGGCCCGTCGCACCGAGCCTGAAAAAATTGTCGGCTCCAACGTCTCCAACATTCACCAGCCGACCTTCACCGTCTACCTGCCCGCACCTGCCCTCGCCACCGGCTGCGCCATCATCGTCGTCCCCGGTGGCGGCCACGCCCGCCTCGCGATCGAACACGAGGGCTACAGCGTCGGGCAGTGGCTCGCCGATCAGGGCATCGCCGCCTTCGTCCTCAAACATCGGCTCGCGAAAGATGACGCGACGCCCGCCGGCACGACCCAACCTTACACCATCGAACGCGACGCCCTCGCCGACGGCCAGCGCGCCGTGCGCCTCGTCCGCAGCCGCGCCGCCGAGTGGGCCATCAACCCCGCCACCGTCGGGATGCTCGGTTTCTCCGCCGGCGGCGAAGTCGTCGCACTTACCGCGATGCGCGCCGCTCCGGGCGACACCACCGCCGCCGATCCCATCGATCGCCCCTCCGCCCGTCCTGATTTTCAAGCGCTCATTTATCCCGGAAGGTCCGGCCAAATCATCCCTGAAAAAGGCGCGCCGCCCGTCTTTCTCGCCGCTGGGTACGGGGACCGCACCGATATCTCCGAGGGTCTCGCCGAAGTGTATCTTCGTTTCAAACGCGCCGGCGTCCCCGCCGAGTTGCACATCTACGCCGGCGCCGGCCACGGCTTCGGTCTGCGGGAATCCAATAAATCCCCTGCCGGCGCCTGGCCCACCCGCCTCCGCGAATGGCTCGTCGACCGAAAATTCGTCCCCACGAAATAAACGTTCCCGTTGCCGCGATCCGCTTTTCCGTAGCAACAATCAGCTCTCCCGTAGCGGCGATCCGCTCTCCCGTAGCGGCGATCCGCTCTCCCGTAGCGGCGATCCGCTCTCCCGTAGCGGCGATCCGCTCTCCCGTAGCGGCGAGCGCCAGCGAGCCGACCAATCATCGACGCGCCAGCCAAGGCGCAGTCACGTCCCCCCCCGGTCATTTCCCGCCCGCCCACCAGGCACCCCGCCGTCCTCCTTTTTCTTTCGTCGCTTGCGTGGCTCGCAGAGGCCGCGCCGCTCACATCGCCAGCACCGCACGCCACAACTCCGCTTCGCCCGCATGCCCATGCGCTCTGAGCGCGACCGCGATGTCATCGGTCGTCGGTTCGACCACCTGATGCCGTGGGTCGGCGAGGAACTCCGGCCGCACCACGCGCACGAGTGCCCAACACGCCCACGCGCGCCAGCAGCGTTGGTCGCGCCGCGGCTCGTTCATCCGATCAGCGTAGTGCTGAAAATGTACACGCGGATTGCCGATGAACACGTCGGGCGGGGCGTGGGCCATCAGCCACGCCACGGCTGCATACGGCAGCGGCCACTCGCGGAGCACCGGTTCATCGCCCCGGAGATCGGCCCCGAGCGCACGGTCGAGGCAGAGGATCGCGCGCGCCGCTAGGCCGCGTTGCCAGAGGGCGTGGCCGTACTCCAAACAGTCAAAATAAAATTCCGCCCCGCGCTCCCCGCCCCGGTGCGCGTGCAGCGCCCGCCAGTCGAGCCCGGGGCGCGGAGACGGTAGGTGTGGACAGCAGGGCAGCACAGACATCGGCGCGTTGCTGGCGGAGCCCCCGCCCGGCGTCAATGCCACGGTCGCGCGGTGCCACGACTCCGCGCTTGGCGCGCGCGCGAGTTTCGGCGACAAACCCCCGCCTGAATCCGCTGCCTGACAATTCCACCCTCGCGCCCGCCCCCGCACTCGCGGTCCACCACATTTCCTGCTGGCACCGCGCCGTCCTTTGGCCTTTCGGCCTGCTGCTCAAACTCTGGGGCCGCTCGCTGCGTTTCGAAACGACACCCGAAGACCTCCGCGCCTATACGAAAAAGGACGTCCCCGTCGCGATCGTCCTGTGGCACAACCGCCTGTTTCTCGCCGCCGAGATTGTCCGCCGTTACCGCCAAGGTCGGCCCGCCTATGCGCTCGTGAGCGCCAGCAAAGACGGCGCTTGGCTGACCGCATTTTTCTCCTTGGCCGGCATGCGCACCGTCCGCGGTTCAAGCAGTCGCCTCGGCCGCGAAGCTGCCACCGCCCTCGTCGACGTCTTGCGGGCTGGCTATGATGTCGGCATCACCCCCGACGGCCCCCGTGGCCCCTGCTACGAAGCGAAGCCCGGCGGCATCATTGTGGCACGGCGCACGCAGGCTCCGCTGCTGTTGATCGGCGCTGAATTTGAATCCGCCTGGCAGCTGCGCAGCTGGGATCGTTTTTTCATCCCGCGCCCCTTTTCGCGAGTGCGGATGCGCTGCGAAGTGATCACCAGCGACCAACTCGCCGACCGCGACGCGGCCACCGCGGCGATCCAAGCGAGACTCCGCGCACTCAACCCGGATCACTCCACGCCGGCTCGCTCTCCCGTCGTCCGCTAGGTGCGGTGGGGCGCGAGCGGCGGACACGCCGGCTACCCCGATCTCCCCGTTCATCAGCCCAGCAGATCGTGTTGCGACGCGGTCGGTAAAAACGCAGACGCGGCGCGATGTTGGGTTGAACTGACCGTGCACTTACTTCCTTTTCGCTCTCACCCATCGGCACCCCGCCGTGCATCCGTTTCCCTAAAATGTCCTCTCCCACCCCGCCACTTGCGCAACCCACCCCGCCGCTTACCCAACCCGCTCCTACTTCGGTCGGCGGCATTCTCCGGCAACTCGGTCCCGGGCTCATCATCACCGCCTCGATCGTCGGCTCCGGCGAACTGATTGTGACGCCCAAGTTGGGCGCGAGCTTTGGCTTCACGCTGCTTTGGTTCATCATTCTCGGGTGCGTTTTGAAGGTCTTTATCCAAATCGAACTGGGCCGGTTCACGCTCGCGCGCGGCCTTACCACGCTCGAAACCTTGAACCTCGTGCCCGGACCGCGCGCGGTCGTGTCGTGGTTGTTGTGGCTGTGGGCGATCATGTTTATCGCGACGATCTTTCAGATCGCGGGCATGGTCGGCGGCGTGGCGAGCGTCATGGCGATCGCGGGCGTCAACCTTCCGACCGAGCTCATCGCACTGTTCATCGGTGTAGTGACCGCACTGCTACTCGTCGTGGGCCGTTACCGCTTCGTCGAAGCTGCGTCCACGTGGATGGTCGTGGCCTTCACGCTGTGCACGATGACCGCCGTGATCGCGCTACAGTTCACTCCGTATGCAATCACCCTGAAGAATCTGGCCGAGGGCTTCAGTTTTAATCTGCCGGGGTCGTTTACCGTGGCGTTTGCGGCCTTCGGAATCATCGGCGTGGGCGCTTCGGAGCTCATCTTTTATCCGTATTGGGTCTTGGAAAAAGGCTACGCGCGGCACGTCGGCCCACCCGACGGGACCGTTGCGTGGGCCGAGCGGGCCCGCGGTTGGATGCGCGTGCTCAAGGCGGATTCGTGGGTTTCCTGCGCAATCTACACCAGTGCGACGCTCGCGTTTTACCTGCTCGGCGCGGCGGTGCTACACGCCAAGGGCCTCGACGTAACCAACGCCGACATGATCAAGACACTCTCTTCGATGTATGTGGAAACCTTCGGCGCGTGGAGCCTATGGCTGTTTCTGATCGGGGCGGTGGCGGTGCTTTACTCCACGATCTTTGTGGCGACGGCTTCGAACGCGCGGCTGTTGGTCGACGCGTTGGTGGTGTTTAAGGTGCGGACGTTTTCCTCCGAGGCAGACCGCCAACGGATGATCCTGAAGTGCTGCGTGCTCGTGCCGGCCGCGTGGTCGTTGCTCTACGTCGTTTGGGGATCGCCCGTGACGCTGGTCTTCGTCGGCGCCGTCGCCCAAGGCATGATGATTCCGTTTCTCGCCATCGCGGCGCTCTGGCTCAACTACCGCCGCGCTGATCCCGCACTCCGCACGGGAAATTCCTGGCGGGTTTGTCTATGGGTGTCCGCAGCGGCCATGACCGCGGTCGGGCTCTACCAAGTGATCACCACCGTGGCCCCCCTCCTGAAGTGAAGGTCAGAACGCCGCGATAAATTCGCACGGCGTAATTACGGGAAGCGGGCATGTGAGGGAGCGGAGCAATCCGTCAAGCGTCCTTAATCTGCTAGCCCCCTATCCACCCTCGCGGCCATCCGTGGATTGCGCGGGCCGGCGATCCTCTCCGTTATCTGCCTCGGCCACCATGCACACCCCGCCCCTCCTCTCGCGTCCGCCTTCCCTCCGTCGCTTCATCGCACGCTCCCTGCTGCTCCCCGGCCTCGCGCTCACCGCTATCGCCGCTCACGCCGCCTCCGCTGAGAAACCCAACATCCTCCTCGTCCTCTGCGACGACTTGGGCTACTCCGACCTCGGCTGCTACGGTGGTGAAATTCCCACGCCGAATATCGACGCGCTCGCCACCCGCGGCCTGCGCTTCACGCATATGTCAAACTCGGCGCGGTGCTGCCCGACTCGCGCCTCGCTGCTCACCGGCGTCCATCCGGCCCAAGCAGGCATTCCTAATTTCAACGGTGAATTGGCGGAAAACACCGCCACCCTCGCGGAGGTCCTCCGCACCCGCGGTTACCAGACCTACATGGCCGGCAAGTGGCACGTCGGCACTTCCGCCGCCGCCAGCCCCACGAATCGCGGCTTCGACGAGTTCTATGGTTTTACCAACGGCCACTCGCAGGACCAATGGAATCCCGAGAAATACCAACGCCTCCCCGTCACGCGCACACCCGAGTTGGCCTTCCCTCCGGGAAAATTCTACGCCACGGATGTATTCACGGCCTACGCACAAGAGTTCATCCGCCAGGCCACCGCCAAGCAGCAACCGTGGTTCCTCTACCTCGCCCACTCCGCCCCGCACTTCCCGCTGCAGGCGCCCGCGGAATCGACCAAGGCCCTGCTCGCCACCTACCGTCAAGGGTGGGACGTCCTCCGCTCCGCCCGATTTGATCGCCTCAAGCAGATCGGCCTCATCACCGACGAACGCTGGAAACTGGGTCCGCTTTCGCTCGTTCCGGTGGAGGCCAATAATGCCATCGCCAACGGATTCTCCGGCCAACCAAATCCCGCGTGGTCCTCCCTCGATGCCGACCGCCGCGAAGACCTCGCCCACCGCATGGCCATCTACGCCGCCATGGTGAAACACATCGACGACGGCATCGGCCGCATCGTGCAGCAACTCAAAGCCGCCGGCACCTACGAGCACACGCTCATCCTCTTCACCTCCGACAACGGCGCGTGTTACGAATGGGGCCCCTTCGGCTTCGACGGGGTCTCGCGCGCCGCGAAAACAATTTTGCACACCGGTGCCGACCTCACCGCGATGGGCACCACGCACGAAGAAATTTCCTACGGCTCCGCGTGGGCCAATCTCAGTAACACCCCGTTCCGGCTCTATAAACACTTCACCCACGAGGGCGGCATCGTTTCTCCCTTCATTGTCCACTGGCCGCAGGGCGTGACCTCGCCGGGGCGCTGGGTCCGCGATCCCGCGCACGTCATGGACATCATGCCCACGCTCGTGGAGGCCGCCGGCGCCACCTATCCCAGCACCCGCAACGGCACCGCCGTGCAACGGCTCGAAGGCGTCAGTCTCGCGCCGACCTTCCGCGGAACCGCCGCACTGCCCGAACGCGCGATCTGTTATCAACACCAGGGCGCCTACGCCATCCGCAAGGGCCCATGGAAACTCGTCAAAGGAAAGCGCTTCCCCGCCGAAGCCGTCTGGGAGCTTTATAACATTCACGCCGACCCCACCGAACAGCACGACCTCGCCACTCAGAACCCCGCACTCGTCGCGGCCCTCGCTCAAGAGTGGGACCAATGGGCTGAACGCACCGGCTCCTTGGTCAAAAATCCCCCGCCCGCCGCACCGAACCCGTCCAAAAAGAAGGCCTCCAAGTCCTGAGCTCGCGCGCGTGCGATCTTCCGCCACTGCCCGTCGCGCCCGTTCTCGGCCTCCAGCGCCACCACCGTCACCAGACCCGTCCCGTAAAATCGGCGTCAGCGCCGAGCCGCCGGCTTGATCGTGCGGCACGAGAAAACGCTTCGTCGACCACCCTCTCGCGCACCGCGGTCCCTTTAAAGAGAGTCATTCAACCGGGTTCCGGCCGTAGCAATCCCAGCCCAAGGGATTCGCGCGCTGCGTTCGACAGCCGTCGCCGCCGACCCGAGCAGGTCACCGGTCAACCCCCACGGTTGGGACTGGAAATCACGGCCCATTCCCGCGACATCCTACCGCACCCAATCGCTCACTCATGCACTACTCCTCCATTCTCTCCTGCGGCGAAATGCTGTGGGACCATTTCCCCGCGGGACCGCGCTTCGGCGGTGCTCCTGCTAACTTCGCTTGTCACGCCCAGCTACACGGTGGCCGCGTCACCCTGCTCAGTGCCGTTGGCGATGATCCGCGCGGCCACGAGGCCACGGAGATTCTTTGTCGCTTCGGTCTGGATACATCGCTCATCCAAACGATCGCCACAGCTCCCACCGGCGCCGTCGGCGTGAGCGTCGATGCGGCCGGCAAACCCAGTTTCGAAATTCACCCCGACTCCGCGTGGGACCAGATCGCGTGGACTCCCGAGCTCGCCGCCCGTCTCGCTGACGTCGATGCGCTCTACTTCGGCACGCTCGGGCAGCGCGGTGCGACTTCCCGCGCGACGATCCGCCGCGCCCTCGCCGTCGCCACGTCCCGCGGCCTCATGCGGGTGCTCGACGTCAATTTACGCCGGCCGTTCTTCGATGCCGCGTTGATCCGCGAATCGGTCGCGGCGGCCAGCGTGCTCAAACTCAGTGACGACGAACTCGCCGAAGTTCTCATCGCCTGCGACATCGCACGCGGACTGGACACCACTGCCGCCCTCCGCGCGCTGCTCGAACGTTACCACCTCGATCTCATTGCGCTCACGCGCGGCGCGGCCGGAGCATTGCTCGTTACGGCAGACGAGGTCATCGATCAACCCGGTATTCCCACCGTCGTGCGTGATACCGTGGGCGCCGGCGACTCCTTCACCGCCGCGCTCGTCGTCGGCCGGCTGCGCGGTGACCCGTTGCCAACCATCGCACGCGTCGCCTGTGAAACCGCCGCCGCCGTCTGTACCTACGCCGGAGCGCTTCCGGAAACACCGAAGCAACCCCAACC
>CAMCHO010000231.1 GCA_945874455.1 Opitutus sp. GAS368 | reverse complement strand
GCGACGACGAATACCGCGCCGCCAACACCACCACCGGCACGCGTTACAACACGCCCATCAAAGATCTTCCCATGAACATCGAGGTGCTCACGCCCGCGTTCATGCGCGACATCGGCGCCCTCGATCTTCGCGACGCCCTCGAATACGTCTCCGGTATCCAGCTCGACACTACCGCCGGCGGCACCGGCGCCACCAAGGACAACCCCGAAAATAACACGCTCCTCATCCGCGGCATCGCCGCCGCCACCAACAAAGACGGCTTCCGCCGCTTTGTGCCCATCGACCCGATCACCATCAGCCGCGCCGATATCATCAAGGGCCCCGGTGGCGCACTCTACGGTCAGGGCGGCACTGGCGGCGTCATCAACGTCGCGAGCGTCACCGCCGGTACCCGTCCCGTCGCCCGCGCCGGCTCCACCATCGGCTCCTACGGTTTCCGCCGCTTCGAATTCCTCTGGTCCGGCCCCGTCACCCCCAAGGGCGCGATCGGTTTCGCCATCCCGCTCTCTTACTCCGAGGGCAAAAGCAACGCCCAGTATTACGAGACCAACACGCTTCACCTGAACCCCGCGTTCACTTTCAAACTCGGCCCCAAGACTTCTCTCCTCACCTCCCTCGAGGCCCGTTACAACACCCGGGACAACATCCGCAATTTCTTCCTCACCGACAACGCGCTCGCCCCCAGCGGCGTCCCCTACGGCACGCTCATCGACGGCCGCCCCGGCACCGCGCGCGTCCTCACCACGCCGAACCAGCGCGACTTCCGCTTCGAAGGCCCCGACACTTTCCGCAAAGAGCGCACCTACGTCCGCACTTACCGCCTCGACCACCGTTTCTCCGATAACTTCCAGTGGTGGGGCGGCTACAGCGCCGAGGACATCAACGTCCGCGACCGCTCCTTCAACATCTCGCTGCGCAACGCCAACGACGCCTCCATCCCCCTGCGCGTCCGCACCGATCCCCGTTTCCTCGCCATGCTCCGCCCCTCCAGCGGCACCGCCCAACCCCAAATCCTGGACATCCGCCCCAACAATATCACCAACTCCTCCCGCACCGTCCGACCCACGTGGAAATCCGAAATCTACGCCGCCTTCGACACCTGGGTCGTGAAGCACCGCATGATCACCGGCATCAGCTACGGCCCGCTCACCTCGGGCAACAACGCCGCGAATCAGAATTTCTACTACGGCAACACCGGCAACGCCGCCGACCCCGCCACCCAGCGCTGGGAAGCCGTCTCCAACGACGTCATCCTCACCCGCTTCCGCGATCCGCGTGACGTGACCTCCGTGAAACGCTGGGACCACGCCGCCATCAACCAATACCCGCAGGGTCCCGAGACCGCGATCGGCGCCCGGTCTGCCTATCTCACGTCGTATTTCTGGGACCGCAATCTGTACGCCAATCTCCAGAGCAGCTTCTTCAAAGAGCGCTTCCAAACCATCATCGGCCTGTTCGATACCCGCAACGATCGCGGCGGCAGCGTCTACGATGCCAGCGGTAATTACCTCTGGAACGGCCCCGCCCCCGCCGGCAGCGGCTCCACCCTCAACGGCGTGCGCCGCCCGAAACCCGTGCGCAACACCTCGCCGAGCTTCACCGCCATCTGGCTACCGATCGATTCCGTCCGCTTCTACGCGAATTCAATGAGCTCCATCGACGTCGGCCCCGCCTACTCCGCTTACGATGGCAACGGCGTCCCGCTCGCCGGCGCCACCGTGCACAACGCCGAAGCCGGCGTCCGCGTCGATCTCTTCAAGAGTAAGCTCCTCCTCAGCCTCGCCGGCTTCGCCATGACCGACCAAGACCGTCCCGTCAGCTTCGGCGCCGCGACCCAAAACCTCCTCGTCTCCCCCACCGGCACCCTCAACGGCTCCGGCTTCGGCGCCTTCGTCAAGACGTCCACCGACTCGAAAGGCTTCGACCTCAAGGTGGACTACATTCCGCTGCGCAACCTCCGCTTCAACGTCGGCATCTCGAGCAACGACGTCCAAATTAAAGAAATCGAACCCTTCGCCACGCCCGCCAATCCCGATCCCGTGCGTCTCCTCGCGCAGCAGACCTTCGTCGCCGCTGGCGGCAGTTCGAGCCGCTACCTCGGCAAGCCCTCGACCGACATCTCGAAATACACCGGCAGCGCCTACCTCCGCTACGAATTCAATCAGACCTTTCTGAAGAACACGTGGGTCATGATTGCGTCGAAGTATCTCGGGCAGCGCGAAGCCGAACTTATCACGGTCGCGACCAACACCGGGCTCATCACGATCGACCGTCGCCTCGTCCCCTCGCACTACCTCTACGACCTCAACATGGGCTACCGCCGCAAAATCGGCCGCTACAACACGAACGTCCAAGTCAACCTCTCGAACCTCGCCGATGACGACAAATTCTACGGCGCCGTGTGGCAAACTGGCCGCACCTACCGGCTGAGCGCCGGCGTCAGCTTCTGATCCCTCGGCGCGCCGCTTCCCTCCCCCGCGGCGCGCCGCTTCCGTACCGTCGTAGGGCCGCCGCTCGCCGGCGTGCCCGGCTCACTTCCCTTCCCGCGCCCAAGCTTTCATCTGCGCGATATTTTTCTCCGTCACGCTCTCGCCCGTCGACTTACCCGCTCGTTTCCCTTCACCGACATACACCCGCATGTCGCTGTCATACCTTGCGACGGACTCGGGCCCTTGATCCTTCGTCTCCGCCATCCAGCGGTCGAGCCGCGCGCGCAATTTCTCCAGCGTCGCCCGGTGTGCCGGATCGCCCGCCAGATTATTCAACTGCCCGCGATCCGTTGTCCACGCGTAGAGCTCTTCGGCCGGACGCGTCGGGCTGAAGAGCAGTTTCTCCGCGAGCGGATCAAGGGTCTTCGCTTCGTGGAGCGCGCGCAACGCCTGCACGATCGATTTGCCGTCCTTGTAAGCGTTGGGCTGCAGCGCCGGCCGCAGCGGATAAAAATTCCGGATATAGAGAAACGCCCCGTCCCGCACGCTCCGCAGCCGCTCGATGGTTTCATCGCAGCGGTCACGCGCCGCAAACACCTCCGCGCGCGCCTGGTAGCCCGCCGCGAAAACGTTGCGCCCCTGCATCACTGACGGCACCGGCAGACCCGCCGCCGCGAGCGAGATCGGCGCGAGGTCGATCAACTCCACGAGATCGTCGCGGACGTTGCCTTGCGCGATCCCCGGCCCGCGCACGACCAACGGCACGTGCGTGCCCTCGTCGTAGAGAAACTGTTTTCCGCGCGCGTGGCTGATCCCGTGGTCCGTCGTAAAAATCACCAGCGTCTGCTCCAAAATCCCTTCCCGCTCCAACCGCGCAATCACGTCGCCGACGTGCTTGTCCGTGAAGCGCACCGCATCGAGATACGCCGCCCAATCGCGCAACAGTACCGCATCACGCGGGTAATACGCCGGCAGCGTCACCTTTGCCGGATCCGTCGCCGACCCGAGTTCCGCTTTCGCCCGCGCCGCGAGCGCTTGGGCCGCCGCATCGTTGCCGCCGCGGAGTTTGCCGCCGGCTAGCTGCACCTGCATAAAAAACGGCTGACCCGTCTTCCGCCCCGCCCAATCGTGGCTGTCGTAGATTTTCGCATCCCATTCGAAATTGTAGTCGGTCTTACCGAGTCCCCCCACCGACCCGGCCTTCTTCGCGTTCTTGCCCTTGCCCGCCCGCCCCGCGTCCGGCAGCCCGCTGCCGATGCACGTATAATATCCGGCCCCTTGAAAAATCGCCGGTACCGGGACGACCCCGCTCGGCAACACGATCTTCTCGGTGCCGCGCCCGCTCCGATGATGGTGCGCACCGATCGTCGTCTGATACATCCCCGTGATCAACCCCGAGCGACACGGCGAACACACCGGCGCCGTCGTAAAAGCACGGGTGAACCGCGTGCCTTCCCGCGCCAGCCGATCCACGTGCGGCGTCGCGATCAGTTGCTCCCCGTAACACGAAAAATTTGCCGACATGTCGTCGACGATGAACCACAGGATATTCGGCCGCCCTTCGGCGGCCGACGAAGAACGGACCGAGATGAACGCACACAGGGCCAACAACACCGAGCGGAAGATTTTCATGGAGTAACGCCACGAGAACGACCTCGCAGCGCTTTGGCAATCCGCCGCACGACCGGCCCGCTCGTACCGAGTGCCACCAAACCCCACTGCCGAAACCAAACGGTGCCGTTGACACCAAGGATTCGCGCGTCAAGACGCCTGCACCCCTCCTACCCTATGACTTCTGCCCCACTCCGCGCTCATGCCGTCGCGATGCGCCGCCTTGTGCGAGCGCTTCCGCTGTTAGTCCCCGTTTTCCTTTTTTCCCAAACCGCCCCGGCACCGCAGCCGGTCAGACCCCTCGCGCCGCCGCCGGCGATCCCCGTCACGCTGTCGCCGTTCGAAGTGAACACGACCAAGGATAACGGTTTCGCCGCCGCCAACGCCGGCACGGCCACACGGTTGACCCTGGATATGAAGGATGTTCCAGCGGCGTTTTCGATGATGACGCGAGATTTCATCGATGAACTGGGGGTCGTCAACGTCGGCGAAGCAGCGTCTTGGATGCCGAACGGCGCTTCCGTCGAGCCGCAAGACAACGTCCAGCAGCCGATGCAATACAGCACGCGGGGCGTGAACAACAACTCCGGTCAGCAGCGCAACAACTACCTGACCAACGGCCTCCTCGAGAGCTACGCCATCGAGCGCTATGAATTCGGCCGCGGCCCCAACGCCGCCTTGTTCAACATCGGGGCCGGCTCCTCGCTCGCCGGCGGTCTCGGCGCTCAGACGAAAAAAGCCCGCTATGATCGCCCCTTCGAGACCGTGTCCTACACGGGCGGATCGTGGGACTACAAACGCATCACCCTCGACGTAAACCGGCCGCTGACCGAAAGGCTGGCGGTGCGCGGCAACGCCGTCTGGTTCGACAAGGGCGGCTGGCGCATAGCGCAGTGGGAAAAGACCCAGGGAGTCACGGCCGGCGCCTCGTACCTCGTCAAGCCGAAGACGGAACTGCGCGTCGAGGGCGCCTACGACAGCACGAAACGCAACAACGATACCAATTCGATCTTCGACAGCCTCAGTGGCTGGGATGGTGTCACGGTTTTCCGCGGGCCGGTCACCAACGCGATCTTCGGCACGCAGGCGAATCCCGGCGCGCCCAATTCCTTCGGACAGGTCCTCTCGTTCCAGGGCGAGCGCCAAGGCGTCAATCGGCGCGGCGCCGACTATCACGTCTGGGATCCGTTCTCCGGTCAGAACCTGATCATGAACTATCAAAACGAGGCGACCACCCGCCGCGCAGATGAGACCGCCAACACGCCAATCTACGCCAATGGCGTGCTCTACGTTCGATCGCTGACCCCGGCGGGTGCAGCGGCCCTCCCCTACGGTAACGGCGGCGGCGCCTTGAGTCCCACAATCAATCAGAATCCCAGCGGCAGCGCGCAGTTGCTCTACATGAACGCCTCGCCGCCCGACCTCTACTCCCGCGCAATGAGTGGCTCGCCGTTTCGACTGCCCTCAAAGCGTTTCACCGGTGCCGGTTTTGACACCCCGGCCTACACGCAGACCACCAAGGATGTTAACCTTTCCCTTTCACACCAGGTCGGTGACCGCCTGTTTTTCGAAATCGGGGGCGACGTCAATAAGGTGGAAACCGTCACCGCCCGCGATGCGGCGACCACGGTGCGCACCGTCCGTATCGACATCAACCAACTCCTGCCCAACGGCGCGACCAACCCCCACTTCCTCCAGACCTATGGCGATGCTCCGCTCGCCCACACCGATCGAAACTTCATCAATCGCGGTGTACGCGGCAACGCGGCTTACAAACATGACGCCGGCAAGTGGGGCGACTACACCTTTAATCTCAATCTCTCCTCCAGCATCCGCACGACTGAGAACCGCACCCTTCGCTATAGTCTGGCCAATCTGACGGACCCCCGCATGTGGCAGGCCACTGCGAACCAGGTGAACATCCGGCAGTATTGGATCAACCCCGCCCGCCCCTACGGCGACGCGGGCGTGCCCACGACCCTCAGCCGGAATACTTTTGCCGCCGACGGCACTTCCTTCACCACCGTCTCGCAGACCATTACTCCGCGTTGGGTCCCGTCCGCGTGGAACGACACCGATGAGAAATTCGACAACGCCGTCCTCGCGATGAGCGCCAAGTATCTCGGCGGAAAAGTCGTGCTGTTGGGCGCCACCCGCTACGACCGCTACAGTTCCAAGCTAAGATCACAGCGGGAATTCGGCGACCTGCCGACGGATTGGGACGCGCAAACCCTCCTCTACAAACCCGAAGCCCCCGCCGATTGGGCCACCCTCAGCTACCTCCCGCGCAATGCCACGACGGGAGTCGCCACCGCCACCAAGCCCGTGCCGGCGGTGACGCGGCCACGCCAGAACGCCCCGGGCATCGTTACCAATAACGGCGTGCAGATCTACAACCCGTTTTTCGCAAACGAACGGTTCCGCAATGACTACAGCCCGCCGGTCAACGAGGGCTCCGGCCTCACGGGTACCTACGGCTTCGTGTGGCACGCGCTCCGCAATATCTCGGTCGTGGGCAACTACTCCACCAGCTACATCCCGCCGCCGACTAACGCCTTTACCCTCGATAACGAGCTCGTCGAACCGCAGACCGGCATGGGTTACGACGGCGGCCTGCGCTTCAACCTGTTCAATGGCCGGCTGACCGTGAACACGAACTACTTCTTCAACCGCGAGGACCACCAGCGTATCGCTCCGCCCGTTACGGCTTCGATCAACGGGCTGTTCGCCCGCAATGCAGCCAACGATGCCAGCATCGACGGCCGCAATATCCAGGGCCTCCCCGATATCTTCGGCACCGACTACCAGTCCGCCAAGACCTCCGGAGTGGAGCTGGAAATCGTGGGTAACATCACGCGCGGCTGGCGGGTGATGTTCAACCTCGGCACCGCCCGCGTGTTCACTTACAACCGCTATCCGCTCGCGAAGATTTACGTGCCGGAAAACGCCGCCACCTTCCGCCAGGTCCTCGAGGACGCCGGCGGGCGCATCGACACCACGCAGCCCCTCGCCGGTGCGCCCGGCCGCGCCGTCGTGAACTCCACCGTCACCGCCGCCCTGGCCGCCGAACAGACCAACGCCGTCACCGACTACAACAACATCTGGGCCAACTACGCCCTCGTGCTGGGCGACACGCCGACCGCTGGGCAGGACCGCACCGCGATCAACGCTTTCTCCGACTACACCATCCAAAGCGGCCATCTCAAAGGTCTCCGCCTCGGACTCGGCGCGCAATACGCCGGCCAATATTTCGTCGGCACCCGCAGCGGCGATTCGATCGTGAATCCCGCGAACCCCGCCACGGCCATCGACGATCCGACCGTGGATCAAAACACGCGCATCCTCGCCCGGCGCCCCGTGATCGTCACCGCCAC
>CAMCHO010000230.1 GCA_945874455.1 Opitutus sp. GAS368 | reverse complement strand
GGCACGTCGGCGAGCGCCGTCCCTCAACTCACAGGTTACGGTTTGGTCCCGAGCACTGTGATTTGATTTTTAGCGACCGTCGCGAGCTGCCCGGGCGGCAGCGCCTTCACCACGGAGTCCAACAACTCACGCGCGCCGGTGACATTCCGGTCCTTCGCCAAGTGTGCAGCGGCCACGAGCGCGGCGTGCGCCGCCGGGACGCGCAGGTCAGCGGGACCACCGCTCAGCACCTGCTGCAGCGTTTTGGCCGCATCGCGATTGGCGATCATCCCGAGAGAAGCAATCGCCTCTGCGGCCACGCCGCGTTTCGCATCGAGGGCCAATTTCTGGAGGTCGGGCACCGCCGCGACTTCGCGCCGGACGCCGAGGGAGTTCACCGCTCCAGCGAGGAAGCGCCCTTCGAGCGTGGGCAGCGCTTTGCGCAGCGCCACTCCGGCCGAGGGATCTTTGATGCCTTCGAGGCCACTGCGCGCGTAGTCGGCGAGATGCTCCTTGTTCAGCAGCGCCGCCAAGGGCGCCACCGACTTGGGTCCACCAAAGTCCCCTAGTTCCTGACACGCGCGGGCTTTTTCGGGGAGCCCGGCATCGGACGCGAGCACGGCGAGCGCCGCCGACTCAGAGGACACAGCCGCCGCTACCGGGCTGACCAACGCCGCGACCACCACCAACGACAGAACGAGAGAACGAATAAGTTTCATAGGATCACCACGGAGTTTGGGTTCAGGCATGCCAAGGCGCGCGGCGCGCACGGCTGCACATACGGTTGGCGTCGGCGTCGTTCACAAACGTTTCGGAGACGGGATCAAATTCCACCTTGCGGCCGAGCCGCCAGCCAATGGAGGCGACATGGGAGATAATGTGACCGCGACGCGTGACATCGGCATTGCAGGCCGGTTTGCCGCGCGATTTCACACAATCGAGGAAATCGCGGACGTGCTTCGACGGATCGGTACCGTACATTTCTTTCGGCGCGCCACGTTCCAGAAGTTTCGGGGACGACACCGCAATCTTGCCGGTGTCCGCGGCCTCGACCCAACCTTCGTCGCCTTCAAAGCGCACCGGGCAGGTACCAGGCACGACCCAGTTGCCTTCACCTTTGAAACCGGCGAGGCGCATCACGAGCTTCACGCCGTTGGCGTATTTCCCGTAGATGGTCTGCCCGTCGGCCTCGTAGGAGATCGGCGTGGTATGATCCGCACTCGCTCCCCATTGGCAGAGATCGACCGTGTGCGCGCCCCATTCCGGCAACGCCGCACCGCCATGGAAATCATAGTAACCGCGCCAACGACCCTGCACGTAGTCTTTGTTGTAAGGCCGCCATGGAGCCGGGCCGAGCCAACGGTCCCAATCGACGACGTCGCGGGCCGGCTCCGGTTCTGCGGGCAGCCATTTGAAACTTTCTTGGAGCGGAAGAATGCCGGCGTGGACCGTGTGGATTTTTCCGAGCTTGCCGCTGCGCGCCAGTTCCGCCGCGAAGCCGAAGTTATCGACATTGCGACGCTGCGTACCCGACTGAAATACCCGCCCGTAGCGATTGGTCGTATCCGCCAATTCCTGGCTCTCACGCACCGTCATGCTGCACGGCTTCTCGCAGTAGATGTCCTTGCCCGCCTTCGCGGCGAGCATACTCAACAGGGCGTGCCACCGATCACCGGTCGCGATCAACACCGCGTCGATATCGGGACGCGCGAGGACTTCATACATGTCGCGAGTCTTCAGGCAGTCCTGATTGTTATATTGCCGGTTCGCCATCACGCGCACGACTTCGCGCCGCGCTTCTTGGACATCGGCGATCATGACAAACTGCACGTCGGTCTGGCTGAGGAAGTGTTTCAGCACCTCACGCCCGCGGGGGCCGATGCCAATGCCGCCAACCACGATGCGGTTACTCGGCGCCACCTTGCCGTCTCGACCCAGCGCCGAGGCGGGGATAAACGTAGGCATGCCCAAGGCCACTGCGGTCGTTTTCAAAAAATGACGTCGGGTGAATTTCATAGGAGGAGCGAAACTATCGGGAGGGGTGAAAGGGGAGGGATTCAGCAAAAGTAAACCGGGGGCTCAGTCAGGCAAAGAGAAAACAGGGACTGAGGGAAGATGCAATTGCTCGATGACCGCAGGCCGGGCTAATACCAACGTCCGTTGATTTTTGAACTTCTCCGAAACGTGGCACAGGCGTCCTTGCCCGTGGGTTTGAGTCTCCCACCTCGCACACGAAGGTCTGCCCTCCGATAAATCTTCCTACCTCACCAATCTTCCTGCCCCGAACGCTGAACCTCATCACCGTCGCTTCAGCTCCGCCCCAATCCCCTGAACGTGGAGAGGAAAATTTTATGGTTGTGAAACCATTTCCCCGCCGCTCGGCCGAGTGTAATAACACGCGGCGAGCACCGCCACGCCCACCCGCGGCGAGGCCAAAAAACCTCGCGGCGAATCTCCGCCGGCGACGCAGTCTGCGCGTCTGCGCTCAGCAACCCACCCCTTCCCGCAACTACCAGCGCGAGTGCGAGAGCAATATGACCGCGTGCCATTGGCCTACGTTACGCTCTGCCAATTCTCGACCTGGAGACCCGGCACTCGGGAAAATTCCTTCGTATTATTCGTCACGAACACCGCTCCCAACGCCAATGCATGCCCAGCCAACAGGACATCATAGGCCCCGATGGGCTGGGCGTTCGGTTTGAAATTGGCCAGACCGGCGCGCACGATTCCGGCCTGCCGCGCGGCCGCTTCGTCAAATGCCTCCACTCGAGGAAACACATCCTTCAGGCGGATGATTCGCTCACGAAACGCCGCCACCTCCGGTTGTTTCGCCGCGCCGTATTCTAATTCCATGATCACAATAGCCGACAACCGACAACCGGTCAGCGCCCCTTCCAGCCGCGCTCGAAGAGCCCCATCCTCCGTCCGCCCCCGCAGATACCGGGAGAACACATTCGTGTCCGGCAGGAAGATCATTTCGTATGATCTGGGAAATCAGGGGCGGAGCCCCATAATGCCTGGAGCGCTCTCAACCGCCGCGCCTCCGCCTTCGGATCGGTAATCACGAAGCCCGTGGCCGTCGGCGTCACCTCGTAGGACTTCGCCTTCACGTTCAGGCCGCGCGGCAGACGCAGCGCCTTGGAATTCCCTGCCTTGAAGACTTTCGCGGTGATGGTCGCCATGTGAGCACGCTGTAGCTACGCACCCCGCTGTCAACGCCCGGCCTCACATCCGCCACGATGCGGACACGTTGAAGTTGATCGGCTGCTTCAGGCCGAAGCCCACGGGCACGGTCTCGCGCGCGGGCGAGTTGTAGTTTCCATCGCGCGGGCGCAGCGCGCTCGTCGCGGTGCCATTGGTCGAGGTCGTCCAATAAATTGCCCGGTCGTTCAGTAGGTTGTTGATCACGAGGTTCAGCTGGATGGCGCGTTTGTCGAAGCGCCACAGATAGCCGAACGTGCTCGTTACCGTGGTGTCGCCTTTGGGCGACATCAGCGGCGTCAGGATGCTGCGCGTCGGATCGTCGATGGCGCGCGTCGGATTAGCCGGATCCACAATCGTGTCCGCCCCGCGATTGCCGAGGACTTCGCGGCCACGGTATTGCACACCCAAGCCGAAGCGCAGGCCTTTCGTCTTACCCTCCTGAATCGTGTAATCACCAAAGAACTTGTAGAGGGGCTGATTATTTCCCGTCGTGCGCGCGATGTTCAGATTATTGTAAGCGGTAAAGATCGTGTTGTAGGCGTCGGCGGCGGCATTCACTTCAGGCGAGAGCTGGTCGGCGGGGATGGCGGGATCGACCGTCGCGACGTTATTGGCATCCACCCGGGCACCCGTGTCCTGCACGATGAGCTTAAAGGCCTCCCGGTTCTTTTCGACGTAAGCGCGCGTGAGTTGGTAAGCATTCGCACCATAAACTTTCGGGAGCGAGACGCTGCCCGTGACGCGCAGGCCCTTGATCACATTGACCGTGACTTCCGCCTCGTAGCCGCTCGCCACGCGATCCTGCAGATCGCTGCCACCGATGAAACGCGGCAGCCCGCGCTTGTTGAGATCGGCGGTGCTGCCGATGGGGGTCGCCTCCAGCAGGGCGTTAAACGGAAACCCGGAAACGCCGAACGGATTATTGATCTCCTCGCTCGTGTAGTAGGTGAGATTAACGTCGAGCTTCCGCTGGAAGAACTCAAAGCGTGTGCTGTAATTCCACCCCGTGGAGATCGTCGGCTGGATAATGCCGCCGCCTTGGAGCAAGGCGTAGGCCTTTTGCGGATTGAAGCTCTCGGCGTAGTTCACCGACGGACTTAGCCAGTCGAGGAGATGCATCACCGTGCCAACCGACTTGGTGTTCACGTAGCCACTGAGCACCGGGGCATTAAAATCGTCTCGAAACCGATACTGCGTGTAGCGCGGATCGCGGACCCCGCCCGAGAGTCGGGGACGCGTGATCGCGGGCGCGGCGGGCAGCGCACGTCCGGCGGCGTCGACCGGCACATAGGTAAGGGCCGCCCAATCGTCGGGCGCCTGCGGCTTGAAGAGCGGCTTCAGCGGATCGCGATCTGTCGGGTAGTCTCCACTCACCGCCATCTGCTGCGAGCCGGATTGGTAACGATCACGGCGGACAGCACCGAGGAAGATCAACCGATCCTTCCAGAACTTGGCGTTGAGCGCCGCGAGCCCGTAGCGGTAGCTGGTGTCGTTGACGGACTCAGCATCGAAGCGCGTGTGGTCGATGACCCAGCGCGGCGTGACGGTCGTGGTCGTGCGCGTGTTGGGATCGTAATAGGGGATGGGCTTGCCGGCGAGGTCGACGAACGGACGGCTGGGCTCGTTCCAATAGCGGCGGATCTTCACCGTCGCCGCCGTGCCGTTAATCCACGCGAGCGTATCGGTGCCCTGCGCCAAGCTGAGCCACTGATAAGAGAGCGTGTAGTGATTCTTGTTTTCACCGACCATGGTGTTGATCGCGAAATTGCCGAAGCGCGTGTTCTGCTTCCACGCGACGGCGGCGCGGACGTTGTGGTAATCGTAGTGACGGAAGCCGCGGAAGAAATTCCCATCGCCGTACGCCTGCAGGTAGTGGGCGTTGGGCGCGCCATTCGGGAGGACGCGGTTGAGATCGAGGTAGGTGGCGCTGGCGCCGCGGTTCTGTTCGCCGTTCGTGTAGTTAGAATTCTTGTTCACGTCACCAGCGAGCTCCACATAGAAATCTCCGAGCTTTTGCTCCACCGTGAGCTGAAGATCGCGAAACGAACTTTCGAGGAGCGGCCCGTCCTGATTGATCGAAAAACGCTCGGAGGGGCGGATGAAACCCGAGCGCGATTCGACCAAGTCGAAACGATTGGTCGGGACGTTCATCGCATTGACCAGATTGGTGTTCGTCAGGCCGAAGGCGGCATTGCTGCCGGACACAAAGCCCGCGATCGGCGTCGTCGCTGTCGTGCCACCGCCGAGCGAGATCGCCTCGTTGGTGTAGCTGCTGATCGCGTTGAAGCCGTTGTAAGGATCGTAGACGTTGTAGTTGGCGCCGCGGCGCGCGACGCCCTGCGCTTGCAGCGCGGTGATCTGCGCGGCGGAAGCGCCGCTGAGCGCGGCCGGCGTGGCAAACGTCGTGCTCCCATTCCAACCCGAGAGCTGATCCTGGAGATTGTTGATCGGCTGGTTGATCTCACGGTTGATCGCCTCGGCTTCGAGCCGGACCACGGTATTTTGAAAGGGCCGCAACGTCGTCGTGGCGAAAACACCTTTGCGCTTCTCAAATTCTTTCTGCCGCCAGCCGAGGCCGTGCTGCGCAACGCCGGCGACGCGCAGGGCGACTTTGTCGTTGATCGGCTGGTTCACGTCGATCGTCGCCCGCATCATACTGAATGATCCCGCCGTAAGCTTCACATCCTGAAACGCGCGGTCGGTGCGCGCGCGCTTCGTCGTCGAGGAACTCACGCCGCCGAGGCTGCCGTTACCGAACACGATGGAGTTGGCCCCGCGTCCGAAGTCGTAGCGCTCGAGCGCGTAACTGTCGTTGTCGCTATTGACGGGGAAGAAATTCCGCAGCTGCTGGCCCGCACTCACGCCACGCGAGTTGTAACGCACGGTGAAGGTTGTGAAGTTATTCGTGCCAATGTCCGACTGAAACGTCGAACCCGTCGCCCAGTTCTGCGCCTGCATCAGGTCCGTGAGATTGAGCGCCTCGATGAACTCGCGATTGATCACCGAAAACGCCGCTGGCGTGTCGCGCAAATCACTCGCGAGACGGCCGCCCGCGAGCGAACTCGCGGCCGCAAAGCCCGTGTCCCGGTCACTGTTCACCTCGAACGGCGTCAGCGTCACCGCATTATCGGGAGGCGTCGTGGTTTTCTCCGCCGCCGGCGCTGCGGTTTGGGCAGACGCGGAAGAGACCGCTGCGAGGAGGACGAGCGCGACGATTTTTGCGTCAGGACGACGCGGAGCTGGGGACGGAATGGAGGGGAGGGTCATGGTGCGAAGTCTGAGAATGCGGAGCCTTGAAGAGGGCAATGGTTACGGGCTGAGATGCTTTTCTAAAAACGCCAGCGCCACGGGGCGAAGATCGCGCGACAGGGGCTGCTTGTTCCACGTTTCAAAATCGAACGTGTGCCCCGCTCCCGCCACTCGCACAAATTCGTGCGGGACGCCGTGCTTCGCGAGCACGCCCGCAAGTTCCTCGGACTGCGCGCGGTCGACCGTCAGGTCGATCTGGCCGTGTAAAATCAAGACGGGCGGAGCGTTTTTCGTGACGTGCGTCACCGGCGAAGCCCGGACATAGACGGGCGCTGCGGGGTCGTCGGTGCCATACACCGCCGCAGGGCCGACGGCGCGGAACTTGCCCGTCGGTGCGCCCTCGGCGTCGACTTCTTGACGCGTGAGCAAATTGGCTGGTCCGTAGAGATCGATGACCGCGCGCACCTTGCTTGATACCCCGGGATAAGGCGTCGCCACACCGGTCGGCTCAAACTCTGGCTGGTCGCCGGTGAAGCCCACCATCAGCGCCAAGTGACCGCCCGCCGAACCGCCCGCGACGGCGATGCGCTCAGGATCGAGCTGATATTTCGCGGCGTGAGCGCGGAGAAAACGGACCGCGTTTTTGCAATCGTGCAGATTGTGCGGCCACGCGCCGGCACCCAGCCGGTAGTCGACGCTCACAGCCACGTAACCCGCCGCCGCCAAGGTCGTGCAGATTTCCTTCGCGCGGTTCTCGGTTTTCACGCCGCCCGTCCAACCGCCACCATGGATCCACACGACGGCCCGGGAAAGCGCTCCCTTGGCGGGCGTGGCTGGCAGATAGAGATCGAGTTTCTCCGCGCGGTCCGGCGCGAGGTAGCTCACATCGGCAACCATACGCGGAGCGGCGGCGGCCTCACCCGCACGCGCCAAAGCCAGCAGTGCACAGGTGGCGAAGACAGTTAAAACGATTCGGAGCATAATGAGAAA
>CAMCHO010000229.1 GCA_945874455.1 Opitutus sp. GAS368 | reverse complement strand
GCGAGAGATAGAGGCTGCACAGTTTGCGGTTCTCATCGCCCTTGTCGGTGTAGTCGAGGATGCGTCCCGTCGCCAACGTGCCGCCGAAGCCGCCGACGGTGAGGAGGGGAACCTTACTGTTGTCGTGCTTCGTGCCGGACCACATATTTGAGAGATACATCAGGCAGGTGTGATCGAGCACGGTGCCTTCGCCTTCGGGCATCGCTTCCAGTCGGCCCGCAAGGTAGGCGAGGTGCCCGACGTAGTAACGGGCGATGCTTTCATAGTCGGCCGACTGGTCGTCGTGCGAGGCGCTGTGGTGGGCCTTGCGTACGCCGAGAAACGGATAGAACAAACCGGAGAGGTCGCGGCAGAGCAGGAGAGTCGCGATGCGGGTCTTATCGGTCTGAAACGCGAGGGCGACGATGTCGCACATGAGGCGCATGTGTTCGCGGATGTCTTCGGGTAGACCGTTGTCGGGGCGGTGCATGGTGACCATCGGCCGGCCGCGATTCCGAGCGTTGTTCGCCGCTTTCTGTTGATCGCTACGCATGCGGTCCACGCGCTTTTCAACCTCGCGCACGCTGTTCAGATATTCGTCGAGCTTGGCGTGGTCGGCGGCGCTGACCTGTCGGTTGAGGCTAGCGGCGTCCTCCTTGACGCGGTCGAGGATACTCTGGGTGCGACGGCTGCCGCGGTTTTCAAACAGGCTGTCGAACGCGAGCGACGGGTAGACCTCCATCGGGACGGGGGAGTCCGCGTTCTCCCAAGAGATGTGCGAACTATAGGCCATCGAGAAATTCGTCTCGTGATACCCCGTGATGGGTTGTTCGCAGCCGAGGATGAGACTGGGCTGAGTCGTCTCGTGGCCGAGGCGCGACGCGAGGATCTGATCCATGCTGACGCCGCCGTGGAGGACGGCGCCCTTGGTGAGCGGCAGGCCGGAGAGGAGATTACCCGTCATGCCGGGGTGGATGCCGACGCCCGTGGCGGCGCGGTTGTAGAGGCCGCTGATGACATTTAGCTTGGTGCGAAACGGCTCCAGCGGCTTCAGCGTTTTGCCCAGCTCCATCTCGGCCCCGGCGCCCTTGGCCCACCAATGCTGGCTGTTGATGCCGTTGCCCATGAACACGGCGGCGAATCGTTGCGGATAGGGCGTGGGCGCAGCGGGGGAGGCGGGCGCCGCTGGAGCGCCCCAGACAGGGAGCGACTCCAACCACGGGAGCGCCATCACGACACCCGTACCGCGCAAAAACGTTCGCCGGGAAATCTGGTAACGGAGCGCGGCGGGGGAGTTTTGATTAATCGCGGGCATGGGCGGGGAGGGTGGCGGAGACAGAGGAGACGCGCTTGGTGAGAAACTGCGGGCTGGTGACGATGGTTTCAACGAGAGCGCTGAATCGCTGTTGGTTGGTCGCCAGTTTCGCGCGCATGTCCCGGATCAAACCATCATCGGACGGCAGCAGCGTGCGGCCGAGCGCGTAGGCGGCGAGCTTGCGGCAGAGGTTGTCGAGGAAATCGGATTCACGGCGGTCGTGAAGAAATTCGCGCAGGCCCGTGACGCCGGTGCGCTCTTGGCCGCCGGGGAACGACGCGCGGGTGTCGACGGGACGGTCGCCGAAATCTTTTTCGCGCCGTTCGCCCACCGGGCCGAAGCCTTCAAAGACGAGGCCGAAGGAATCGATGCGGGCGTGGCAGCTTGCGCAGGATTTATCTTCGCGATGCCGGGCGAGCGCGTCGCGCAACGTGAGGTCGCCCATCTTGGACTCGTCGGGCGGCAAGGCGGCGACGGTCGGCGGGGGCGGCGGGATGCGCTCGCCGAGCAGGCGACTGACGACCCAGTGGCCGCGTTTCACGGGACTGGTGCGCAGGCCCGGCGAATTCGCGGTGAGAAAAACGGCCATCGGCAGAAGCCCGCCCCGCGCGAAACGATCGGCGTGCTCGACGCGCACCCATGCGTCCGGCGGGCCGGTGACGGCGGGCATGCCGTAGTGTTGGGCGAGGACGGGATTCACAAACGTGTAGTCGGCGTAGAGGAGGTTAAGGACGGGGCGGTCCGCGCGCACGAGGTCGATTAGGAAGTGAAGCGGCTCCGCGAACATCGCGGCGCGCAGCTCATTCGTGAAGGCGGGAAAGCGCTCGCGATCCACGGTGTTGATTTCCTCGAAACGGCGGAAATCGAGCCAGTTGCCGCCGAACTCCGTAGTGAAGTTTCGGATGCGGTCGTCGGTGAGCAGACGCCGCGACTGAGCGGCGATGACCTTGGGCTCGTGCAAATCGCCCGCGGCGGCGTGCGCGAGCAGTTCCGCATCAGGTAAACTCGACCAGAGAAAATAACTCAACCGGCTCGCGAGCGCGTAGTCGGACAGGGGTTGCGTACCGGCGAGGGGCGGGCTGGACGGTGTCGTCCGAGGGGTGGGATCGACGAGATCGATACGGTAGCAAAAATGTGGAGACATGAGTACGCTCGCGAGGCAGTCGCGCATCGCCTCTTCATGGTCGAGGCCGTTGGTATCGCGCGACTCGCGGTAGAAGGCCACGAGGCCGTCGCGTTCCTGGCTGGTGAGTGGACGGCGATACGCGCGCGCGGCGAAATCCTGGAGCGCGCGGAGATGGCTCGGCTCGGCAGCGATCCGGTCCCGTTCGACTTGGAGGATATTGGCGGCGGCGATTTCGAAGTGCTCGCGGATGGCGTGCTGCACGGTCTCGCTGGCGTTGTTTTTTTGCGCTTTGGCGAGGTAAATCTCGGCGAGCCGCCTGACCTTCTCCTGCGAGGTGACGGATTTATCCTCGGGGCGGTAGGGATCGAATTCCGCGTCGGTCATGTAGCGCGAGTCGGTGCGCTCAAACCACACGAAGCTGATGTGCATCCGCTGCGGAACCGAGGCGGCGTAGTCGAACTCGCGCCAGAGCCGGTCCAGCTCCCTCCGGCCCGGTTCGTCGAGGATCAGATCAGAGAGCGGGGCATCGTCGCGGAAAAATCCGGTCATGCTGTGGAGGCCCGCGCTCAGCAGACGTCCGCCGAGGCTCTTTTCCTTTTCAGGGTCGGCATAGACGCGCGCGCGCTCGCTGATGTAGAACGCATCGGGGAAGACGGCGGCGAAGCGGGCAAATTCGGCTTCGTAGCGGATGCGCTCTGCTGGATTGGCGGGCACAATGAGATCGGGATCGGCGACGCGGATGCGGGCCAGCGCCATTTTGTAGGTCGCGGACGTCGCGGCGTTCGGGTTGACGGGTCGTTTGCCCGCAGCGGCCACGGTGGGCGCGGTGGTCTTGACGGCGGCGGGTTGCGCGACGGGCTGGCCTTCGACCTGCAAGGCGGTGACGTCGTAACGCCGGCGGTTTTCCGCCATCCGCCGATCTTTCCAGAGCACGAAGACTTGCGAGCCCTGCTGCATGGGTGGGGCGGTTAGGTTGGTCACGTCGGGGATGATTTTATCGCGGAGCCCCACGACGAAATCGCGCAGCTGCGCACACTGTGCGCGGGCGGTGGCGGTGGATTCCGCGGTGGGGCCGGCGACCGGCAGCGCGAGCCAGCGGGCCTGCAATGTGGCGATCGGGCCCACGTCGGCCTTTGGCCCAGTGAGGGTGGCCCAGATCGTTGCGAGATACCCAGGGCTCACCTTGGCCTCGACGGCGATGGCCTCCAGTGAGGCACTGTCACGCTCGAGAGCCGCGCGATGTTTGAAACGCCACGCCGCCAGAAAATAATCCGCGTAGTCGGTCGGCTGCCGGCGGTAGAAGTCGATGATCCGCTGCACCGAATAGCGGTCGCGGTCGGTATCGACGACGGCGGGGTGCGGCGCGAATGCGAAGCCTGCCGGTTGCAGTACGAGGTGCTCGGCGACGGTGCGGGCGGCGCCCAGATATTTTTTAAATAGCGCCGGCGACATCGCGAGCGATTCACCGGAGTTGTCGAAACCGGCTTGGTTGGCGGGATCGACGGGGAATTCTTTTGTCGGCCGGATATCGACCCCGGTGAGATCGCGGATCGTGTAGTCGTATTCGGCGTTGCTGAGCCGCCGGGCGAGCACGGGGCCCGGGTCGCCAGCATTTTTCGTAGCCTCGGCCTGACGAAACGCGCGTATCCACGCGACGACTTCGGCGCGCAACGGGTCGGAGGGGAAGTGCTTGGCCTTTTCGCTCGGCATGTCGCCGGCCTCGAGGCGTTCGAGGACGAGCTCCCAGTGGGTAAAACCGGTGGTGACTCTGGCCACGTTGGTGTAGCGGCTGAGATCCAAATCGGCCTTCGTAGTTTCTTTGCCGTGACACGAGACGCAGTAGGTTTCGAGGAACGGTTGGACGGTCCGATGGAAGGCAATTTCCAGGCCCGGCGGATTCGGGTTGGGTGGCACTGCCGCCGCGGCGCGAGCGACGAGATAAATCCAAATGACGACTAAAGAAAATCGGAGGGGCATTGGGCAGGGAGGGTGCCGCCCCGCCGAGCCCACTGTCGCCGGCGAGAAGCGAACGCTGGTTAGACGAGCAGATCTCGAGAAAGTGTCGTCCCAACGGACGGTGAGGTCAGTCCTTGGGGCGGCGGCCGACGCCCCAGATCAACCAGACGGCGAGTGCGACCAGTAAGATGATCCACCAGAGGTAGCGCAGCTCACGCGCGGCCATTTCCGCGAAGGCCGCCGCCCGCGGGAAAAAAAAGACCAGCACGGAGCCGACAATGACCAAACTGAGGAACTGGAAGAAGGCGCGTTTCCGTGGCGTCATGGCACCACTGGCATCTCAGCTGGGCCGATCGGCAGCAAGAGCGCAGCACCAGAATTTTCTGGTCCAGAGGGCACGACCATGGGCGAGCGGCCGTTCCAGCGCTCGACAATTTTCCAGCGCAGAAACGCCGGGCTTTGCCGGAGGGCCTCACCGCGCACGCGGATGGCTTCAGCTTCACCTTTGGCGCTGATGACGGCGGTCTCGGCTTCGACTTGGGTCTGCACTTGAGTGAAGCGCGCTTGGTTGGCCTGTTGTTCCGCGACCATCTTCGCTTCGATCGCCTTTTCAAGTTCAGGCGAGAGATTGATGTCTCGCACGACGATATCCTCGACAAGGAGCAGATTGCCGATTTTCAGCTTCGCGGCCGTGAGGGCCTTTGTCTTGATTTCTTCTCGGCTCTTCACGATCTGCTCGGCCGTGTAGAGGGCGGTCACTTCCTTGATGGCCTCCTGCACGCGCGGGGCGATGAGGCTGTCGAAGGGATCTCCGGCGAACTCGCGGTAGATCTGGACGACCGACGATTCGGGCGCGCGGTAAAGCACGCGAAGGTCAATTTTTACCTGCTGAAGATCGGAGGAAAAACAGTCGGCCTTTACGGCCTGTGTCCTCTGGCGAACATTGACTGTCACGATGCTGGTGACGAAAGGCGCTTTAAAGCCGAAGCCCTCGGGCAAGAAACCGTCAGCGGTCTTGCCGAGCGTGACCTTGAGGCCGCGAGTGCCGGGCTCGATCACATAGGTGGCGGCCGAGGATAGGATAAGCAGCACAAAGGTCATGGCGGCCATGCCGATGAGCTTGGAGACAAGGAGAGGATTCATGGGTTCAGCGTCGGACGGGACTTTTCGCGGCGGCTGGTTGTGGTAAGGCTGGGACATTGGATTTTTGGGTCTTAAGGCGTTCGAGGTCTTGCAAGCTGAGCATGACCTTGTCCCCGCTGCCGATGATGGCTGGCGTGATCCCATCCCACTTGTCGACGATCTGGAGATCGACAAAGGCGGGGTTTTTCTTGAGCGCGTCGCCGCGGATCATGATTGATTCGGCTTCGCCCTTGGCGCGGATGATCGCGGTGTCGGCTTCGATCTGCACGCGTTGCTGGAAATACTTGGACTTCGAGGCCTCCTGCTCCTGAACCATTTTAGCCTCGATGGCGTGTTCCAGTTCCTTCGTGAGCGCGATATTTTGAATCACGATATCTTCGATCACGAGGAGAGTGCCGAGTTTGCGCCGGGCAATTTCGAGTGAGCGCGTCTTGATCTGTTCGCGGTTCTTCACGATCTGCTCGGCGCTTTGCAAGGCGGCGACTTCCTTCAAGGCCTCCTGAACGCGTGGCGCGACGAGACTTTGAAAAGGGTCACCGTAATAGTCTTGGAAGAGTTTTACGACCGACGCTTCCGGAATGCGGAAGAGCACTTTCAGATCGATGGTGATTTGTTGAAGGTCCGAGGAATAGCACTCGGCTTTGTCTTCGGCGGTTTGCTGGCGGATAGATATCTGCGTGATGGTCGTGATAAACGGGGCCTTCAGGCCGAAGCCCTCGGGTTTGAAGGTGCGAGAAGCCTCGCCCATCGTCACCTCTACGCCACGGTAGCCGGGCTTCACGACGAAGGTGCCGGACGACGCCATGATGACGGCGACAAAAATTAAGAGGCCGACTCCGACCAATTTTGCGATTCCAGGGGGATTCATGTGATAAGTCGCGGAAGGTAGGCGTCACCTCGGCTAACACAAGCGGGAGTTTGAGAATGTGTTTGAGAATGCGCGCGGTTGGGGCGCGTCCGCTCGGAGTTCGGCCGGGGGACACCGGGCCGACTCACACCGACGTCTCGTGATATTTGGACAATAGGCGAAGGGGTTCACGCGATTCAGCCTGCCTGGTCCGCCTGCTCCGAACGGTTGTTGTCCCACGGAGCGCCGGACTCGCGCAAGAACAAGGCCGCGCCGTCCGTAGAGATGTTCCAGCAGGCGTTTCAGGGGAGCGCAACGACGACGGAGTGCAGCGCAGCGGTGTCCGCGTCCGCGGGCGGATCTTCGTCCCGATCACTCGGGGCGAGCCCGCGGTTATCGCGCAGCGAGGGGCCATGCGGCCCCTTCGAGGCGACGAAGGGGACAAGCCGAGGCTGGCGGAACGGCTGACGATGAGGCGCCCGGCGCGTGCCAGTCAGTATGTGCGGCGGTTCCGATCGTGTCGGCGGAGCGATTGCGGCATCGTTCACGGAAGTGGTATCAAGGGGCAATGCGTGACCGCGTTTGCGCTCCGCGGCGAGTGCGCGATCTGCGGTGCCCTGAATCTGGAGGAATAATCCGGGTGGCGTCGGGCGATGGGGAGTAGGAAATGATCACCGAGTTTTTCCCGCAGATTCAGGACTCCACCGAGAATCATGCCTCGAGCCGCTTAGGTGGGCTTGGTTGCCAAACGTGGCACGGACTTTCCAGTCCGTGGTTGGGGATCCTCGAAGCCATCGGCTGAAATGGGGCAGGAAGATTTTATGGGCAGGACGGTTTTCCGGAGAACCAGCGCGTCGTTTGCGGTTCGGCTCGTCGTGCCCTCTCATCCGAGGCGCAGTGGGTTGGGGTATCGATTTGCGGGGCTGCCGGAATCCGTTGCTGCCATCTGCGGTGCCCTGAATCTGTGGGAATAATCCGGGTGGTGTCGGGGGATACGGAGCAGGAAATGATCACGGAGTTTTTCCCGCAGATTCAGGACTCCACCGAAAATGATGCG
>CAMCHO010000228.1 GCA_945874455.1 Opitutus sp. GAS368 | reverse complement strand
TCTCCCCGCACTCGCACGGTTGCACCGGGCCCGACCTCGAGCATGAGAGCGGCCGACGATTGATAGACCGGCACCCCGCGATACACGGTCCCATCTTTCAACGTGACCTCCTGCGCGCGATACGTCGGCGAAATGGAGAGATTAGGATCGACGATATTCAGCAATAAATCGTCGCGGCCAAAACGCCCTGCGATGCCCGTCAAGGCGGGTCCGAGGCGCCGGCCGCCATCGTGACACGCCGCACACGCCCGCTGCTGGTAAATGACGGCGCCGCGCCCCGCGTCGCCCTTTTCCCAAACGACCGTCGCAAACCGGCGCAGCCACCCCGCCGCATCGGCGCCGCCGGAGTCGGCGAGCGCGGCGGCATCCATCGGGTGCGCCGCGGCAAACCAGGCCAGCCACGGCTTGAACAATCCCTGGGTGCTGCCGCCCGCGCCGACCAGAGAAGGCCGCCCCGACCACCGCGCCAGCAACCGATCCAGCGCCAGGCCCGCCGCCGGTGTACCGGCATGACGGCCCAGCGCCCGCAAGCCCGCGCGCAGCGCCTCCCGCCTCTCTGCCGGCTGCGGGAAGTCGGCCAGCGCCGTCGCGATTTTCTCGACCACCATTGCCTGTCCTGAATTTTCCAATACGCTGATCAGCCCCAGCCCGTCCGCGGGATCCGCGTGCGCCGCTAGGGCCAGCGCCACCGCTTCGCACACCCGTGGATCGGCCAGCTTGGTCCGCCAGCTAGGCACGACTTCCGCCCCCGGCAACACCGCGCCCACCGTCTCGATCAATTCGCTCGTCCAGGCCTCGGCGTCGGTCGAGCGCTGGGCGGTCGCGAGGAGCTTGCGCGCCGCGGCGAGGCGCGCCACCGGCGGCAGCAGCGGCACAAACAGGCTGTGACTCGCCCGCCCGAAGGACGCGGCCTCGATCAACGCTATCGCCAGCCCGTCGTCCGCCTGGCTGAGTCGCAGGAAAATCTCCCCGACGCGCAACGGCCACTGCCGATCGGCCAGCCAGCCGCGTGCTTCCATTTTCGGCTGCAATTGCGCCAGGGCGTTCGCTGCCCGCCGCGTGAATTCCGGTGGACGTCGGCCAGGCAATTGCGCCGCAACCAAAAGAAAATGCAGATCGTCCTCCGGCGAGCTCTCCGGCGTCCAAAACGAAGCCAGTGTGGGCAGGGCCGCCGGCAGCTCCGTCCGCAGCATCCCCAAGAGCCGCGCCTCTTCCGCATCGAGCTCGCGCTGCCCGGTGGGAAACTCAGCCAGCACCACACGCGCGATCGCTTCGCGATCCGCCGGCGCCACGCGCTCGAACGCAAGCGCGGCGTAGCCGGTGTCGCATTCGTCCTTGCCGCCTTCCAATCGCAGATCGCCCAAACTGATCTGCAGCAGTCGCACCGCTTCGAATTTCAACTCCGGATCGCGCGTGGACCGAAAAATCTCTAGCATCACCCGCACCTCCGGCGCCCCCGTGCCGGCCCGGATCTTCGCGAGCACGAGCCGGGGCTGGCTGGCACTTTCGATGGGCGGCACCAAGCCGCTGCGTCGTGCCGCGGAAATCGCCGATGTCCGCACGCGACGGTCAGGGCTGCCGAAACCGTTTCGCCAGTCGGGCGTGAGCGGTAAATCGCGCGGCAGAGCGAGCAGCCCTTCCCAAGCCGCCCGCTGCACGCCGACACTGCCAGGTCCCGTCAACGTCGCGAGCTGCGCATCGCGCTCCGGCGTGCTAGGACTGCGTGCCAGCGCCCACGCCAGTCGCGCGAGCGTGAGGTCCCCTTTGGTCGCGGCGACCGACCGAGCGGTATCCCGCCCCACGCCACCGAAAAGCTCCACCAATACCTCGATCGCTCGGACGCGCTCCTCCTCCGGCCGGCCCGCATCCGCGGCAGCAGCAGCGAAGGGCGCCGCGCCCAGGGCCTTCGCCCGCGGCATCCACCGCGCGCGCGACCAACTGCTCAGCGGCTGATCCGCCGCGAGCACTTGCTGCAAATCCGTTCCCGCCGTGGTCGTAACCGCGGCTCTGCCGGTGAAGCGCACGCGCAGCACCTGGCCCTGCGTCCCACGCCCGCCGATCGCCACGAAGAGATCGCCGTTCGGCGCCACCGCCAGATCCACGGGGGCGAAGCCGTCGTTACCCGCCGGCGACAAAAAGCGCTCGGCCTCACCTTCGACCGTCGAGCCCCGCGCCGAAAACGGCACAAAATAAATCACGCCCGTGGACCAGCACGCCGCAAACACGCCGGCGCGATACCGCGGCGGAAACTGGCGATGCCGATAGACCAACACCCCGGTCGGCGAGCCGCGACCGAGATCCACCACGCTGTCGACGCGATCAAAGAAGCCGAGCGGCTTGCTCCACGAGCGACGCGATCCGTTCAACATCCAGCCGTGGTGCTCGCCGACCGCGATGTCATAGATCCGTGTCGGGCCGTAACCCGGCAAATGGTGGACGCGCTCGCCATCGGCTTCAAAGGTGAAGATCTGCCCCGCCGCGGTAAAATCGAAATCGTAGGGATTCCGGAAGCCGTGGGCCACGACCTCGCACGTCTTGAAATCGGCTGTGAAACGCAGCAACGCCCCCTGCCGTGCTTCCGCCACCGGCGACGCGGTTGACGTGACCTGAAAGGCACCTGGCTGCGGACCGTTGCCGGCCATCACATAAAACCAGCCGTCCGGCCCGCGCTGCACCGCGTGCGTGCCGTGTTCACCGTGATCCATGCTGGTCCGCAACACCTCGGGCGCTCCATCGGCGACACCATCTCCATCCGCATCCCGCAGCCGCAGAATCGTCCCGTCGCCCGTCGCGATCAGATCGTGGCCATCGAAAAAAAGCCCATGCGCCCCAGAGCGGGGAAACGCGGAAAACAAGCGCGATCCATCCGCGATACCATCAGCATTTGTGTCGAGCAGTGTCTTGACGTAGCCGGGCCCCGCCACGACCACCTCTCCGCGGGCGTTCACCGTCATGGCGTGGATGTTGTGGGCCAGTTCATCGCCCGCGAACGACGTCACCTCGAAGCCGGGAGGCACATTGAGCCCACCCGGCGAAGCCGCGTGCGCGAAGGTTACGGCCATGAGCGCCGCAACCGTCCCGATAAAAGGACACGCGCAACCGGAGCCACGGATGCCCGCCAGGAGAACGCGCGAGATGCCAAACGATTTTGGGCATCCTTGGATCATCCTGGGCGCAGCGAAGAATGACCGGGAGTCCACGGGATTATAGGCCAGAGCAGTTGCTAGCGCACGTCTTTCACCGCCACCAGGCTGTTCAGATATCTCTCGAGGTGTGTGTAGCCATTCGCCTCCGTGCTTTGAATGCGGTCCGCGGGATTCTTCGGATCGAGCCCGTGGGCGAGTTCCCATGCATCCGGCATGCCGTCCCGATCCGTGTCGAGCGGCGGCGGCAACGAGCGGTGGGTGGTCCAGCCGCCGACTTCCTTTTGGGAATCGATCACCTTGCCCCGGCGCTGACGTACGTCATCGACCACGCGAACGTCGATGGCATCCCGGCGCAGGGACGCCCCGGCCCGAGCGAGCACAAGGGTGGCGGCCTCCGCCGCGGGCTGCGTCTCGGGCAAGGCGGCGCCCAAGTCTGGTGCCGTCGTGGCCTTCCAGTCGGACAGCGTTCCTGCGTAACCGTAATTGCCATACGGTTTCAGCCAGCGCTTGAAATCGAGCGCGGCATAGTTGTCCCGCGTGAGATCGTCACGCTGCTCAAACACATTGCCACTCATGTAACCGCGCGCGAGGTCGGGCAGCGTGCCTTTCATCGCGATGGGGAGTTTTGCGAGAACCGTCGTGGGGCCCGGGCGCCAGACGTTGTTGATGCAATTGATGAAGTGATCACAAAAATTCGCGGTGCCAGGCGACGCCCAGTTGTAGATAACGTTGTTGCGGAAATCGACGACATGCTGCGGTCCCTTCGTGGCGCTACCGAGCGACGGATGCCGGTCGCGGCACGTCGCGATGAGATTGTGATGTAACGTAATGTTGCCCGACAGATCGCGATAGGAAGCGGCCATCGCGTGAGGCTTGCCCCGGCTGTGCAGACTTTCGTTCAACGCCTCGCTGATGATGCACCACTGCAGGGTGAAATTGCCGCCCCGACGCAGGTCGTGCGTGCCGTCGATCGCCCAGCTCAACGAGCAATGGTCCAGAATCACGCGGTCGATATCGTCTGTCACCAGCGTGTCATCGGCCCCTTTGGACTCCGCCGTCTTGTTTTCGTCGCCGAGGCGCAAGCGAAGATAGCGCACGACCACGTCCGTCACGTTTTTCATCTGCACGGAGAAATCGCGCACCGTGATCCCGTCGCCGGGGGCCGTCTGGCCGGCGATGGTGAGAAACGAACGCTCAATCCGCAGCGCGCTCTTCAGCAGGATGGTGCCCGAGACCTCGAACACGATGGTGCGCGGACCGGTGCCCGATACGATCCCTTCCCGGAGCGACCCCGGCCCGCTGTCCGCGAGATTGGTCACGTGGTAGACATCGCCGCCACGGCCGCCGCGGGCGATCCGGCCGAATCCCTCAGCCCCCGGAAATGCCGGCAACTCCGCGGCCAGACGGCATGTCGCCACAATTGCGATACCAAGGTAGACGGCGGCGCGCCGGAGGCCGGAGTGGCGGAACGAATGGAGGGGCATGCGAGGTATTTAAGGGCGGAACGGAGGCGGGGAAAGGCGGGAGATTCGAACCTAGAACGTGCCCTTGAGTCCGAAAGCGTATTGCGCGCCCGACTCGATGAAGCGCTGGATCTTCGCATAATCGGGCGTAGCCGGGCTCGACCACTCCATCACGGTGGGCTCGTTCGTCAGGTTGCGACCGGTCACGAAGATCGACACGCGCTTGTGCAGCTTGATCTGCGCATTCAGATCGAAGGTCACGCTCTCACGGCGAAACTCGAACGAGTTGGGCCAATTCTGCGGGCTGAGCTGCTGCTTGCCGCGGTAGTTGCGCTTCAACTGCACGTTTACCCGGCCGCGGTCATAGCTGATGCCCGCGTTGAACACCTTCGGCACGAAGCCGCGGAAGTCGGCCGTGTCGCGGCCTTCGAGCTGGAGCCGGCTGCCGTTGGCGAACACCGAGAAGCCGCTCGCCCACTGGGGGAGGAACGTCAGCACGTGATCGTAGGAAGCCTCGATGCCGCTGACGCGCGCGTCGCCGACGTTGAGGTAGTGACTGAATCGATAATTCGAATACTCGGGTCCCAGGTTGTATTCGGAGAGCAGCGCGGGCGTCGCATCCTGCGTGAGGAGGCCGAAGTAGTTCTTGATGTCCTTGCGGAAGGCGCCGACCGAGAGCACGCCCACGGTCTTGAAGTAATACTCGAGCGCGACGTCCATATTGTCCGACTCCCACGGCTTCAGACTCGAGCTCGTCGTGACGATGAGTGGCGGATTGCTGGTGTCGCGGATGTCGATGTCGGGAAACACCCGCGGGAGGTCCGGGCGGCCCAGCGTGCGCGCATAACTGAAACGGGCCAGCAGGTTGCTCGTGAGCGCAAAGCTGGCGTGGAAACTGGGATAGAGCCCGTCGTAGCTGTTCCGGTTGGACGAGCCGCGCACGATGTTGATTCGCCGCGCGCGCTCGATCGGGTCGGTGATCGGGAGCGGCACCCCGGCGGCGTTGCGCAGCGTGTTGCCGCCGGCGTCTTTTTGGTAGCCTAGGGTGGGATCCGTACGCCGGCCGAGGCTCTTGTCGATCGTCTCCTCGTAGCGGACGCCACCGACCAGCCGGAGGCGGTTGGAGAAAAACGAGGCGTCCGCCATCAGGAATCCGGCCTGAATGGTTTCGTCGAGCAGGAAGCTTTCACGGGTGCGCGAGAGCAGGAAAGCTGCCTCGTCGAACACGAAATACTCGGGATGCGCCTTGAAGAGCTCGTACATCTTCCAGTTGTCGACGCGATCGCGCGGCGGCAGGCCGAAGCCGGGGGACGTGCTGACCGCAGCCTTCAACCCGTAGAGGCCGGCATACTCGTCCGCCGTGCCTTTCACTCGATCGGGGCCGACAAACGACCACTGGCTCGTCGGGCCGTTGTGGTCGCGAATCTGCTGCCGATAGTCGAGTCCGGCCTTCACCTTCACCGGCACGCCGAGATCGAAAGCGCGGCTCGCGTGGATCTTCGCGCCGCGCTGAGTGTCATCCGTGTCGCGGTTCTGCCGGGAACGGATGACGTCGATCGGCACATTGGCGAGAGTGTAGGCGTCGACGTTTGCTCCGGTCGTGCTGTCGCGCGCCGACACGCTGTAAGGCCGGCCGCCCTCGCGGATATCCTGGAAGTTGATCGTCAAGTTGCGGCGAAACAGGATGACGCGCTCGACCATGCCGTATTCCATGTCGCCGGTGCGGTTCTGCGACAGGCCATAGTAGGCACTGCTGTCGAAATTCCAGTGCGCGCCGCGATGGCGGTGACGCAGGCTGTAATGCGTCGTGACGTCGCGCACGATGGTGTGGTGGCCGGTGCCCTCCACCGTGCCCGATCCGGCTCGGCCGAGGGCGAAGGTCGGGCTGTAGGAACCCACATTCTGATTCAGCACGCCGCCGTTATTCCACAGCATCACGTGATTCGCGGACTGCGACCGGGAGGGGTTATACAGCGCTGACACGGATAGCGTATCGCGATCCGAAATACGCCAGTCGGCGGTGGCTCCAATTGTTTGCCGCTGCTTTTCCAGCGGGGTTTCATTGAACTCGAAGCGATCAAGGAAAGGGTTGGCCGCGGTCGATGGGGCGGTGGAGCTGTTCCATTGCGTGCGCAGGTGGCGTTGAAAACTGAACTGCTGGTTGTGCATGCCGTTGATCGAAAAACCGAAGAGCTTGTTCACCGGCACCGTGTAGCTGAAATCGAAACTCGGCTTGAGCTTGAGACTGGGCTCGCGCTGCGGATACGGCGTCTTCGAGAAGTCCATGTATTCCTCGTTGAACGTCATCATCGCGCGATACTTGAACTGCGGGCGGGCCAACTCAAAGGCGCTCTTGCTGATCAGGTTCACGGAGCCACCGACGGAACTCGCGGCCATGTCAGGCGTAGGCGCTTTCGTGACCTCGACCCGCGAAATGTTGTTGATCGCGAGATTGCTGATGTCGATCGCGCGGGAGTCCTTAATGCCCGCGCCATTCGCCAGGTCGTTGCCATCGATCATCACGGGCGTCATGCTTCCGGGCAGCCCGCGGATCGAAACGCGCCCGCCATCGAGCACCACGCCCGGCATGTTTTTGATGAACTCACCGACGTTGCCGTCCACACTGTCGCCAAACGCATCCGCTGCCGCGACGGTCTTCAGATTCACTGCGAAGCGCTGCTCGTTGATCGCGATCGCCCGCGCGTCCCTCTCACGCGTCTCGGACACCACGAACGTCTCAAGCGCCACCGTGCCCTTGTCATCGAAGGCCACTGCGCCGCCGGAGATCGACAGATCGCGCCGCACGGTCTGGCCCGCCAGGACGTTGAC
>CAMCHO010000227.1 GCA_945874455.1 Opitutus sp. GAS368 | reverse complement strand
GCGATTGAATTTCAGGACACGGCTGTCCCGCGTGGAGTCGGGGCATTTTGCCACCTGCTGGCGTGGCGGGACTGTATCCACAAATCCGTTCGCCGCGCGTTAGCGGGCGTCGGGTTTGACCGGCTCGGCCGGCAGACGCGCTTGCAGCGCGGCGAAGCGTGCGCGCTCGGACTCGTCCGGCGCAACCCGCAGACCGAGCGCGACGAAGGACGCCGCGTCGGCGAGGTGGCCATGCTGGAGAAACAGGGCGGCCGCGCGATACACCAGCGGCGTCCGTCGCGGAAAAAGGGCCACGCCTTCGGACAACACGGCAAGATGTCCGCGCGAGGGGTCAACGGCGCTCTGCGACCACACGTCACCGATCATCTCATACACTTCGGGCAACGGTGGGTTTTGCTGACGTGCGGTGAAGAGCAGCGTCAGCACGTCAGCGGCTTGGCCCGCGCTGAGTTTTCCCGCAACCGCAGGCGCGGCGAGATAGTCCGCGAGGCGCAGGCGGGCAAGTTCGAGCCACACGCGGGGCCGGACGACCTCGAGGCGTGCGGCGGCCTCCAGGTAGTCACGCGCCTCCGCGTCGTTGCCGGCGTCAACCTCACAGAGCCCCAGCACCGCGAGCAAACGCGGGTCGCGATCATTGCGGTCGTAAGCGCGGAGCAGTGTGCGGCGGGCCTGTTCGATATATTTGGCGGCGAGATCGGGGTAGCGCTGGCGCACGTAGTTGATTTCGAGCCGCTCCCAATCGCCTTTGATGCGCGCGATTTCCCCGTCGGTTGCGAGGCGGAGCGCGAGCGGCGGCAGCTTGATGGCGGAGTCGGGACGGAGCGTCATGTCCTTCCGGACCGCCGTCGGGAGAAACGCCGTGAGCTGCTCGGCGAGGCCGGCGTAATCAAAGCCGAGGCACTCTTGGACCAGTTTTTCGGAAGGGATATCGACGGATGAGCGTTCGATGAATGTCCAGAATCCCTCGCGCCGCGGACTCCCTTTTCCCTCGAGGCCCCAACGGATGAAGAGCTCGGCTTGGGAGGCCCAGACGCGCAGATTCTCCTCCTTGGTCTGATTGTTTCCCGAGTGGTCGCCCCGCAGGAACGCGGCCCAGGGCAGCAGCGGGCGGGTCGTTTTCGGATCGGCTTTGAGCAGATAAGTCTCACCGGGAGAAATCCATTCCGCCGCCGGAATCGTGATCGTCTCACGCTCGAATGTCATCTGCGGGTAAAGGCTCAGGAATCCGGCGATGAACCACGTGGGGAGTGCCGGCGTGCGGTTGCGCAACATGTAGCCGACGTAGTCCGGCGTGAGAAACATGCGGTCCGCATCGATATCGCCGTTACGCACGATGGCAAAAACCGCCATCATATCGAGGTCCCAGAGCCGCATGTTGGGGAGAAACGTAATGCGCCGCGACTCGGGGATGTAACTGCGCAGGCCTCTCTGGCCACCGCCGGGCGAAAGATCGGGCGGCGGCGGAATCTCATTTTTTCCGCGCAACATCTGCGCAATAATTTCCTGCGAGGCCGCGGGACGCAGCTCTTGGTCGTAGTAAATCATCGTCTTGGTCACCGCATGACGGACGCGGAATCGTGCCGGCAGCACGAGATCAAGGAGTCGATGCAGACGGTGATACGCTTCGGTCATGCGACGCGTCGTCGCGTCGTTGCACCGGGAAAGGATCTCGAAATCCGGACTCTGGGCGTAACGCCACGGCGGACCTTTCGCTAATTCCTCGACCATGAACGGCGGCAACGCCACGACGCCTTCGTCGGCCGCCCGCGCCCAACGCAGAGCACCGACGCCGAGCGCAAGAGCCAAGAGCAGGCAGTGAGTGCAGCGGAACATGGAGGGCATAGCTTTACCGCGCCGATACCGGCGCGGCTATCCTCAAGGTGTCGCGCGGCCCGTGCGCAATCGTAGCCGCTTCTTCAGGACGCGAATCCTGGTTTTTTCACCCTAGGTTCGGCACGATGAACGGCGCGCGATACTGGCGCGTGAGGAGCGGAGTGGCTTCCTTGGCGAATGCGCCGATGAAAGCCTCTTTGCCGGGTGCGATCGTGAGCGGCGCGCCGTAGGTGAGCGGAGTCTTCGCGAGGTTCACTTTGTTCGCGGCAAGATGCTCGGACATGCGGGCGGTGGCCTCCGCGAGCGGCGCGTCGGCTTTGATTTTTTCGCGCAGCGCCTCGGGGGACATTTCCCGGCCGAGCACGTGCGAGATGTTACCGAGGTGGCAGAGCGCGCTGGAGAGATGGCCCTCGAGGATCGGCCCGTATTGGTTGGCGATCTTCCGGCTACGCACGACGTCGATGAAGTTCTGCATGTGGCGATCACTGCCGACGAATTCCTTCACCACTTTGCCGGCCTTGTCGTAGGCGGTGGCCTTGAAATAATCCGTCGTGACGACAGAGCCGCCCTCGCACTCGACGACGTTGCCGACGCCGACGCCACGATAGTTATCCATCGGCGTGCCACCGCGGTTGCCCTTCTTGCCCTTGGCGGCGGCGTTGGCTGCCTCGGCCCCGGCTTGGTCGCCGACAGTGGCGGCCACGGCGGCTTCGGCTTTCGACGGCAGCCCGCGTACTTCGAAAATCAACGGCGCGCTCGCATAGTCGTGAATCACGACCTGCGTGTTCGGTGTGTCGGCATCGTCCACGTAGCCGAGCCGACCGCCGACGCTGATGGTGCTGCGCGGGAGCCCCGTCTCGCCGAGGAACCAGCGCGCAACGTCCATCTGGTGGATGCCTTGGTTGCCCACGTCGCCGTTACCGGTGACGTAGTCCCAATGCCAGTCATAGTGGAGTTTCGCGCGGCGCAGCTCAGTCATGGGTGCGGGGCCGGTCCAAAGATCGTGGTTCACGGTCGCCGGGATTTTCTGCGGGCCCTGGGTCTTGCCAATGCTGTCGCGGCGCTTGTAGCAAAAGCCGCGCGAGGCGGTGACTTTCCCAAGATTACCCGCACGCACAAAGGCGACGGCCTCCTGCAAACCGGCGCCGGAGCGGATCTGCGTGCCGCACTGAATGACGCGGTTGTATTTCGTGGCGGCGGTGACGAGCTGGCGGCCTTCCCAGATATTGTGCGAAACGGGTTTCTCGACGTAGACATCTTTCCCCGCCTGCGCGGCCCAGATCGCTTGGAGCGCGTGGAGGTGGTTGGGCGTCGCGATCGAAATCGCATCGAGATCAGGCATCGCGAGGAGATCGCGAATATCGACGAAGGTGCGGATCGCAGCGCCCGCCTCGCCGAGACCGCTCTTCACGCGCGCGAGTACGGCGGTATCGACGTCGCAAAGCGCGACGAGGCGGACGCCGGCGATGCGGCGTAACGACGAGAGGTGGGAACCGCCGCGGCCGTTGAGGCCGACGACGGCGACGCGGATGTCGGCATTGGCTCCGGCGACTTGGGACCAGGAGCGCGCCGAAAAGGCCGTGGTGGTGCCGGCGATCGCGGTGTTGCGGAGAAAGGCGCGGCGGGTGAGGTGATTAATAAAGAGGGGCATGGCGGGGAGGGGTATCGAGGGTTGGGGAGCAGGGCGGAGTTTAGTCCGCCCTAGCCGTCCTCACGCTCATTTTCCTGCGGCGTAGTCTTTGAAGCGGGCAGCGATTTTGGCGTCTTTTTCGTCGCCGTTGTGGAAATAGAAACGCCACTTGAAGGTCACGCTGCCGCCGGCTGAGATGGTGAGATTGCCAGCCTTGGGATTGGCTTTGTGCGCGGGCTCGAAGTCGTGCTTGCCCCAGGGATTCGCGGCGAAGAGCGCGTAGTCGCGCACGTGCCACCATGTCGGGTGTTGGGGATTTGTCGGGTGGTCGAACATCGCGACGCCGTAAACTTTGCCGTCCTTCGGCGCGTAGTAATCGACCCACTGGGATCTTTTTCCCCAAGTCGCGCCGTTCGTCGCGCCCGAGTCGTTAATGATCGTGCCTTTGCCTTGGTGCTGGACTTTTCCCGAGCGGTGCGGGGGCGTCATCCAGAGCGGCAGGCGAATCGCCATGGAGCCTTCCTTGGTGTCGCCGAAGACAGCGGCCTTGTCGGCCGGTGCCTTGAGCGTGACCTCGTAGTCGAGGATGCGAGCGTCGGCGGTGCCGCGGAGGCGAATCGCGGTTTCGTCAGTCAGGTGGAGGGCATTGTCGGCGCCGACCCATTTGTTACGGGCCTTGATAATGCCCACGCCGCCGGCGACCGAGTGCTCGACACCTTCGCTGAGAATGCGGCCCTGCTTGGGACCATTGGACTCGGCCCAGAAATCGAGGCCGTTGACGTCGCCGTGCGTGAACCAGAGTCCGCGGTGGTGCGGGTGATCCTTCACCTCGCCGGGCACGTCGGCCTTCATGGGATAATTTCGGGTCAATTGCGTGCCGTCGGCTCCGATGACCGGGTGGAAGTAGGGCTTTTGCGCACCCTTGAAAATATATTCGGTGAACAACTGGCCGCCGATTTCGACGCGCACGCGGTCGTCAGCGCGAGTGAGTTTGACGTCGGTGCCAGCAGCCGCGAACAACGAGGAAACGAGCGGCGCAAATAAAGCGGCCGCGAGGAGGGGAAGCAGGGGAAGTTTCACGTCCGGTATGACGTAACGACCCGCGAAAGGGTTCAACCGTAAATCAAGCAGCGAAAGACATTCCGCCTCGAATCAGGGCCGCGGCTTTCCTGCCCGCGGAGTGTCTTCGAATCGTTTTATTTCCAGCTCAAGACGAGGCGGGTGAAGTAGGTCGTGTCGAGGCGGCTTACGCCCTTGCCCGGCTGGCTGTTGTAGTCGGTGGCCACACCGAGACGGAGCTTCCATTGGGAACTCAGCAGCGGTAACTCCAGCGAGCTCTCGTGGGTCAAAACGAAGTTCGCAAAATCCTCAAAAGTCGGAACGTAGGAAAGGCGGTTAACCCACACCGAGTTGTCCAACTGGAGGCGGTGGGAGAAACCGAAGTCCAAACCGGCGCTTTTCACGTCGACCGTGGTCGGATTCTGGTAGCCGGCATAACGAAATGAAAAACCCACGCGGCCCGTGAGGGTTTGTTTTGGCTTCTTGATGAGGTCGTAGCCGAGACCCACCGCGGCCACGTCGTAGAGCTCGATGTCCTTAACGCGGTCGAAGCCACCTTCATTGCGCACATACCAGGATTTCGCACCCGAAAAATTATTCGCATAATCGATACCCGCCTTAAACTGATCGGCGGACTTCACGCCGTCGGACACTTGGCGGTCGTAAGCGGTATAAAACTGCAACGTGTCCTGCGCCCCGGCGAGCGTCGCACGAAACGAGAAACCCGTGGCGAGCTGCTCTTTGTTGCCGGTCTTGCCCGCGAGGTCGACCGCCGCCTGATAAGCCCAGCCGCGCTCAAGTGCCGTGACCGCCGGGTCCTTGCCACCGGCCGCCCAACTGGCGGCGACTTTAACGACTGGGGTGGCGATGACGCCATCGGCGCCGGCGATTTGCACAGTGCCTGCGTCGCCCGAAATTTTGCCATCGATGCGCGTGCCGCTCGCGAGGCGCACCGCCACGGGAGCATCGGTCGTGATCGCCGTCACTTCGCTCTGCTTAATCGTGATCGTGCCGGCGTAGTCCGTCGAGACCACCACCGAGCCACCCTCAATCTTAGAAAGTTTGCCGACGATCCGGGCACCACTCTTCGTCTCAACGACGTCAGCCGACACATTCACCGCTCCAAAAACGGCGAGGGCGAGGAGGGCGAGGGAGGTCCAGAGGCATTGGGTTTTGTTCATCGGCGCAAGTCTGACGGACCACGTCGGTAATCGTCACCTCACCCCTGTCAATTACCTGATGGATTGAACGAAGGTATCGAAAATCGGCTGATCGCGGGCGGTCAGGTGGGTCTTAGTCCCACCGAAACCCCTGCTCGACAGCCGTGCGCCCTGGGCTTTGCCTCGCCGCGACTCGCTCAGCACCGCTCCTCCGCACCATTAACTATGTCCGCCCACGTCTCTCGTCCCGCCCTCATCGTCGCCGATCGCTGGCGCGACTACCAACTCCTCGAATGCGGCGACGGCATGAAACAGGAGCGTTGGGGCGCCTACACGCTCGTCCGCCCCGACCCGCAGATTATCTGGCCCCGCCATCAAAAAGCCGCCGGCACCCGTTGGGAAAACTGGGACGGCTTTTACCACCGCAGCGAACAAGGCGGCGGCAAATGGGAGTTCCGCCAAGCCATCGCAGACCATTGGAAGCTGGCATACGAACCGCTCGGCCTGACCTTCAAGATTCATCCCACCTCCTTTAAGCACACCGGCCTCTTCCCTGAACAAGCCGTCAACTGGGAGTGGTTTTCCGCCAAAATCAAAGCCGCCCGCGCCGCCGGTCGCGAGGTCAACGTCCTCAACCTCTTCGGCTACACCGGCGCCGCCACCGTCGCCGCCGCGAAAGCCGGCGCGAGCGTCACCCACATCGACGCCGCCGAGGGCATGGTTAAATGGTGCAAGGAAAACGCCGTCCTCAGCGGCCTCGCCGACTCCCCGATCCGCTACATCGCCGACGACTGTCTGAAGTTCGTCCGCCGCGAGCAAAAACGCGGAAAATTCTACGACGCGATCATTATGGACCCGCCCACCTACGGCCGCGGCGCGACGGGCGAGATGTGGAAACTCGAGGAACATCTCTGGCCGCTCCTCACCGAGTGCCGCGCGATCCTCACTCCCCAGCCGCTCTTCTTTTTGATCAACGCCTACACCGCGCGCCTCTCGCCGACGGTCGTGGCGAACCTCCTCGCCGAACTCCTCCACGGCCGCGGCGGGAGCATCACCGCCGGCGAAGTCGGCCTGCCGATCAAGCAGGACGGCAAAATTCTCCCGTGCGGGATCTACGGCCGCTGGGAAAGCTGACACGGCTCACCGATACTCCGCCAGCTCGACGATCACGCCGTCCGGATCGAGGAAGTAACACAGCGTCTTCTCGCCCGCCGAGAATTTCACCACGCCCTGCGGCACCTTCACCGGCGCGGAAAACAGCGTCACCCCCGCCGCGCGCAGCCGCGCCGCCATCGCCGCGATATCGGCCACCCGGAGCGCGAAATGCCGCAGTCCGAGCGTGTTCGCCCGCGCATTCTCCGGCAGCGCGACACCCGCCGGCGTCACGTATTGCAATAACTCGATGCGCACGCCGCCGCCCGGGAGCTCCACAAATGCCACGAGCCCCTTCACGCCCTTGAGCCCGATGATCGCCTCGATCCACTCGCCCTCCATTAGCACGTCGTGCGTCTTCTGGAATCCCAGCACCTCCGTATAGAACTTCACCGACCGCGCTAGGTCGGCCGTCACGATGTTGAGATGATCGATCCCGAGAATCATGCCCGCACCCTACGGTACGCGCTCGTCGCCGAGCAACGCCCGTTTCTTCCCCCTCCCCGCGCACGCCCTTTGTCACGTATTACGTGACAAACTCCCGCGCCACCCGCGCCTCCCGCGCAATCCCTTTGTCACGTAATACGTGACAAACTCCCGCTCCTCCCGC
>CAMCHO010000226.1 GCA_945874455.1 Opitutus sp. GAS368 | reverse complement strand
GCTCCGCTGGCTCGGCCACCACCAGGGTGATCTCCCGCAACGCATGCGCGGGGAGGCTCTCTGTCATTGGGTTCCAGTTCATCCCACTCTCTCTTGGCGCTCCGCGCGACAATTAGCCAGAAAAATCGGTAAACCGTTATCACTTCCCTACGCTAGTCGCTGAGCAGTGCGGAACCCTGCGTTTCGCTCCGTCCTCGATTACTTCCGTTCGTAAAATTTCCATCCCGTCACCTTACTCGCCTCTGCTCGTTTCGAATAGGGGGACCCCAACCGTTCGCTTACCATGCAGCGGTGCCGACCAATCATGCAAACGGTCGCCAACGCCGGTTTTCACCGGAGCCTTCGCGCTCACGAGACGTTGCGTCCAGAACCAGAGCACAATCGCGACGGCGACGAAAGCGATGCGCATTCCGAGGTGGCTGGACGTGCTCATGATCGGGGTGAGCGGACCGACGAGGCGGCGAGCATTTTTTCCAATTGCTCGCGGATCGCGGTCATGAGCGGATCGCCATCGGGGCTGCGCGTGCGCTCGGGCGAGACTTCGATGGCCTCACCGACTTCGAGCACGGCCCGGATGGGAGTGTGGATACGCGCAACGTCGGTGAGGTCCTCCTCGAATCGCTCCACCGTTTCGAGCAGACGCTCCGGAGTGGGATTGGCCGAAAGATAGCCGGGAGGGTAGAACGCGAGTTGCTGCGCGAGATAAATGTCGGCGAGTTGGCGCCAGCGACGTTGGAGTTCGGAATCGGTCAAGGTGCCGGCAGCCATATCGGGGACCATGGCGATCCGGAGGAGTTTGACCCGCTGCACAATTTCCTTGTCCCGCCGGCCTTTAAGCCACTCGGCTTCGAGCGGCACCAGCAGTCGGTCGATCAGGTGGTCCAACCGGTCTTGAAAACGGCCAGTCTGGGCGGCGCCAAAATGCTCGATCTCTTTCAACGCGAGGAGGGCGCCGCCAATTTTTGCGATGCGCTCCTCGACGGAGAGGTGTTCGTGCGCGTGCCACGACAGCCGCCGCTCGATGTCGCGGAGCACGGGTCCCACCGCAGCGCGCACGTCGCCGCCAAAAAAATAACGGATCGCCACCGGATGTACGACCACTTTACCGGGGGGATTCGCCGCCGCGCGTTGTTTCGCGGCGCCGCGGGCCATGAGCGCGGTGCCTTCCATGAGATTGTTCAGCTTGTCGTTGTGCCGGGAGATGACGCCTTCGGGGAAGATCACCAACGGACGGTCGGCTTCAGCCGTGAGTTGCATGGCCGTTTTCAGCGCCTCGCGATCCGAACCTTCGCGGTAAATGCTGAATACGCCAAGGCGCGGGAGTAGAAAAGTCTGAAACGCGTTTTGCATGAACAGATGCCAACTCGCGATGACGTAGAGCGGGCGACCGACCGCGTAGGAGAGGTGGCCGAGGATCATCGGGTCCGGGGGCCGGCAATGATTCGGCGCGAGCATGATGCCGTGGCCCGCGTCGAGCGACGCGCGGAGTCGTTCGACGCCGCGACACTCGACACCGATGATACCGTGGCTCCTGCGGAGATAGAGCGAAAGGATCGGGCGGAAGAGGTGCCACCACAGTTTGCTACGATCCGGCGCGACGAAGCGGTAGGGTTTCGCGATGACGACGTTTTGCATCGATCAATTGAGGGTGGGGTGGGGCACTTCTGCGTCAAGCGATCGGACCGTTCCTAGCCAAGCGGTTCGTGCCGAAGTCCGCTACGGGTGCGCGGCGGGAGGCGGCGATTTTTTCTTGGCGAGGAAATTTCGGAGGCGTTCCGCGGCGTCGCCGTCTTTACCGAGGCAGTGCTGTGAGGCGGCGGTTTCGATCGCAGCATTCTCCGCTAGACTGGTGTGGGTGCACGAGGCGAGCAGGTGTTTCGTTGCGCGGTTGGCGACGCGTGAGTTGGCGACGACCGCCGCGAGGAATTCTTGGATGTGAGCGTCGAGCGCAGCGGGCGCACCCTGCCATTCGGCGACGCCGAGGCGCGCCGCTTCCTCGGCGTCGAAGATGCGGCCGGTGAAGACGAGTTCCTTGGCGCGGGCCAGACCCACGCGGCGCACGAGGCGGTAGCTCCCGCCCCACCCGGTGACGAAGCCGAGTTTCGTTTCCGTTTGGCCGAACTTCGCGTTGCTCGAGGCGAAGAGGAGGTCGCAGGCCATTGCGAGTTCCAGCCCTCCGCCGAGCGCGTAGCCCTCGACGCGGGCGATGACGGGCACTGGGAGCGCTTCGATCCGGTTCATTAGCCGATGCCCGCGCTCGACCCACGGGCCGATGGTGTCGCGGTTGATCGTTTCCAGCACGTTGACGTTGGCCCCGGCGCAGAAGAACTTGGGCGAGGCACTTTGCAGGATGACGGCGGCGAGGTTCGCGGAGCGGGTTTCGATCTCGTCGAGCACCCGGTCGAACGCGTCCATGACGGTAGGATCGAGCGTCGGTGGTTTTCCCTCCGGCGGATGCAGCGTGAGCGTGCAGACTGCATCGGCGTAGGTGGTCGTGAGGCGGGTGCTCATGGGGTCGCGAGTGCGCCAGCTTGGCGGAGTTCGGCGAGGCGAGCGTCGTCATAACCGAGTTCGCGGAGAATTTCTACGGTGTGTTCGCCGAGCTCGGGGGCGAAGCGACGCGGCACTGGTGGTGTGCCGTGGAGTCGCACGGGCGTGCCAGGGAGACGAAACGTGCCGGCCTTCGCGTGTTCGATTTCGACCACCATGCCGTTCGCGGCGAGCTGCGGATCTTCGATGGCTTCCTCAAGGGTGTTTACTTTGGCGCAGAACACGCCCTTGGGTTCGAGCTCGGCCAACCACGCCGCGGTGGTTCGCTCGCGAAAACGCGCCGCGAGGAGCGCGTTCAGTTCGGCTCGATGCGTCTGTTGCTGTGAGTGGTTCGAGAATTTGGGTTGTTGTGAGAGATCGCCGAGTCCGAGGGCGACGGAGATGTCGCGCACGGCGTTGTCGGAAAACACGGGTGAAATTTCGATGTAGCCGTCGGCGGTCGCGAAGGCTTTGTCGATGATCGACTCGTTGGCGCTGACGCCGCTGACCTCGGTGACGCGGGTGGCGTTCATGGCGGCGGGGCCCTCCCACGAGTGCGCGTGAAACGCCACACTCAGGAGATCGGTCGTGACGCGCTGACCGAGACCGGTGCGGGACCGTGAGACGAGCGCGATCAAAATCCCCTGCATGAGCATGAGTCCGGCCGGATAATCAGCTGACATGCCGGCGGGAAACGGAGGCTTCGCGGGATCTGGCTGGGTGAACCAACCGGCTTCCGCGCGCGCCATGAGGTCGTGACCGCCGCGGGCGCGGTTGGCCGAGGGACCGTGATCGCCCCAGCCGCCGGACGAGGCGTATACGAGACGGGGATACGCCACTGCAAGCTGCTCGTAGCCAAGACCGAGTTTCTCCATCACGCCGGAGCGGAAATTATGCACGACGACATCGGCGGTGGCGATCAGCGCTCGGATTGCGGCGATACCTTGCGGAGATTTTAGGTTGAGGGCGAAGCTGCGTTTGTTGCGGTTGAGTCCGGCGTAGGGCAGGCTCACACCGTGGACAAACGGCCCCCAGCGGCGGCTCCAGTCTCCTGCCTCAGGGCGCTCAACCTTGATAACATCGGCACCGTAGTCGGCGAGAATTTGGGTACCGACGGGGCCTTGGTAAACATGACTGAAGTCGACGATACGGATGCCGGTGAGCGCGGAGGGGGTGGACATGTCTCGGTTGAAACAAATTCGGGGACGTGACGCCATCCGACACTTCAGGGCCGACCGGGAATGCGGTTGAGCGTGTAGTAAGCGTCGGGTTCCGCGAGGGCCGTCCCTGCCGTGGAGCGCACACCGGTAGCGCGGAGCTCGTGGACATAGAGGGCCCGCAGGCCATCGACCTGCAAGCGCACGCGCCGCCGGTCCGCACTGACGGAGGCACTCGTCACGGTCAGCGGGAGTGCGTCGATCTCGGCACTACCGTAGGCGTTCGAGTAGAGATAGGTGTAGCTCTTCACAGTGTAGGACGCGGGGAGCGCAGCGCTCGCGGGGTCGACCGCGGTGGTGAAGACCAGCTCGAAACCGTCGGGCTGCGCGCGCATTTCCTGGATCGCGAAAGGCGTCTCGCCGCTCCAGCGCACGCGCTGCAAGCCGTAGGCCTGCGTGCCGAGCGAGGACCAGCCGCGGCTGCTCATGCCCACGAGCAGGCTGCCATCGGGGGCGAAGAGCACGCGCACGACGCCGGAGGCGAAGCCGGAGAGAAATGGAAACGCCGCGCCCTGATATTCGCCGGCAACTTTTTCGAGGAATACGCGGCTGACCTTCGCGTCGGTAAACTCGCCGACAAAAAACTGTCCGTCGAAGGGTCCGAATTTTCCGCCCGCGGCGCAGACAGCAAGGTCGGTCCCGCTGCGTCCCATCCGGTGATAGGGCAGCCAGACGGCGGGCGGTACCATTTCCGGCAGCGCCCGGAGCGCCTCGGGATAGGGCACCTTGTTCGGCACGGGCGCGGAGAGTTTCAGCGGCGAGTCCGGCCGCTCCTGGGAAGCGATCCCCTCGGGATTCAGAAAAAACGCGCCCTTGCGCAGATGGTAGATCGGCGTGGACGGAATCCACGTGCCCTGTTGATCGACGCAAAACATGTCGCCCGCGGTGTTGGCGCCGAGGCCGCAGGGCGAGCGGAGACCCGCGACCATCGGCAGGAAGGTGCTGTCCGGCCCCATGACGCCGCTCCAGCCGCGCCAGGCAGCCTTGTTGTCGGCGCGCTCACCCATGTCGAGATTGAGGGCTACCCAGAGATTGCCGAGGCCGTCACGCTTCGGGCCATACGCGTAGCCGTGATAGGAACCGGAGACGTTCCATCCCCGCGCGGCGGTGAGATATTCGTCGGCGACGCCATCGCCATTGGTGTCGCGCAGGCGGGTGACCTCGGTGCGCTGGGTCACGAGCAGGCTGTCGCCTTCGCGCAGCACGCCGAGCGGCTCGTGCAATCCGGAAGCGAAGAGCGAGTAGCGGATTTTGTCGGGCGCGCCGAGCACGCCGTCGAGCAGCCAGACTTCGCCTTTACGAATGGCGACGGCGAGTTTCCCGTCCGCCAGAAAGTCCATGCCGCTGACCTCGAGGGTGAGGCCGTCGCCGGGTTTCCACTTCGCGTTACGCGACGACGTGGGCGAACTCCCTGTGAGGATTGTCTGGATTGCGTAGCCCTCGGTGGCGACGAGACGAAGGTCGGGGGCGAGCAGGGCGACCGCGAATAGGAGAAGGGGTTTCATGGGCGTGAACAGGAGCAGGCGTTTCATGGCCACGTGTAGATGAACTCGAGTTTGCCGGGAGTACTCGCGGGACTCGCTTGGACGGTGAGTCCCGGTGGGTGCGCGACCGGGAGCGACCGCAGGGACTCAAGGTTCCACGTGAGCGTACGTCGGAGGCTGCCGTTTTCTGCCGGCTCGAAGCGCTCTGCTACGGGCACGCCCCCGACGGAAAAGAGGAATGTTGGCACGCCTGCCGCATCGAGCCGGTAGCCCTCGAATTTCCGCGTGTCGGCCGCGTCGCTTGGCGCGGGCCACGCAACGACGGATTCGCCGAGGGGTTTTTCGAACGGAGCAAAGCGGCTGAACCACGTGCCGTAGGCGTCGAAGAAGCGGCCCTTCCACGTGAGCGCGGGGCGGCAGTCGCGGCCATCGTAAGCGACATGCACGCCTGCCGGAAACCCGACGAGAATCGCGTGTGTGCCGGCGTCGGCCATGAAGGTGCGCAGCACGACCGGGCGCAAACTGGGGATCAGTTCGAACTCGCGTGCGGAGGTGGCAGGAAACCCCTCGGGCAGCCCTTTGCCCTCGCGGGCGAACGCGATGATGGACGCGATTTGCCGGTCGGTGTCGCCGCCGAGGATGTCGCGGTTGGCGGCTTTTCCGTCGGGCCAGAAAGACGGCATCAGCGTCCCGGGCCGGTGCGCCGCTGGATTGATCAAGTACTCGCGCAGCCAGCTGGGCTGCAGCCGGCTCGCGAGCGTGGAGATATCGATGGCCTGAATACCGAGGGAAGGGCGGTCGCCCCAGCGGTGACACGTGATGCAACTGACACCGCCGAGCGTGCCGAGTAATTTTCGTCCCGCCTCGACGTCGCCCGCCGGCAGCGTGGTTTCTTGACGCGCGTCGCACGAGGCGAACAGCGCCGGGAGGTGGGCGACGGCCGCGCCATACAGGGGCATTTGCGTGGCCAGATACGGGCGCTCGCGGCGCTTGCCGGCGAGCGCCTGCGCCAGCCATTCCGGTTGCAGCTTGCGTCCGATGCCGGTGAGCGGTGGCGGGAAGCGGCCAGTGTCACCAAGATTGTGGTCGCCGAGGAAGTAGGGTTTGCGCGCCGCGTCCGGGCCGCCCTGGCCGTCGCGTTCGTGGCAGGCCACACAGTTCAGCACCTTGAGTGTGTCGGTCGCGGATTGCGCGGGGGATGCGCGTGTGGCGCGGACAGGGAGATAGGCGAGCAATGCGGCGCGTTGGGCCGGGCTGAGGGCATAATGCGGCAATCCGGCGGCAGGAGTTTCGTCGAGACAGCCGCCGGTGTTTCGCTGGAGCGCGACCGACTGCACAGCGGGAACCGAGGGCAACGTGTGGCACGCGGCGCACCGCGCCGACGTGACGATCTCTCGGCCGCGCGCAGCGAGCGCGGGGTTGGAGGTGAAAGCCGGGAGCTTTGGTCCAACCTCCCCATCGCTGCCGATGATCCCGAGAAGGTAGGCGGCGATGTCCAGCGAGTCCTGATCTTCCATTTCGGTGCGCGGCATGCGGCCGTCGGGGCGCGTCGCCAAGGGATCGCGCACAAACGCGGCGAGGGTCGCGACGTCGTATTTGTCGGCGAGCGCGGGGAACGCGGCGGCGCCATAGCTGAATTCTCCGGCGGCGGGACGGCCATCCGGTGGAGCGTAGTCGGCTCGCGGCGCATGGCAGGCGACGCAGCCCTTAGTGTGATAGAGGGCTTTGCCGAGTTCGGCGTTGAGGTGCGAAATCTTCTTGGGCGGCGCTGTTTTTTTGGGCGTCAGCGCACCGAGGTAGTGCACCACCGCCTCGACGTCGGCCGCCTCCTGATTGGCCAAGACGTGGGGCATCGCAGTGCCGCTGCGATGGCGGGCGGGGTCGGCGATAAACGCCCGCAGCCAATCCGCGTTGGCCCTTGCAGTCACCGCCGTCAGGTCTGGGCCGCGACGCATCGGCAGGCCGGTGTCGCCGCCGTGGCAGTTGATGCAGCCGAGTTCGTTGTAGAGCAGGCGACCGCCGGCGGCGTCGGGCGCGGCGGCGTGAAAGCGCTCGAATCCTACAACCCTCGGTTCGGCCCGCAGGCCCACGACGCTGAGGAGCGCGGCGAAGCCGAAGCAAAGGTCGCGTATCATCCTACGCCCTCCCGACGACAGCGCTCAATGTAGTCCCGCGACCGGTTGATCGCCGCCGTGATTTCCGGCACCGTAGGAAGAATCGGGATACCACGGGGCGTCGGGTGCATGAAAATTTCCACGAGACCCGTGTAGCGGATGTCGGCCAGCGCCTTGATGAC
>CAMCHO010000225.1 GCA_945874455.1 Opitutus sp. GAS368 | reverse complement strand
GAGCCGCCGGGCACGCCGCGGCCGACGCAGATGAGGACGACAAACTCGGGCAGATTTTTTCCTCCGCTGCCGAGACCGTAGGAGAGCCACGAGCCCATACTCGGCCGGCCGGAGATGGCCGATCCGGTGTTCATGAGGAGCTGGCCGGGTACGTGGTTGAACTGATCCGTGTGCATTGAGCGCACGAGGCAGATGTCGTCCGCGATGGAGCCGATGTGCGGGAGGAGGTCGGAGAGCTCCATACCGCACTGGCCGTATTTCTTGAACGTGCGCGGCGTGCCCATGATACGCGCGGACTCCTTTGCGAGGAAGGCGAAGCGCATGTTCTTCAACATCGATTCGGGCAGCGCCTGCCCGTCGAGCTGGTTCAGCATCGGCTTCGGATCGTAGAGATCCATCTGGCTCGGGCCGCCCTCGAGGTAAATGTAGATGATGTTTTTCGCGCGCGGCTGGTGGTGTGTGCGGCCCGGCAGAACGACGCCACCAGCGGATGACGAGGCGGCGAGCAGGCCATCCTGGCCGAGGAGGTGCGAGAGGGCGACGCCGCCGACGCCGCCGCAGGCCTGCATGAGAAACGAGCGGCGGGAAGAAAAGGGAACAGAGGCGTGCATCGGAGTGGGCGGAGAGGAGGAAAGGGATGCGGCGGTCACTCGCGAGTGATGAATTCGTCGAGGTTCATGATCAGGCGCGCGGCGGCGACGAAGGCGAGTCTGCGGTCGCCCTGTGCGAGGAGGAGCTGGTGGTCGAAGTGGCGCTGCATCGCGGCGAGCTCGGCGGCGGCGGGCGGACGGCTGAGGCAGCGTTCGAAGGCGTGGCGCAGGCGCGTTTCGTCGGTGCTGTCGGCCGGTTGCGCGGCGAGTTGCTCGCCGAGGCGCTCGTGGCACTCGACGAAGACGGGATCATTGAGGAGCGTGAGGGCCTGCAGAGGGGAATTAGAGCGCTCGCGATGTAGGCAGGCGACGCTGGCATCGGACGCGTCGAACGTGGCGAGCATGGGGTAAGGGACGTTGCGGCGAAGGTGGATATAGAGGCCGCGGCGATATTTTTCCGGACCCTTCGTCTCGGGCCACGATTTATTGCGGCCGAACGCGAGCACGAAGGGCGGCAGCGCTGGGTAGATGCTGGGGCCGCCGATGCGAGGGTTGAGCAGTCCGCTGCTAGCGAGGAAAACATCGCGGACGATTTCGGCCTCGAGGCGCTGTCGGCTCTGGCGAGCGAGCAGGACGTTCTGCGGATCGCGCTCGGCCAAATCCTGGCGGAGGACCGAGGACTGCCGGTAGGTGGCGGAGGTGACGATCAGGCGGATGAGTTTTTTCCGACTCCAGCCGAGCTGCACGAACTCGGTGGCGAGATAATCGAGAAGTTCGGGGTGCGACGGCGGTTCGCCGAGGACGCCGAAGTTGTCGACGGTGGCGACGAGGCCGCGGCTGAAGAGGTGCTGCCAGACGTGATTCACAGTGACGCGGGCCGTGAGCGGGTTGGCGGGATCGACGAGCCAGCGCGCGAGATCGAGGCGGTCGGGCCGGGCGCCGCGCGGGCGCAAGGGCGGCAGGACGGCAGGTGTGCCCGGCTCCACTTCGTCGCCCGGTCTCTGATATTCGCCGCGGAGGTGGATGCGCGTCTTGCGCTCATGCGTGACGAGAATCGGCGCAGCCGTCTTGGGGTATTCGGGCTGCTTGGAGTAATGTGCGGCGAGTGGCGCGAAGAGCTTCTGGCCCGTCGCGTCGGAGAAATGCGCGACGTGGCGCGCGACGACGAGGGCTTGTTCGGGCGTGCGGCGCTCGGCGGGTTGATCGAGGATTGCGACGAGTTCGTCGGGCAGCAGATCGGGCGTGAGCGGCAGCACACCGGCGGTCGTCGCGAGGCGAAAGCGCGTCATGACGCCGGTGATACGGTGCTCGAGTTCGACGTAGAGCTGCGAGCCGGCGGGAAAATCTTGGGGTGATTTTAATTCGAAGACGATGACGTGCGCGGCATCGGTCTTGCCGGTGATGCTCCAGCCGGTGGTGTTGTCGCCGTCGAGGGTGCCCTTCGCGGGCGCGGACTTGGTTTCGAAGTCGGCGCGGGCGTGGGCGAACTCAAGTTTGTGCTGTGCGCCGTCGGGCGTCTTCAGCATGGCGGAAAATTCGGCGAGGTGAAAATCGCCGGTGCGGGCGCGGCCGACTTTGCCGCCGAGGTCGGCGAGGGCTTCGAGGCGGAGGCCGGTGATGCCGCGGGCTGCGATGGGGGCTTTCACGACGTAGCGCGTGCGGACGGAGTCGCGGGCGCCGGTGGTGAAGGAGCGGTCGGCGTTGGGCGGGCCCATGCGTTCTTCGTCCTCGGTGACCGTCGTGATCTCCTCGGGCGCGAGCAGGGTCCAGCGTTCGACGGGGCGAGCGAGCGCGGCTTCCCATGCGGCGCTCGGCGGGCCGACGAGCGTGGCGACGTGGTCGCGTAGCGGGGCGGCGAGGCGGTCGCGTTCTTTTTCCCAAGCGGCCTGCTTACGGTTGAACTCGGCGAGTTCGGCGGGGCGCGGCGCGGAGATCTCGCGCTCGGCGGTGGCGTTGAAGAACGAGTAGAGCTGGTAGAATTCGCGGTGGGAGAGCGGGTCGTATTTGTGCGTGTGGCACTCGGCGCAGCCGACGGTAAGGCCGAGCCAGACGGCGCCGGTGGTGGCGGTGCGATCAACGGCGGCCTTGGTGCGGTCGAGCTCGAGGTCGGCGCCGGCCTCGTCGTTTTTGAGGGAATTGCGGTGGAATCCGGTCGCTATTTTTTGATCGAGTGTGGCCTCAGGGAGGAGATCGCCGGCGAGTTGTTCGATGGTGAAACGGTCGAAGGGGACATCGCGGTTCACGGCGTCGATCACCCAATCGCGGTAGAGGTAGGCGTAGGGGCGGAGGGTGTCGTTGAGGTAGCCGGCGCTGTCGGCGAAGCGGGCGAGGTCGAGCCAGTGGCGGCCCCAGCGCTCGCCGAAGTGCGGCGAGGCGAGAAGCGTGTCAACGAGGCGCTCGTAGGCGTCGGAGCGAGTGTCGCGGACGAAGGCGTCGACGGTGGCGAGGTCGGGCGGGAGGCCGGTGAGGTCGAGGCTGAGACGGCGGATGAGGGTGCGGCGGTCGGCGGCGGGTGAGGCGGCGAGCTTTTCTTTTTCGAGGCGAGCGAGAACGAAGGCGTCGACGGGATTTTGGATTTCCACTGCTGGGTTTTCGATGTTGGGGATCGCGGGCTTGGCAGGCGCTTCGAAGGCCCAGAATTTCCCCCAAGGCGCGCCTTGCTCGACCCAGCGCGTGAGTAACTCGATTTGTTTCGGCGAGAGTTTCTCTTTCGCGGCGCGCGGCGGCATCACCTCGTCGTCGTCCTGCGAGATGATGCGCTGGATGAGCTCACTGTCGGCGGTTTTGCCGGGCACGACGGTGGTCGCACCGCTCTTGCCGGTGCCGAGCGCACCCTCGTGGGTGTCGAGCCGTAGTTTACCTTTCCGTTCGCCGTCCTCCGGGCCGTGACAGTGGAAGCAGTTACTTGAAAGGATCGGCAGGATGTCGCGGCCGAAGTCAATTTTGGTCGGCTCCGCCCCGCGCGCCGCCCACGTCGCGGCGCACGCCATGAGCAGGCCCGTGCGGGTGACGATGCGGAAGAGAGCGGGGTGGCGGTCGATCATCAGAGAGAAAGGCCCGGAGTGTGGGAGCTTTTCACGCGAGGTCAAAACTCGCCCTTGATACCCAGCGAAATCTGGGAGCCGAGATTCTGGTAGTTGTCCACGCGCGCGTGTTTTGGCGTTTCCTTGCTGTAGATCTCCACGACTTGGCCCGTGTTGCCAATGTTGCGGATGGTGACGTAGGCGCCGAGGCGGCGCGTGATGCGATATTCCGCGTTCACGTTCAGGGTCAGGAAGGGCGCGTTGTACGTGTAGGTACCCTCCGGAATGCCTGCGCCGGTGACGGCCCCCAGGCGTTGGATCCCGCGATAGTTCCAGTTCAACTTCACGTTGTAGCGCGGACGATTGAGGCTGAAGCCCCAGTTGATTGTTTCGCGAGTGAAACCGGTGAAATCGGCCGTCGATCCGCCGCCCAGCCGTGACTCCGTGAGGTTAAACTGCGCGACGACACCGCGCGCCCAGTTCGGCAGAAATGTGAGCGGCTGCTGGAATTCGAAATCGATGCCCGTGACGCGCGCGTCGCCGACATTGTTTTTCGTGACGATGGTGTAGTCGAGGTAGTCGTCGTTGAGCCCGAATTCGGCGAGTTGCTCCACGGTGGCGCGCGTGCGCGTCGCGCCGAAGAAATCGTGAATGTTCTTCTTGAAGGCGCCAAACGTCGCGCGACCGCCTTTCGAAAAATAATACTCGAGGGAGAGATCGAAATTATCCGCGTTCCACGGCCTGAGGACGGTGTTGGTGACGGTGATCGTGCGATTGTCCGTCGTGGCGGTCGGATCGGTGACGGTCATGCTGGGGATGATTTCGTTTAGATTAGGCCGGCCGATGGTTTTGGCAAAGGCAGCGCGAGCCTGGAAATTTTCCGTGATCTGCTAGGTCGAGTTAAAGCTCGGGTAAACGTTGCCGTAGTCGCGGACGGCATGGGAGCCGCGATCGACGTATTGGGTGCGGGCGATCGTGAGCGCGTCGCCGGGGATGCGGAGGGGAGCGCCGGCGGCGTTTCGGAGGAGATTGCCGCTGGCGTCCTGCTGATAGGTGGCGCGCACGTCGTTCTTCAGGCCGTAACCTTCGTCCGCGGTGAATTCATAGCGGACGCCGCCGACGAGCAGGAGTCGGCTCCGGAACAGGCGCGTGTCGGCGCGGAGGTAGCCCGCGGAGACGCGCTCGATCAGCTTGCGCGAACCCGTCGCCGTGGAGGTGACCTTCGCGACCTGGTCGAAGGTGAAGTATTCCGGATGGGCCTGATAGAGCTGCCACAGTTTGTAAGGGCTGGCGCGAGGGGTGGGCGGCTGGTGAAACGGCGCGTTGGCGCCGGAGTAGTTCGTGTCGAGCACGTCGTAGCGGGAGGCGAGGTCATCGGCGGTGTTGGCGACCCGGTCCGGGCCGACAAAGGTCCACGCGCCGGCGTTGGTGCGGATGTCGCGATCCTGCTGTCGCACGTTGAAGCCGGTGCGCAGTGTGAACGGAATGTTGAGAAGGAAGTCGCGACGGACATTGGCTCGCGCGGTCATCACGGTATCGGCGCTCGACTGCGCGCCGCTACTGGAGGTCTGGAGCGAGTAACCGTCGATCGAGTAGAGGTTGAAGGGCGCGCCCGCGGTGTTCGTGGCCGAGATCTTCAGAGGCCCCTGGATGCCGCCCGCATTGATGTCGCTATACCGCAGGGTGAGGTTGCGCGTGCGCAGCAGCGCGGCGCTGAAAAAACCGAAATCGATGTCGCGGTAGCCGTTTTGGGCGTGCGAATACGAACCGCCGGCGTCGAATTTCCAGACGGAACCATCGTAGCGGTAGGCGAGGCTGGTGTGCACGTTGCGATCGGTTTTGCGACGGGCGTTCGTGGTGATGACCGCCGACGCGGCACCGGGCGCGCTGAGCGCATACGAATAATCGTAGCCCTGCGGGCGCACGTTGCTCGTGCCCGTGAGCGAGGTGGTGAACTGTTCGATGTTTTGCCAGACATCCGTCGTCGTGATCTGGCCGCCCACCGTGAGCATACCCTTCCGGCCGATCTTCCAATCGAGGGAGGTGCCCAGCGACTGGCGCCGCCAAAAGGTCGGGCTGTCTTGGTAGCTGTGTCCGCTGAGAAACGGATTCGTGACTGTGCCGAACGCCGAGGCGCCGTTGACCGGCCGCCAGGTGGGTTGAGAAGCCTGCGTGCCGCTGTAGCGCTCCGTGTAAAACCCGTTGATCGTGATGCCAAACGTCTTCGAGAACGGTGCCACGTAGGAGAAATCGCCGCCCGGCAGAATGCGTCGTCCATTCGTCTCGGGCTGCCCGCCCGGCAATTCCTTGAACGTAAGCCACAGGCTGTTCATGACGGCATTCAGTCGGTAACTGAACTGCGGCTTGCTGCGATCGAACGCGCCCTTACTGATGACATTCACCGTGCCGCCCATCGAGTCGGCGGGCGAATCGGGCGTCGGCGTCTTCGAGACCTCGACGCGAGAGATGTTGTTCATGATCAGGCCGCCCACCTCGACATCGCGCGTCACTCCGGATGAGGCGGCGCTCGACATGCGGTTGCCGTCTACCATCACCGGCGTCGTATACGAAGGCAGGCCGCGCACGGAGATCGTGCGCGCATCGAAGCCGGAGTAATTCACGGTCACGCCGGGGATGAACTTGATGAACTCGCCGAGGTTGCCCTCGCCCGCATCGCCAAACGCATCGGCGGCGACGACGTTCTTGATGTTGGGCGCGTAGCGCTGTTCCTGGCTCGCGATGTCGGCGGCGTTCATCTCGCGATTCGTCGCTACGAGGAAGGGGTCGAGCTGGGTGACACCGTCCGGCCGGGGCTTGGCCGGTGAGCCGGTGCGGGTGAGATTGAAATCACGTCTCACCACCGAGCCCGCGGCGACCGTGACCGTCGCCGCCTGCGCCTGTAGGCCGGTGAAGGTCACGACGATTTTGGCTTCTCCAGCGGGCACCGGCGCGAGCCGGAAGTCTCCGCTCTCGCCCGTGAATGCTTCGAGCGTCGTGCCGGGCACGGTCACGCGCGCGTTGTTGAGATACGCGCCGCTCGTGGCGTTGAGCACGCGCCCTTCGACCGTGCCGGTGGGCAGCGTGCTGTCGGCGGCACAGGTGGCGGTGACGGGTGCGAGCGCGAGCGCAAACGAGCCGGCGATCGCGGCGAGGGTAAATTTTATCTTCATGGAGTTCGGGCAAGAGTGTGCGTCGACGGTGGGGCTGGGTGCGGCAGGAGGGCGATCTGCGGCGGGGTGAGTTTCTCCTTTGCGCCGCGCGGCGGCATGACGTCCCCGTCGTCCGGGGACGAGATACGGAGATCCCGATCGCTCTGATTACTTTTTCCGGGGACCACGGCGGTGGCGCCGCTCTTGCCGGCTCCGAGCACGCCGGCGTACGTGTCGAGGCGGAGTGGTCCTTTCCGATGGGAATCCTCCGGGCCGTGACAGTGGAAGCGGTTATTTGAAAGGATCGGCAGGATGTCGCGGCCGAAGTCGAGCGTGGCGGGAGCGGGCGCAGCGCGTGCGAACCCACGTGCTCCGACGAGGAGTAAGCTGCGGCCGGAGGGGCCGAAGAATCGGAGGCGTGGCGCTCGCATCCTCAGAATGACCCCTTGAGCCCGACGGTGAACGCGCGGCCGAATTTTCCGTGGTAGAATTCGCGGGCGTAGTGGGGTGTTGGGGATCCGTAGGCGAATTCGTTCTGCACCTCGTTCGTGGCGTTGCGCAGGTTGAAATAGAACGAGGTCCGCTTGCCCAGTCGGTAGTCGAGGCTCACGTCGAGCTGGACGCGCGGCTGGGGAAAACGAAACGCATCCGGGCCCATGTCGGGAAAGGCGACGGCCTTCTGCTCGCCGCGGTAGTTCCACTTGGTGAGCAGCGTCGCGCGCTTCACGCTCACGGTGAAGCCCCAGTTCACCGACTCCGGTAGGAAACCTGTGAAGTCGGCGAGATCGTGGCCGTCGAGCTTCAGTTTCGTGGCGTTGGCGAACAGGATGACGTTCCGGC
>CAMCHO010000224.1 GCA_945874455.1 Opitutus sp. GAS368 | reverse complement strand
GGTCATGAGTGAACTCTTGACAAACCAACCGGTGGCCACGGCTGCGCCGTGATCCAAGCGGCACACGGCGCGCCGTCCCTTCGCTCCGTCACGCCGTCAAACAGCCGAAGGCAAAAAACAGCCGTGAACAGCAGGAAGGGGTTTTAATGGTTAATGTGTCGCCCACTTCGTCCGCAGGAGAGCTCTCAGCATGGCCAGCCATCAAACATTAAAAAACTGACCCGTCCGACTTCCCCAATGGATGACAAACGGCTCGAAGGCGGCGGCTCAGTCGAAGCGGCCGGTGCGAAGAAACGTGCTCACGGCGCGAGCGGTGGCGGAGTGAAAAAGGATGCCGGTGTGTGAGGCCGGGACGGTGCGATGGGTGGTTTCGCCGGGGAGGTGGGTCGCCGCGACACTGACCGGGCCATCGTTGGGTTTGGGCACCCAGATCGACGCCAACGGGTTCACCGAGCGGTTGCCGGCGATGATTCCAAGTTCGGCGGTGGTGGGCCAAGGGCCGAGGCGTTGGGGCAGATGCTGCGGCGCGGTGCCGAGAAGCGAGAGATTGGGTCCGAGCAAGGCGCGGAACAGCCCGGAGCGTCCGAGACGTTCGGCGGCCTCGCTGCCGGCATTGGGCGGGGCGAGCATGACGACACGGCCGAGATTGGCGGGGAAGACGGGGCCGGTGCGGGATGCTCGGCCGAGCCAGGCGCGCACGAGAATGCCGCCCATCGAGTGCGTGACGAAGTGAAGGCGCGGCGACGCGGCGGGGACGTGCGCGGCGAGTTGGGCGGGCAACCAGTCGCGCGCTAGCGTTTCGAGCAGCACCGTGCGGGAGGGGTAAGAGAGGTTGACGACGTGAAACCCGTCGCGGGCGAGCGCGCAGCCGAGGCGATGCATCGTCCACCCGCCGACGCCGAGACCATGGAGGAGGACGACGGTTTCTATCTCGGAAAGGGCGAGGGTGGGCATGCGTGCGTGAGGCCGAGCAGGGGGGCAGAGGTCAAGTAGGGTGTCAGTTCACAATGCTTTCATTTGACGGCCGCGGAGGGTCATAAAAATGGGTCAGGTTACTCATCGTTCACTAGCTTCAGGCACGGAAACGCCAGGCGGTAACACTTTTTACATTACACTCGGGCGCTAGGCAGCGATGGCCACGATCTCGGGCTCAGAACAACGGATCAGCCCCCGTCTGGGCTAGACGTTCCCCAGCCGCCCCGTCGAATCACCGAAGCGCTCGAGGCCGGTCGCACCCGCTTGATCGGCGAGCGTGAGGAAGAGGTTGCTCATCGGCTTGCCGCCGTGCTGCACGTAGCGCCCGGTCTGCAATAGGCCGCCGCCGCCGCCCGCGAGCACCACCGGAAGATTGTCGTGGCTGTGGCGGTTGGCGTCGGCGTTGCCACTGCCGTAGACGATGCGCGTGTTGTGCAGGACCGAATTCCCGTCGATGTCGCGGGCCTCTTCGAGTTGCTGGAGGAACTTCGCAAACCGCTCCGCATACCAGCGGTCGATCTTCGAAATCTTGTCGATGCGCTCCTGATTGTTTTGGTGGTGCGAGAGATCGTGGTGCCCTTCGACGACGCCAATCTCACTGTGGGAACGGTTGTCGCCGTCGTGCGCGAGCGCGAAGGTCGCGACGCGGGTCGTGTCCGTTTTGAAGGCGAGCGCGAGCAGGTCATACATCAACGCGATGTGCTCGCCGTGGCTCTGCGGCACGCCGTTGGGCGTCGGTTGATTGGGATCGATATTGGGACCGAACTGTTCGGCTTTCTGAATACGGACTTCGACGTCGCGGATGCCCGTGAGATATTGGTCGAGTTTGTCGCGGTCGGTGGTGTCGAGCCGGCGTTGCATCAGCCGCGTGTCCTCGTTCACAAAATCGAGCACCGAGCGGCGCGCCTGCATCCGGCGTTGCGCATTCTCCGCGCGCGCGCCGTGCGCCCCAGCGCCGAACATCCGCTCAAACAGCAACCGCGGATTGGACTCCGGCGCCATCGGCGCCGTCGCCGAGCGCCAGGCAAGATTGAACTGATACGCGCAGGCGTAGCCGGAGTCGCAATTCCCCGAGCGACGCTCCGTCTCGCAGCTGAGCTCAAGCGACGGAAAGCGCGTGAGATGTCCGACCTTGTTCGCAATCGCCTGGTCGATGGAAATCCCCGCGCGGATATCCGTCGCGCTCTTGTTGAGCCGCACTCCCGTCAGAAAAACTCCGTTGCCGCGCGCATGGTCGCCTCCGCCGTCGGCACCGGCGCGGGCGTTGAGGTGGTCGAGTCCACCGACGACCTGCAGGCGATTGCGCAGAGCCGCGAGCGGCTCGAGCGTCGGGCTGAGTTTAAAATCCGCTCCACTGCCCGTGGGCCACCAGGTGGCGGGAATCGCCCCGTTGGGAAAATACACAAACGCCGTGCGCAACGGCGCGCCAGTCGCCGTGGTCGCAAGTCCCTGCGCGGCCTCCGCGGCGAGCGCTCGACTTGGCACAAGTGACGCGAGCGAGGGCAGCGCGATGCATGCGCCGAGGCCGCGCAAGAAATGCCGGCGATCCATCGCATTGAGGTGTTGTTCGGCGGCGGAGACAGCGGGGGCGGTGAGCTTTTTCATGGTTCAGGGGGACGAGAGTGTGCGCCGGACGGCGGCTGCAGGAGAGGCGGGAGTGACTTGAGTGAGTGAGGTGGTGCCGGCGCTCGGGGGACGACGGCGCTGCTGAAACGACGCGGATTCGATGATCCCGCGGATCAACACCGAGGGGCGACCTTCTGCGGCCTCGAGTTTGGCGACGAGCTGGTCGAGGGTGTCGGTGTCGTAATATTCGGTCCCGCGCCCCAAGGCGTAGGTGAGAAGTTTTTCGCTCACGCAGCGATAGAAGTCTCCCCGGTGCGCGGTGGCGAGGATGCGTTTCAACTCCCGGATGTCCGCGAATTTTTCCCCGGTGATGAGTTTCCCGGCCGACTCGATCGGCTGATTCATCTCGGCGGTGCGCCACTGACCCATCGCGTTGAAATTTTCCAGCGCCAGCCCCAGCGGGTCCATCCGGCTGTGACACGAAGCACATAGCGGATTCGTGGCGTGCAACGCCATGTTCTCGCGCAAGGTCATCGAGCGGAGTTTCTCCGGGCTCGCCGCATCTTCGAGCGAAGGAATGTTCGGCGGCGGCGGCGCGGCCGGCGTACCGAGAATCGAATCGAGGATAAACACACCGCGCTTCACCGGCGACGTGCGCGTCGGGTTCGAGGTCACTGCAAGCACCGAGCCCATCGTCAGCACACCGCCGCGCGGGCTGTCGGGCGGCAAGGTCACCTTGCGCATCGCGCGGCCAGTGACGCCCTCGATGCCGTAGTGCTTCGCGAGTTCCTCGTTGAGAAACGTGTAGCGGGTATCGATCAGCTCAGTCAGCGGACGGTCTTCTTTGAGCAGATGCTCGAAGAGCATTTCCGTTTCCTCCTGCATGGCCTGGCGGAGTTTGCTCGAGAGCGTCGGGACCATCGTCGGGCGGGTGCGGCGATCACCGGAGGCCTTCCGAGCCTCCGCGAGCGCAGCGACATCCTCCGGACTACGCTGAGCCTCGGGAATCGCCGAGACGCGCCGAAACGTCGCCCGTGATTCGAGGGAGGCTTTGGAAGGCGGATGCTCCCGCTGATAAATCGCATTGTCGTCGAGCACGACCGTCGTGATGTCGCGCGCCTGCAGCCATTGGCCCGTGAAATTCCGCACAAATTCGCCCGACCGCTCATGCGTCAACAGACGGGTGACCTGCCCGGCCAGCGACGCCCGGAGCTGGTTTTCCCGAGCGAGCCGGAACAGTTCGTCATCCGGCATCGTCGACCAAAAGAAATAGGAGAGCCGCGACGCCAATGCATATTCGTCGATGAACGGATGCGTCTGCCCGGCGCGCAGCGGCTCGACGCCCTCTTCGCGAAAGATAAACCGCGGCGAGGCGAGCACCGCCACCATCGCCTGGGCGATGCCCGCCTCAAACGTCGTGTCAGGCAGCGTAAACACGCTTTCCGCCAGCGTCACGAGCCGCTTGACCGTGGCTTCATCGGCTGGCCGGCGAAACGCCCGCGTCGCGAATCGCCCCAAAATCTCGCCGGCATAAATCCTTCGATCCGCCAAGTCCGCCGGCACCGCGCGCGGGAAAAACCGCCCGTAATCCTTCGGCGTGACCCAGTGTTCTTTCGCCAGCGGTCCGCGCACCGCGACCGCGTTTATCCGCATCCGCAACTGGCGCACTTGCGGCCGGTCCGCACCGACGGTCTGGATCTCGCAGGTAAACGTGTGCTCACCCGGCTGCCAGTCGCAATCAAAGCGAAACGAGAGGGACTTCCCACCCATCCGCGCAAACTCACGCTCAAAGCGTTTTTCGCCGTCCACGGAAAAAATCAACCGGCATTGGTTGGTATCAAATTGATTATCGACGAATCGCTCAACCGGGCGCAGATCAAGCACGACCTCATATTTTCCCGCGTGCGCGACGCGGTGCGTCGCCGCTACGACGACGGGCGTGTAATACGAAAGCTCTAAGCCTTCACCCGACGTCTCCGGCGCCGGCCGCTTCACGATGGGAGCGGACTCCGCCAGCGCATCCGACGATCCGCTCGTCGCCGCCGTCAAATCGGTCGCCGTCAGCGGCACAGTTTTCTTTGATTCGACCACCGCAAACCGCCGGCCCGCCACCGAGCGCTCGGCGATCTCCGTCGGCCCCGGGGGCAGGACGGTCGTGACAATGGTCTGCGCCGCATCGAGATACTTTTCGAGCAGCATGGGCGAAACCGTAAGCACGTCGCCGATGTTATCGAAACCGTGGCCGGAGTCGTCCGCCGGAAATTCCTTCTTCGTATCAAAATCCATCCCGGTGAGATCGCGGATCGTATTGCGATACTCCGTACGGTTGAGGCGCCGCACCGTCACGCGACCCGGATCGGGCACCGCCGGATCGAGTTCGAAGACCTGACGCTTTATCCACGAGGCCAGCTTCTCCGCCTCCGCTGGGGGCAGGTGCGCCTCATCGGCCGGCGGCATGATCTTGGACCGGACGTTGTTCAGCGCCCGCAGCCAAAGCTTGTGATCCTTCAGCTCCGCCGTCGTGGAGAATTGATCGAGCGTCACCCCGCCCTTGGCCACCCCGGCCCCATGGCAGTCATAGCAATACTGGTTCAGTATCGGCTGAATCTCGCGCTTGAACGTCACCAGCGCATCCTCAGCCGCTAACGCCGCCGCCGCCGGCAGCACCCACGAAAACACCAAGACGGCGACTGCCCGGGCGCCGGCGACATGATTGGAAGGGAGCGGGGTCAACGGAGTAAAAGGAGGGTTGGTTCGCGGAACCATTCGCAGGTTTTTGGAAACGGCAAGTCTACGGGAACAGACGAATTTCTGATCGGGACGTTGCGAGCGAAAACACGCCGCTGGGCGGACGCATCGCGTGCGCCCGCCTTGCAAACGCCGCTCACGCTCGCCACCGCCGCCGCGCGCGCACTCACCGCCGCCTTCGGCGCTGCGGCCCCGGCGCGCACCGCCCGATCGATCCTCGCGAAGTTCATGCACAGCCTTGGATCGACCTGTGGATTCCCGCTAAACCAATCGCCGGAGGGATTCGTGGCAGCCCGAACAGCCTTGGAAATCAACGAGGGTGAATTCCAGCCACGCGATCCATCGGCGAAAGCGTCGGGATCTGAGCGTAAACATTCACGGCGCGGCGGTCGAAATGGCGCACCCATTTGTGCAACGATTACTCCCCACACCAGCGCCCGAAAATCAGACACAAAAACGCCCCGCAGCGCGCACGCGACGGGGCGGAAGGATTTCACGACGGCGGCAGCGCAACGGACACGAGTGCCGTGCCGCTGCCCCGGTATCGTCAGGCGATATTGGCAGTCATGTCCGCCATCGCCCAACCCTTGCGGTTGTATTTCGGATACAGCAGCTCGTCGGCCTCCGGCAGCGAGGTCTTCATCGCCGCCGAATCCCAGGTGAATTTCTTGCCGACGAGGATCGCGACCGTACCAAGGCAGACCGCCTCCGTGAAGGGCACCGAATACTCGAAGTTCGAACCGCAACCCGTGCGATCATTGGCGCGGATCGCCTTGATCCACTCGATGTGCGGATTGCCCACCGGGTCCGGACGCGGCAGCGTCTTGGGCGGCAACTTGCCGGTGTCGGCGAGTTCCTTGTGAAAGGACTCGGGGATAAAGCGCGGGCTGTTGCAGTAGTCGTTGCCGTCGTAAACGGTCCCCTTGCTACCGATGATGAGCTGGCCGCCCTTGGCAAGCGGACGTTCTTCGAGACCCTTGGGCTTCGGGGGCAGCTCGCCACCTTCGCGCCACATGAGCGTAACGGGCGGCTGTTTCCCGCGGGCCGGGAATTGATATTCGACGACCGCCGACTTCGGGAAGGCGACGTTGCTCTTCTGGTCGATCTTCTTGAGTTCGACGCTGGTCGGAGCGCCGAGATCCAAATTCCAATACGCCGCATCCATGATATGGCACGCCATGTCACCGAGCGCACCGCAGCCGTAGTCTTGGATCCCGCGCCAGTTGAACGGATGGATCTTGCTGCTGAACGGGCGCTCCTGCGCGCGTCCGAGGAACGCGTCGAAATTCATGCCCTCGGGCGTCGGTTCCGTCGTGGGCCACTCTTGCATGCCTTGCGGCCACACCGGCCGGTTCGTCCAAATCTCGACCTGACGCACTTCGCCGAGGAGGCCGGCTTGATACCATTCGCGCACGAGGCGGATGCCGTCCATCGAGTGACCTTGATTACCCATTTGCGTGACCACGCCGTTCAGGCGGGCCAGACGCAGGAGCTCGCGGGCCTCGCCCACGGTCTGCGTGAGCGGCTTCTGCACGTAAACGTGTTTGCCCAGCATGATCGCCATGTAGGCCGGCAGGAAATGCATGTGGTCCGGCGTCGCGACGCCGACGGCATCGATCTGGTCATCCATCTCGATGAGCATCTTCCGGAAATCGCTATAAAATTTCGCCTTCGGGAAAGACTCCTTGAGCTTCTTGAGGTTGCTCGTGATCCGTTGGCTCTTGGTGTCCCAATCGATATCGCACAACGCGACGACCTCTTCGTCCTTGTGCGCCATGATATCGCTGAAGCCCTTGCCGCCGCAGCCGACTTGCGCGACCCGCACCTTGGCGCCGGGCGCGATCGGCCGGGGCTTACGAGGATTCTTGGCTAGGCTCGCACAGCCGGGAAATCCCAACATGGCCGCAGCCATGGCAGAGAAGGTAATAAAATCACGACGATTTAGGGTGTGGTTGGACATGGGGAACGAATGATTGAACCTGAGGTTAGAAACTGAAAACAAGAAGACGGCACTGAGCTAAAGCCGTTGCGATCTTTTTATCGCGCGAAAAACGCACGCCTTCCTTGGCGAAGACTGAGCCCGATGCGTGCTGCCTATGGTTGCGACCCGCGCGCGACCATCCCGTGCGGCCTGCGATTTCGCGTGGCATCGTCAATTTTCCATTGTGCCTTCCGACCGTCGGCTCTTCATCGCCATCCGGCCACGCAGAGGATTTCCCTCGGCCTGGTCATCAAGCATTCCCCCACCCCACCCCTGCATTAACTCCCTGTCGGCTCGCAGCTCGCTCTCGCACACCGCCACCGCTCTCTGCTATGAATGATACCAAAAAAAATCCGTCGATCTTCGCCCGCTGGCTCGCGGTGCTCACCGCAACCGTCCTCGCTGCCACGGTGGTCGCCCAAAACCCCGCCACCGGCTCCATTGAGGGCCGCGTCTTCGACGCCGGCCGCGGCGGATA
>CAMCHO010000223.1 GCA_945874455.1 Opitutus sp. GAS368 | reverse complement strand
CTCCACTACCTGCGCACGGGGCGGGTGACATCGTTGATCGTCTCCGTCTTGATGGCGGTCGGCGCTTATCTCTTCTACATCGCGCCGACCAAAACCATTCTCGAATTCGTGCTCGTCATCACCGCGCTGCTGGGCGGGGGCATTTCCGGCATCTTCCTTTTCGGTATGCTGACGCGTTGGGGAGATGCCAGAGCCGTGGTGATCGGCATTTCGGCCACCGTGATGTTTACCGTCTATTCGCTGCTGGTGCAGTTTGGGATCATGCCGCGCGTCTTCGATTCCTACTATACCTCGATTTTGGGGAACCTGCTGATGTTCACCGTATGTTGCGTCTCGGCCCTTTGCCTGCCCAACGCGGCGCGCGATTTGAAGAACCTGACGATCTGGGATCAATCGAAAGAGCCGCTCGAATGAGCCGGCCTGCCACGCGATGATTGGATCACTGAGCCTCCTGCTGACCCTGCCGACATCATCACCGGCTCCCGCGTCATTCGCGGAGGCGCCGGCCAGATACCACGCGGTCCGGCAGCTCACCTTCGACGCCTACCACCACGTGTTGACCAATGCGAACGTCTGGTCCCCGGACGGTCGCCGCATCGTCTACGATACTCGCAGCCCCGGAAAGTTTGACGGCGAACGAATCGAGGAGGTCGACATCCGCGACGGCCGGAAACGCGTTCTCTATGAAAGCCGTCAAGGCGCACGGTGCGGTGTGGCGACCTTTGATCCCCGCCAAGAACGAATTGTTTTCATCTTGGGGCCGGAAGGCCTGACTCCGGATTGGACCTATGGATTGACGCGCCGCCGTGGCGTCTTGGTCGAGGTGGACCGACCCGGCGAATACCGCGCCTTGGATGCCATGAACTACCTCCCGCCCTTCACGCCGGGGGCCTTGCGGGGCGGTTCGCACCTCCATGTCTTCAGTTCCGACGGGGAATGGGTGGCGTTTACCTACGACGATGAAGTTCTGTCCAAATTGGACGCCTCGCCCTTCGCGCCCAAGCACGAGCGCAATCAGCGCAATCTTGGTGTGGCGGTGCCGAACCGGCCGGTGCGGGTGGCAAAATATTTCCCGCGCAATCACGACGGCGAGTGGTTCTCCGTCCTGGTGACTCGCACGGCCGACCGCCCGGAGCCGGGTTCGGATGAGATCGGCCGTGCTTCCGAGGAGGCGTGGGTCGGGGTCGACGGCTATGAGCGCACCGATGGCGTCCGGCAAAAACGCGCGCTGGCCTTCCAGGGCGAAGTGGTGGCCGCCGACGGCTCGAATCACAACGATGTGTTCATCGTCGATCTCCCGGCCGATCTGACGCGCGAAGGAAGCGCGCCGCTGGCCGGCACGCCCACGACGCGGCCGGCCCCGCCGTTCGGCGTCTCGCAGCGCCGCCTGACGTATACCGACAAAGATCGCCATCCTGGATTGGTCTCCGCTCCGAGGCATTGGCTCCGCTCCGCCCCGGATGGCTCGGCCATCGCGTTCCTGAAAAAAGATGACGCCGGCGTCGTGCAGCTCTGGACCGTTTCACCCAACGGCGGGCCGACCAGGCAGGTGACGAGAAACTCCCGCGACATCGTATCGTCCTTCAACTGGAGTCCGGATGGTCGGTTCGTCGCCCATGTCATGGACGGCAGTGTTTGCCTGACCGAAATGGCCACAGGAACGACGACGCGCCTGACCGATCCGGAGGCCAAGTATGTGCCAATGCCCGCCGCCAGTGTCTTTTCGCCAGATGGGGATAGAATATGCTTTTCCGCCACGAGCGTCATCCAGGAAGGAAGCTACACCCAGATATTCATCGTGGATGTTGACACATATCCCGCGCTTTTGCGGCGGAACCGGAGCAACCCTTAAGTCTTTTTCGGAATAATTGAGTTAGCAAGGTCATCGAATGGGGAAATGATTGTGGCGAGGATTCGCCGCGTGGCGGAAGTGGCGCTAATGCACACGATGGTGAGGCGGACCCCGAAAATTGGACGGGACGGATCGTTCGCAACAGAAGGCGCGGTTTCTGCGTATACATGCAGAATTTGCCTCCCAAAACACTTACAAGCGCCACTTTCGTTCGCGTTAAAATCTCGCCTCCTCCGCCAGTTTTTACCTCTGACGGGCTAAGGCAGACAGCAGATTTGCCAGTTGACGTGGCAACCTAATATGCCCGACAGCTCATTTGACGTTACCCGGTTTGAAAATCGCAACGGCGTCATTTCTTGGAGAATCTCCGGTTGGCTCCACGGCCTCCGTATCCGTAAGAGCTTCAAATCTCGCGAAGAGGCCGGAGCGGAATGGGCTGCCCTGGAAGCGAAGGCCGCACAGGCCGCCGGTAACGTCCGCGGCACTTCCACATTTCTTACCGACGACCAGCTCCGCGCGGCCGAGGCTATCACCGAGTGCAGAGGCTTTGAGGACTCACGTGGCAGGACGTTCTTCGACTCCATCGATGAGGCCAAGGCCGGTGTCCGCCGCGGTGCGGCCACGGCTTCGCAACCGACCGCGACCGATTGAGCGACTAACGCCTGGTTACGGCTGTGAGGACAAGAACGAGCGGGCGATGCGTCGTGTGGTTCACCGCTCGCTCTTTTTTAGCCCGACGCATCGCCGGCGCTGCGCAATTTCTGCGCACTCGGGTCGCGAGGTGCGCAAACTCTGCGCAGAAATAGCTTAGAAATCATTATGAGATAAGTATTTACATGGCTGGCGCGCGTGCTGCAACGTGGACGTCCCCAATGAAATCGATCTCACGCTCCGTCTCGTTTGTGCCTGTGGTGCGCTGCTCTAGCCACCGCCTGTTTCGCGCTATGTCCCTCTTGGCGTCCGTCAGTGCGTTCTCCGTGGGTGTTTTCGCGCAAAACGCCGCCCCCAACGATCAAAATGGCAGTCGTCGTCAGCGTGGCGGTGACAACGCCAGTGGCGGCGACAACGGCGGTAAAGGCGGCCGTGGCAATTTCGATCCTGCGCAGATGCAGGAGCGCCTGCGCGAGCAGTTTGGCGTGACCGATGACGCCGAGTGGGCGCTGATCTCCGAGCGCCTCACTAAACTGAGCGAGATTCGCCGTAGTGCGGGCGGCGGTATGGGGCGGGGCGGCCCTGGCGGTCCTGGGGGTGGCCCCGGTGGCCCTGGCGGCGGACCTGGCGGCCCGAGCAGTCGCGGCGGTCGTGGCGGCCCTTCGGGCAACCCGGAGCAAGATTCCTTGCGCGCGGCGATCATGGATAAGTTGCCGGATGCCGAATTGAAATCCCGCCTCGAGCGGCTGCGTGAAGTGCGCAAGCAGAACGAGGCGAAGGTCTCCAAAGCGCAGGAAGAGCTGCGTGCCGTGCTTTCGGTTCGCCAAGAGGCGGTCGCGGTTATGTTTGGCCTTTTGCCCTAAGCCGGAAACTCACCCCTGTGCTGACCGAATCGTCCCCCCTAGGCAGCGCCAGCAGCGCTGTGCCCGAACTGCTCGGCCGCATGATCGCGGCCAGACAGCTCACGACCACTGATGCGCGCGCATTTCTCGCGCAGCATCGTCCCGCCGACGCGCTCACTGAAGAGCGCGTCTTGCGGTGGCTCGCGAAGGAATATGGCGTCGGCTACGCCGCGCTCGACGAACTCGAGCCCGACAAACAGGTGCTCTCGCTGTTTCCCGCTCGCCTGCTGCTGCGCGACGAATTGCTCCCGCTGCGGCGCGTCGACAATCAGATCGAGATCGCGACCAGTCGGCTCTTCGCGACCCAGGCCCTCGATGGACTGAAGGCGCTCACGGGCCTGCGGCTCCGTCCCGTGCTGGCGCCGACCGAGGTGATCCAGCGGGAAATGAAGAAGCGGCTCGGGGTGGGTGCCGATACCATCGATACGCTCGACGACGAGGCCGGTTTGCTGGTGGTCGACGAGGACGGTGGCACCGACAACAACCTCGACGAAGCTGCCGAGGACGCGTCGATCATCCGGTTTGTTAACCAAGTCCTGAAAGACGCCATCGAGCTCCGCGCGTCGGATGTGCACCTCGAACCCTTTGAGGACGAACTGCGCATCCGTTACCGCATCGACGGTATTTTACAGGAAGTGCCGGTGCCCGCGCAGATCAAACGTTTCCAGCCGGCCATCGTGGCGCGCGTCAAGATCCTCAGTCATCTCAATATCGCGGAAAAACGTCTTCCGCAGGACGGTCGCATCAAGGTTCGCATCGAAGACGCCGAGGTGGATATCCGCGTCTCGATCATCCCGATGCTGCACGGTGAAGCGGTGGTGATGCGTCTGCTGCGGCAGAATTCCAAACTCCGCGGCGCCCGCGACCTCGGCATGGGCGAGCGCGAGCTCACCTGCTTGGAGCGCGTGCTCGAGCTCCCCCACGGCATCGTGCTCGTCACCGGTCCGACGGGCTCCGGCAAGACTTCGACGCTTTATACCGCGCTCAATGAAATTAACGACTCCGAGCGCAAGATCATCACGATTGAAGATCCGGTTGAGTATCAGCTCAAGGGCGTGAACCAAATCCAGGTTTCGGAAAAATCCGGCCTGACGTTTGCCCGCGGCCTGCGCTCGATTCTCCGCCACGATCCCGACGTCGTGCTCATCGGTGAAATCCGCGATCAAGAGACGGCGCAGATCGCCGTCCAGGCTTCGCTGACGGGTCACTTGGTTTTCTCCACGTTGCACACTAACGATGCGGCCGGCGCGCTCACGCGTCTCGTCGACATGGGCGTCGAGCCGTATCTCGTCGCCTCGTCGCTCGAAGCGGTGCTCGCGCAACGGCTGGTGCGTTTGCTGTGTCCGCATTGTCGAAAAGTGGATACGACGCCGGAGTCGCGCGTTTACCGGATGAAGCTCGGGATCTCGCCCAAGGCGGAAGTCTACCGCGCCGTCGGTTGCCGCGAGTGCCGCAACACGGGTTACCATGGTCGGCGGGCGATTTTTGAGTGGATGGATTCGAGTAGCGAAATCCGTTCGCTAATCCTGAAAAACGGCTCGACCGACGCCATCCGTGATTCCGCGCGGCGGGCCGGCATGAAGACGCTCTCCGAAGATGGTCGCCGGCTGGTAGAGGAGGGGATCACGACGATCGAGGAAGTCTTGAGCGTCACCACGGTGCACGAAATGGAAGCGGACAAGGTCGCGGCCGAGAGCCGCGCCGCCGCCGCCGTGAGTGTGCAGCCGGCCTTGCCGCGCTCACTGATCTAAGCCGCCTCTTGCGATGCCCCAATTTGCTTACAAGGCGCTGCAGCGCGACGGCGTGTTAACCGAAGGTTTCCTCGATGCGAGCAACCGGCACGAAGCGATGCGTCAGGTTGAAGGCCGTGGCCTGAAACCGATCAAGCTCGTCGAATCGGCGGCGGCGTCCGCGAAAAATTCTGCGGCGGCGCATCCTGCGGATAAGGCGGCGGGTGCCGGCGGCGGTGAGCCCTCGGCCGGTTTTAACATCTCGCTCGGCGGCAAACCGAAGATCACGGCGCGGATGTTGGAAAACTTCACACGTTTGCTCTCCAGCCTGTTGGCGGCGGGTGTGCCCTTCAGCCGTGCGTTGGTGATTCTGCACCGCGAGTCCGCCGAACCGGTCGCGAAGCAAAAATGGAAGGAAATCCACGACCTCGTGATCGACGGCATGTCGCTTTCGAAGGCGATGGAGCGTTCGCCCGATACGTTCCCGCGGGTTTACGTGGCGATGGTCGAGGCGGGTGAAGCGGGAGGCTTTCTCGATGTCGTGCTGGCGCAGATCGCCGATTTCCAGGCGCGCGAAAAAGACATCCAGTCGAAGGTCACGGCGGCACTCATGTATCCCGCGATTTTGCTGTTTCTTGCGATGGGCGTACTGGTGTTTCTGATGGTTTTCTTCATCCCTCGGTTCCAATTGGTGTTCGCGGGTTTCAACGCGGAACTGCCGTTGCTCACGCAGCTGATTATTAATACCAGCTACATTATCCGCAGCTACGGATTGTTCGTCTTGGTCGGTCTGGTCGTGGCCGGGGTCTCGCTCAAGAGCTGGTTCAGTTCTCCCGTGGGTCGTCGCGCTTGGGAAGGCTTCGTGCTCAAGGCGTGGATCGTCGGCCCGCTGCTCGCGCAGTTCGCGATGGCGCGTTTCACCCGCATGCTCGGCACCTTGCTCAGCGCGGGTGTGCCACTGATCAGCTCGCTCAATGTCGCCCGCCGCTCTATTGGCAACCAGGTGCTCGTCGATGCCGTCTCGGAGTCAATCGATCGCGTGAAAGAAGGTAAACCGCTGGGCAAGAGCCTCGCGAAAAACCGCACACTTTTCCCCGGGGCGATCGTGGAAATGATCTCGGTCGCGGAGGAAAGCGGCAAACTCGACGCGGAGCTGTTACGCATCGCGAATGTGACCGAAGGCGATTTGGACCGTCAGTTGAAGAGTGCCGTCGCGATGGCGGAACCACTCATGCTGTTCCTGATCGCGGCGCTCATCGGCACGATTTTCATCGGTATGGTTTACCCCATTTTCTCCCTGCAAGATCACATCAAATAAATTTCTCTATGAAACTGACCTATTCGAAGAAACGCTCCCGTGTCTCCGCCCGCCGCGGTTTCACGCTCGTCGAACTCCTCCTCGTCCTCGTCATCCTCGGCATTCTCGCCGCGCTGGTGTTGCCCAAGTTTACGGGCCGCACCGAGCAGGCGCGCATCACTGCCGCGCAGACGCAGATCGCTACCTTCGGCACGGCCCTCGACGCCTACGAGGTCGACACCGGCAGCTATCCGCGCGGCCAAGACGGCTTGAACCAGCTCATCGGGCAACCGGCCGATGTCACCGGTTGGCGCGGGCCGTATCTCAAGAGCGACATCCCGCTCGATCCGTGGGGTCACGCCTACGTCTACGAATTCCCCGGCAAAGTAAATGCGAGCGGCTACGATATTCGCTCCATGGGCCCGGACGGTCAGGCCAACACCCAGGACGACGTGGTGAATGCCTCCATTTCGGCAAAGTAACTCTCCGCGCGGCTCAGCCCGCACGTCGTCGCCCGGCTCAGCCCGCCGTCGTCTCGGCCAAGGTGGCTTCACGTTGATCGAGCTGATCTTCGTAATGGTGCTCCTCGCCATCGGCTCGGCCATGGTGGCGCCTAGCATGGCATCATTCTACCGTGGCCGGATGCTCAGCTCGGAAGCGAAACGCGTGCTCGCGCTGGTGCACTACGGTCAAAGCCGCGCCATTGCCGAGGGCGTGCCGGTGCTCCTTTGGATCAACGCGAAGGATTCCACCTACGGTCTGCGCGTGCCTGCGACTGAACTCGAGGCCGGCGGACCCGCGACCCGCTTCACCGCTGATGACACCGTCACCCTTGACACTCCCGCCAGTGATACGCCGGCCCTTTCGGAACAAGACGACGAAAGGCTGGGCCTCACGGACGGACTGCCGGTCATCCGCTTTACGCCCGACGGTTTCTACGATGAGTCGAGCGTACGCAAAATCATCTTACGTCAGGGCACGAGTAACGAAAACGCCCTCGAAGTGGTGCAAACTGCCAATCGGCTCGGTTATGAAATTCGCCCCGCCAGTGCGAACTAACCTCACCCGCCACAGCCGTCGCGCCTTCACCCTCATCGAGGTATTGGCGGCGCTTTTGTTGATGGCGATCGTGATCCCGGTCGCGATGCAGGGCATGAGTATCTCCAGCCGCGCGGGTCTCCTCGGCCAACGCAAAGCCGCCGCCATGCGCGTCGCCGAGCGGATGATCAACGAACTGATCGTCACCGGGGAAATCAACCAAACCTCGTCGAGCGGGACCGTAATCGACGGCGACACAAGTTATCCGTGGACGATGCAGTCCGAGCCGTGGGGTGAAGACCCGATGACGCAGCTGACGGT
>CAMCHO010000222.1 GCA_945874455.1 Opitutus sp. GAS368 | reverse complement strand
TCGAGGACCTCCAGCGTGAGTTTGCAGCAGCCGAGCTCGCGTGCCTTGGCTTCGACGGCGGCAAGCAGGGCGCGTCCAGCGCCGCGACCGCGGTGCGTCGGGAGAATGGATACATCGTGCAGGTTCACGAGCGGTCTGGCGGCGAAGGTCGAAAAGCCCAGAAAACATACGGCCACGCCCACGGGGTGATCGCCGTCATAGGCGAGAAAAACGAGCGTCGTGGGATGGGTTCGCAAGCCCGGGATGAGGCGTTCGCGCGCGTCGGAGGAAAGGGGAGCACCGTCACCCATCGGGTCGCGTGAATAGGCATCCACCATCGCCACGACTGCTGCTTGGTGATCCGGTCGGTCCAAGTCCGCCTGCACGGTGCGGATCGCGGGAGTGGGGGAGAGGGTTGTCATGGGCCGACGCAACACGACTCGCGTGTCTATGGCGTGCGCAGGAGCGCGCGGATGGGGGAGCCTTCGGCGCCGGCGAGTTTGAGCGGGAGACAGATGAGTTCGTAGGTGCCGGGGGCGGCGGCGCGAAGATCGAGGTTTTCTAGGATAATGATATTGGCGGCGTCGAGCCGGTGGTGGATCTGCATCGAGGGGTCGTCGGTTTGATCGACGGAGGGGAGGTCGAGGCCGATCAGGCGGACGCCTTGTGCGCCGAGCCACGCGGGGACATCGGCGGCGAGTGTCGGGATGCGCGCGGGGAAGGTGGTTTTATCGTCGCAGTGATTGGTGCGCACGAGCACGCGCGGCGTGGCGCGGGCATCGAGACCGGCGAAGTGTTCGCGGGTGAGGACCATCGTGTCGCGGGCGAGGAAAACGCGTGCCGGGCCGAGGAGAATGTCGAGGTCGAGCTGGTCGATGGAGAGACCGGCGTCATTGTAGTGGAGCGGCGCGTCCATGTGCGTGCCGCTGTGGATACCGCTGGTGAAACGACCGACGTTGCACGCGGCGCCGTCGCGCATGCGTTGGGCGAATTCGAAGTGGAACCGGGTGTCACCGGGCCAAGGGGCGGTGGCGTTGGAGAGCGGGTGGGTGATGTCGATGAGGGGCATGGTGAAGTCGGAAAAGGGCGGCGGAGGTTTGTCACGTAATACGTGACAAACGTTTCAGGTCACGAGGGCTCGGCTTTCGGGGAAAGATTCGTGGGCGCGGGTTAGGGCGATGGTTTGCAGGCGGGCGATGGCATCGGCGCAGTCGGTGAAGCTCGTGTAAAGCGGCGCAGGGGCAAGGCGGATGAGGTCGGGGGCGCGGAAATCGGCGACGACGTGCGCGGCTTTGAGGGCTTGGCACAGTCTCCACGCTTCGGGATGCGCAAGCGCGAGGTGCCCGCCGCGGGCCGGTGCGCCGCGCGGCGTGACGACCGCGAAGCCGAGCGGGGCGAGATCGCGGTCAATGAGCGCGAGGAGAAAATCGGTGAGGGCGAGGGATTTGGCGCGCAGCGCGCAGAGGCCGCCAGCTTCGGCGATGAGTTCGAGTGAACCGAGAAGAGGGGCGAGTGACAGGATATGCGGAGTGCCGATGTGCAACGCGGCGGCACCGGCGGCGGGCTCGTGGTGTGGCGACATGGCGAAGCGGCGGTCGGCGCGGACGCCCCACCAGCCGGCGAGGCCGGGGGCCAGCGCGTGGTGACGGCGGTGGAGAAAAAGTCCACCGACGGCACCGGGGCCGGCGTTGAGCCATTTGTAATGGCACCAAAAAGCGAAGTCGGGGCCGGATTCGCCGCCGAGGGAGTGCGGGACGGCCCCGATGCTGTGCGAGAGATCCCAGCCGATGATGATGCCACGCTGACGGGCTTTGCGCGTGAGCGTGGTGACGTCGAGGAGTTGGCCACTCGTGAACACGACGGCGGGGAGCACGGCGAGTTGGATGTCGGGGGCGGCGAAGGCCTCGAGGATATCGTCGAGCCGGAGCACGCGCCCGTCGCGCGAGGGGATGAAGCGCAGGTGCTGGGCGGGATCCAGACCGCGGAGACGCAGGTGGGAGTGGAGCGCGTAGGAATCGGAGGCGAAGTTGAGGGCGTCGCCGAGAATCACGGAGCGGGGAGCGGGGCAAGGAGTGTTCGGTCCGTGTGCGTGGTCACACGGGCCACGGGCTGGAAAGCCTGTCCCACCGGGAGCATACAGCGTCGCGAGAAGTTGGTGAAGATTGGCGGTGGTCTGGCCGGTGAGACAAATCTCGTCGGGTGCGGCACCGAGGAGCGGGGCGATTTTTTCCGCGATGGTTTCGGCGAGCGTGAGCCAGGGGGGCGCGGCGGCCGTCCAGCCCTCGATGCCCAGCGTGCGCCAATCGGCAATGACGCGGGCGAGGTGAGCTTCAGCTCGGCGCGAGAGGAGGCCGAGGGAGTTGCCGTCGAGATAGATTTTCCCGGGTGGGAGGAAAAATTCCGCGCGAAAGCGAGCGAGAGGATCGGCGGTGTCGAGCGCGGCGGGGTCGGCAAACATGGTGACGAGGCTCGCGCAGACGGCGCGGTGGGTGCAAAGGAGAAAATGCGGCGAAGGCCCCACAGAAAAAAGTGTCACGGATTACGTGATACTTGGTTTTTGACAGGGTGGGCGGGAGTGAGGCGGCGGAGAAGGCGGGTTTTGTCACGGTCAGGTCACGGACGGGTGAATATTTCGCGACGGAATGAACGGGCGATTGACGGACGTTCGCGGCGGTCGCCACGTTCGAAATTCTATGAAATGTCACCGTAAGTTCACCGCCTTGTTGTTTCTAGTCATCTCAATGGTGCCGGGGCTGCTCGCGCAGTCTGTCCCCACGGGCTCGATTGCCGGTCGGGTGACCGACGGCAAATCGCGCCTCGCGCTCGCGGGAGCCCGCGTGACCGTCGCGGGTACGGCGCTCGAGACGTTTGCAGGGCAGAGCGGCGACTACGTGCTGGTGAACGTGCCGGCCGGCGCGCGCAGCGTGGTCGTGAGCTATGTGGGATATCCCGAGGCGACGCAGTTGGTGACGGTGACCGCGGCGGGCACGGCATCGGCGGACGTAGCGGTCGGGGATTCTACCGTGCGCCTCGAAAAATTTGTGATTGAAGGCTCATCGGTCGGTGCCGCGCGGGCGATCAACCAGCAGCGTGCGGCGGAGACGCTGACCAATCTGGTGGCAGCGGATGACATCGGTCGTTTCCCCGACCAGAATGCGGCCGAGTCGATCCAGCGCATTCCTGGCGTCGCGCTCTATCGCGACCAAGGCGAGGGGCGTTTCATCGTGGTGCGCGGCATCAAGCCCGATCTCAATACGGTGCAGTTGAATGGGGTCAGCGTGGCCACCCCCGACCGCGGCAACCGCACGCTGCCGCTCGATGTGATTCCGTCCGACGCGCTCGGCGCGATCGAAGTGGCGAAGGTCGCGACCCCTGACAAGGAGATGGACGGACTCGGTGGACGCGTGGATCTAAAGACGCGCAGTGCCTTCGATCTAAAGGAGCGTCAGGTGCAGTTTTCCGCGCAGGGCCAATACAACGACCTGCGTGATCGCCTGAGCAGCAAGTTTAACGGCACGTATGCCGATACGTTCAACGACGGTCGCGTCGGCGTGATTTTTTCCCCGACGTGGCAGAACCGTCGCATGGGTTCGGATAATTACGAAGTCGGCGGGGCGTGGACGCTGCGGCCCGTGCCGGGAGCGGCTGGCCAGACGGCGTTCTTCAACAACGATATCAACTACCGGGCTTACAATCTGACCCGCACGCGCTACGGCGCCAACGGGGCGATCGAGTTCAAGCCCGACCGCGAGTCATCGTTCTTTGTGCGCGGATTGTATTCGAGTTTCACGGATGCGGAGATCCGGCAGATCACGACGATTCCGTTTTCCGAAGGCACGCTGACGGCGTTGACGCCGACGAGCGCCACGGTGACGGGGGTGCGCCGTGAGGCGAAACAGCTCCGCGTGCGGGCGAAGGAGCAGGAAATTTATACGGTGAGCGGCGGGGGCGAAGTGACGCGCGGCACCTGGCAGTTTGACGGTCGGGCCGCTTACAGTGAAGGCACCGAGAGCCGGCCGGAGAATGTCACGATCTTCCGCAAGTCGGCGCGCGGCACGGACTGGACCTACTCGTTTGCGAACGGCATCTACAATCCGCTGGTGACCCAGACGGCGGGCACACCGATCCGCGATCCGGCGTCGTTCAATGAGTTCAACCGGCTGCGCAGCGCGCCGGCGACGGGCTACGAGAAAGAATTTAATGTGGGCGGAAACGCGCGCAACCGTTTTACGCTGGCGGGTTCGCTGCCGGCCACCGTGAAGGTGGGCGCCCAGTTTCGCGCCAAGGAGAAGCAGCAGGAGGTCGAGCAGATCAACTATGCCGCGCCAGCGGGCTACACGTTTCAATCGCTCGCAGAGGAGCAGACGTCTGCAGATTATGCTTACCTGACGGGACCTCGCCTCAGTGCGGCGAAATTTACGACCGCGTTTATCGACAACAAGAGTGCCTACGTCGCCACGCGCGATGTCATCACGAGTCTCGGTTCGGACTGGACCGCGAACGAAGATGTGACGGCACTCTACGCGTTGGGCGGGGTGACCAAGGATCGGCTGAGTCTCATGGCCGGAGCACGCTATGAGCACACGAAATTCGAGACGCAGGGCAATGTGATCAAGACGACCGGAGCGATCATCACGGCAACTCCCGGCACGCGGGGCAGGAATTCGGATAATTTCCTGCCGGGGGTTTACCTGACCTACACACTCGCACCGAAAACGGTCGCCCGGGCGGCGTGGAGTAACACGTACGCTCGCCCCTCGTTCGCGGAAAATGCGCTGCGCCGCACGATCAACGACGACAGCCGGCTCGTGACCGAGAGCAATCCCGACCTGAAAACGCTGACATCGATGAACTGGGATGCGTCGATCGAGCACTACTTCGCCTCGTTGGGTTCGGTGTCGGCGTCGGTGTTTCACAAGGACATCAAGAACTTCACCTATCAGCGCACGCTGCCGGGAGCGGACGCGTCGACGGGTTACGATCTGAGCACGTTTGCGAACGGCGACCGGGGCCAGATCACCGGACTGGAGCTGGCCTACCAGCAGCAGTTCACCGCTTTGCCCGCGCCGTTCAACGGTCTCGGGGTTTTCACCAACTACACCGTCGCGACCTCGTCGGCTAATTTCCCGACGCGGCCCGGCGAGAAGCTGCCGTTCATCGGGCAGTCGCGCCGGATTGGGAACGTTGCGCTTACCTACGAGAAGAACGGATTCTTTATCCGCGCGGCGGTGAATTTCCGCTCGCCGCGTCTCCGCGAAGACGAGCCGCTTGGTGGCAATGTCACCGAGGACCGTTACGTGGACTACTTCACGCAGCTCGACCTGACGACGAGCTACAAACTGAACCGCAACTGGGAGTTGATTGGCGAAGTGCTGAACGTCACCAACGAAGCCTTCCGGGTGCATTTCGCCGAGAGCGCGGGTCGCTTCGTGCAGTTTGAGGAATACGGCATCAGCGCGAATTTCGGCGTGCGTTGGAAACTCTGAGGAATTCTTGGCCGGATGCGATGGATCTGCGCTTTGATGGTTGGTTGCGTGCTCGCGGGGTGCGCGCAGCCGGTCGCATCCGATCCGGATGCGACCAATGAGGCCGTGAAGCCGCGGGTCGTGACGGTGGCGCTGCCGCACGACACCGATGATCCGGCGATCTGGATCAACCGCGCCGAACCAGCGAAGAGCCTCGTAGTCGGCACCGACAAAGACACGGCGGGCGCGCTCTACGCATTTGATCTTGCGGGCAAGATTGTGGCGCAGACGCCGACGCTGAAACGGCCGAACAATGTTGATATTGTCGCGGGCTTGATGCTCGCGGGGAAACCCACCGATATCGCGGTCACGACGGAGCGTGAAATGCAGCGGCTGCGGGTGTTTCGGTTGCCGGACCTCGCGCCGCTGGACAAGGGCGACCTCCGGGTGTTCGACGGCGATGTGGCGCGCGCGCCGATGGGGGTGGCGCTGTATCGGCGGCCGGGTGACGGGGTGGTTTTCGTGATCGTGGGCGGCAAGAGCGGGCCGGCGGACGGCTATCTGTGGCAGTATCGGCTCGAAGACGATGGCACGGGGAAAGTGAAAATGACGAAGGTAAGGGCGTTTGGCCGCTACAGTGGAAAGAAGGAGATTGAGGCAATCGCGGTCGATGCCGAGCTCGGTTACGTTTACGCCAGCGACGAGCAGCACGGCGTGCACAAATACCGCGCCGATCCGGATGCGGCGGAAGCGGGGCAAGAACTCGCGCTGTTCGGCACGACGGGTTTTGTCAGCGACCTCGAAGGGATTTCGATCTATCCGCAGGCTGGTGGCGCGGGCTACGTCGTGGTTTCAAATCAACAGGCAGACACGTTTCGGATTTTCCCGCGGGCGGGCACGACCGGGAAACCGCACGACCATCCCCTACTGAAAAGCGTGCGGCTCTCGACGCGGGAGAGCGACGGGAGCGATGTGACCAACGTGCCGTTGCCGGGATTTCCGGGCGGGCTGTTTGTCGCGATGTCGACGGACCGCACGTTTCACTTTTATGCGTGGGACGATATCGCGGCGGCGGCGGGCTTGAAGTGATGCGTTGGCCGGTTGCCTGTTGGCGGAGGGCTGGGAATGGGAACGGGCGCAGCGTTGACGTGCGCCCATTGTAACGCGCGCGGGGACTTTGCGTGCTCGCCAAGTGCGGCGTGGGCGTCCTACGTTGCGCGCACGATGATCAAAGCTGTTTTCAAGACCTTCCTGTTGCTCGGAATCCTCTTCGTCATGCTTTACGTAGGCATGAACAATACGCACGAGATTGATTTTCGGTTTCCGATCGCGGGTTGGACGGACAAGAAGCCGGTGCACGGTTCGGCGGCGTTGATTTATTTCGGCGTGCTCGCGGTGGGCGTGCTGGCGGGCACGATTTTTCACAGCCTCGGCGGCAGTGGTAGCGACAAGGGCGGTGGGAAGAAGAGCGGTTCGAAAGATCGCTGAGGAGTGATCGGCTTGCTGGCGCTCGCCGCTACGGTGAGCGGAGGGCGGAGGGCGAAGTTCGGCTCGCTGGCGCTCGCCGCTACGCTGGGGTCTGAGCGCGGCGAAGGTTGTCGCAGACGATGGCGGCGGCGATGGCGGCGTTGAGCGATTCGGCACCGCCGAGACGCGGAATGGTCACGTGGCGGGTCACGCGCGCGGCGACGGCGGGCGACAGGCCGCGGCCTTCACTGCCGATCACGACGATGGCGTTGGGGAGGGCTGGGAGTGCGTGGACATCTTCGCCGGCGAGGTCGCAGCCAAGAATGGGGGCGGTGGTGGCGGCGAGCGCGGGGGCGAGGTCGGCGGTGTGCGTGCGCACGCGAGCGAAGGAGCCCATGCTGGCGTTAATGACTTTCTGATGAAACAGATCGGCGCAGTCGGGCGAGAGGACGACGCGGTCGAAGGCAAACCAGTCGGCCACGCGGAGGAGGGTGCCGACATTGCCGGGGTCTTGCACGCCGTCGAGGGCGAGGGTGAGGCCGCGGTCGAGGGTGCCGGGCGCGAGCGGTAGGCGGGAAATTTGGCTGACGGCGAGGACAGTTGACGGCGTGGCGAAATGGCTGATACGGGCCATTTCGTCGGGGGTGATTTCGATCCGACGCGGCAGAGGCGCCGCGTCCTCAACGAACGCGTGGGACCAAGCGGGCGTCGCGTAGATTTCGGTGAAGGGGAACTTCGCGGCGAGGAGTTCGGTGACTACTTTTTCGCCCTCGACGATGAAAAGACCGAGGGCTTCGCGGGTTTTTTTTTTCGCGCAGGGAGCGGAGGCGCTGGAGTTCGGCCTTGGTCAACATGGCGGAATGCTCGACGCGCGCAGCCCGGGGACGCAAGCGCGACGCGCCCGATCGCCTACTGGCCGTTGGCGAGGATGCCTTCGCCCTTGCCCCGCAT